>JAFZBJ010000026.1 GCA_017561835.1 Candidatus Saccharimonadota bacterium | reverse complement strand
CGTTAATCGCCAACGCGATATCCTTGTTCAGGTAGTTTTTTGAAGCCCATACACGGATCTTCCAAGTTCCCGGGTCCAATTTGATCTTACCAACTCCTTTTTGCGTTTTTGTCGAGTGGTTGTCGCAATATCTTACATATAATACTGTGGGTTTGTAGGCTTCAAAATCGCCTTCACCAACCTTTAAGATATAGTGCGGCTCGGGTTCTCCCTTGTCGTGCTGATCTTCAATCGAGATTCCCCAACACTTAAATCTTGGTGCTGCGGTAAAACGATCTTCGATTTCGCAGTATTCGACTCCCATATTCTCATAAATTGCTCTCAGTACCCGAGTGTTAATCGGTGGATCCATCTTAGGATCAAATACTGACTGGATAATTTTTGGTGTTACCATAAACCCTCCCGTTTTAAGGCCGGTGGCCTAAAATTTAAGGCAAAACCTTATCTTATAATTATAGCATAAATGCGACGAATAGTCAATGGCGAGCATCATTGGCTGCCCGGACTTCAAGATTGATTTGAAAAGACGTTACTAGTAGCAAAAAAAAACGGCCTAGCGGCACGTCTTTATGGTGGATCTTACTGGGCTCGAACCAGTGACCTTACGAATGTGAATCGTACGCTCTAGCCAACTGAGCTAAAGATCCATGCAGATATTATAACATAATTCCAGGCGGGCGTGCTATAATTTTGGCATGGCAAAAATGTATTTGATGCATGGACTCTCGGGGGCTGGCAAGACTGAATTCGCCAAGCGCTTCGCCCGAGAAAACAACCTTCGATACCTATCGATCGAGGATTTTTATGCTGCATTTTTTGGCTCAGAGCTAATTCATAAAAACGAGGAAGAAGTTTGGGCAGCCTTTGAAATTGCAATTCGCGTGGCCGAAAAGGAGCAGATCGATATCGTCGTTGATACTAATTCCCCGCGCCGGGCGGACCGCGATTGGTTTTTTGAGAAATTCCCTACTTATTCGATAAATTTGATTATTATTGATACCCCGGTGGAGGAATGTTTAGAGAATAACCGCCGCCGTGAGCGCCGTATTCCAGAGGAAGAGATGCAAAAAATGATTGCTGAACTAGAACCAGTGACAGCAGACGAGCTGCCACGTTACGAGAGCGTGACGGTTTATAAAAACGTTAGCAAGACTTTTGACGCTGGCACGCGCCTAGCTTAAGATATGGTATAATATTTTTATGGATAAATACGCCGCAGAATTTAATGAATTACAAGAATTTATGATGAGTGCCGATGCGCACGCGGACCCAAATTTTGGTGCCAAAATGCGCCGCATGGCCGAGCTTACTGAGATTAAATCTACTTATGACCAAATTGCCCAGGCCGAGCAAGGCCTAGCCGAAGCCAAAGAGCTTGCCGATGATCCAGAGCTCGGTGCTCTTGCAAAAGATGATATTGCTAATTTGACTGCTAAAATTGCCGAACTAAATGCCAAGCTCGAAGAACTAACTATCCCGCGTGATCCAGACGATGATAAACCAGCCATCCTTGAGATTCGTGCTGGCGCTGGTGGTGATGAGGCTTCACTTTTTGCGGGCGAACTTTATCGTATGTATGTAAAATATGCTGAACGTCACGGGCTAAAAGTAGAATTGATGTCTCAGAACGAAAACGAAGCTGGTGGCATGAAGGAAGTTATCTTTAAAATTAGTGGTGACCGCGCCTTCGGTCAGCTTAAGTTTGAAGGTGGCGTACACCGCGTGCAACGTGTGCCGGTTACCGAATCCCAGGGCCGCATTCATACTTCTACGGCTACCGTTGCCGTACTCCCAGAAGCATCTGAAACCGATTTAGAGATTAAACCAGAAGATCTTCGCATTGATATTTTCCGTTCTGGCGGCCATGGTGGCCAGGGCGTTAATACTACCGACTCTGCCGTGCGTATTACTCACCTTCCTACTGGCCTTGTAGTTGCAATGCAGGATGAGCGTTCGCAACAGCAAAACCGGGTGAAAGCTATGAATATTCTGCGTTCTCGCCTTCTTGAACGCAAAAAAGAAGAAGAGCGCAAAAACGCTTCCGAAGCTCGTAAATCCCTCATCGGTACGGGCGACCGCAGCGAAAAGATTCGTACTTACAACTTCCCACAAGATAGAATTACCGATCACCGTATCCATTATTCCCGCTCCAATGTGACCGCGGCGATGGACGGCGATATTGACGATTTGATTGAGGAACTCATCAAAAATGAACGTGAACTCTTGGCTGACGGCGGCCAAAACAACGCTTAAATCTGCCGACTCAGAGCTGATTTTGCTAAATGCGATTAATCCTAGCTTAGATCGTTCGTGGCTGGTGACGCATGGTGATTATATTTTGAGTAAAACCGCAGCTAAGGAAGCCAATGAAGGCCTAAAACGCCGCGCTGCTGGTGAGCCTTTGGCTTATATTCTTGGCCATAAAGATTTTTATGGTCGTGAATTTATAGTGGGTAATTCTGTATTGATTCCTCGCCCGGAAACAGAGGAGCTAATTGATTTTGTGTTAAATCTTAAACCTAAAAAAGTTCTCGATGTTGGTACTGGCTCTGGTTGCATTGCAATTACGCTAGCCTTAGAGCTCCCACGGGCTGAGGTGACGGCTTCTGATATTCATGAGCCAGCTGTTGCTATCAAAAACGCCGATCAACTTGGCGTCAATGTAAATTTCGTAGTTTCTGATTTGTTAGACAATATTGATGGTAATTTTGACGTAATTGCGGCAAACTTGCCTTATGTAGACAAATCTTGGAATTGGCTTGATGATTCATTAAAATATGAGCCGGATGAGGCGCTTTACGCTGATGATGGCGGCCTTCTTTTGATTAAGAAACTCATATTGCAGGCTAAAGGCCGCACTAAATATTTAGTCCTTGAAGCTGATACTTCTCAGCACTCAGCCATCATTGATTTTGCCGCAAAAAATGGCCTCGAACTTGTTGAGGACCGAAACTTTGTAGTTTGCTTTAAATATTAAAGATTGGGTTACTAAACCAGATTACGATAATCGTAATTAAAATGATGCCAAAGGTCACTGGCGCGGCGATGTCTTTAAATTTGAAATCTTCTTGGTGTTTGATGATGGCTTGGCGGGCGCTGTTGTAGACGAATGCAAAGATCGTGAGGATGATAGCGAGCTGTGGGATGCGAATGCCAGTGTTGCCGAAGGTGTAAATGATTGTCCAGGAATGGCAGAGCCAGGCGATTTCGGAGAAGATTAGGCCACAGGTGAGGGTAGTAAGCAAAAAATCGTGGTCGCTGGTTTGAATGAGTACGTGGCGGGCAGCAGCATAACCTATAAAGAATGAAATTAAAACGATTAAGATTGAGTTTAGGCTTGCTGAGGCGATGGTAGCCGTAGACATGCCAAGGAATACAGCGACTAGAGACTGGGCTAGGTTGGCCTTTTCGGATGTGAGCGGCTTGATAAAGATTAGCCAAATACAGTAAAAACCGGCCAGGATAAAGTCTACCGGTAGGATTGAAGTACCGGTGTAATAAGTGAGGAGAACGATGCTAACACCTACTATTAAATCTACGAGGCTAGCCTTGAGGTTGGTTAAGATATAGCGTGGGCGCACAGCAAATACGCGCCATTTTGATGCAATAACCAGAATAATACCGATAAGTGGGCTGCCACTAAAGATTGTAACCAGTACGGAGCCGAGGCCGAGCAAAATATTCAGAAAAACATGCAAAGCCGAGCTTGCGATGTTACGAGATTTACGGATGAAAATGAAATCAGCCATAATCATATTATAGCAAAAAAGTGTTATAATGGTTGCTATGAAGCCGACTTTTTTCCAAAAACACCCGCTTTTTAAGGATATCCTTAGTTTAGTTGTTTTTGTAAGTGCCGTGGTGCTTGGCGCCATCTTTCTTGATACTTTTGTTTATCGTTCTTACAACGTGGTTGGTGGCAGTATGGAAAATACCTTGCATGAAAACGACCGTGTACTCGTGAATCGTTTGGCTGTGTCGCTTGCTCATATGGCTGGACATGAATATGTGCCAGATCGTGGCCAAATTATTGTTTTTGCCGCTGAAGATAAAGAACTTGTGCGCTCATACAAGGCGCAGGGTGTTGAAAACCCAATGACATGTAATATTCCAAGCAACACCGATGAGCAATACATCATTAAGCGCGTGATTGCTTTTCCGGGTGAGCGCGTGACGGTAAAAGACGGTGTTCTTAAAGTTTATAATTCCGAACATCCTGATGGCTTTGTTTATGATGACGAGTACCGTGATGGTGAGAGTGGCCCTAAAACCACGATTTCTGGCGAAGTCGATATGATTGTCCCTGATGGTGAGTTGTTCGTATCTGGTGATAACCGCGAAGGTTCACATTCTTGGGATTCCCGCAACGGTCTTGGTACGATTCCTTATTGCCGTATTATCGGGCCAGTTTTCTTCCGCCTCTTCCCATTTGATCAAATTAGAGGATTCTAAACAATCAAAAAACCGGGCCTTACGCCCGGTCTTTTTTATATCTCACCAATCATTTTGATGGAATCAGATTCTGGTAATTCTTCTACGTCTCGAAGTTTGCGTTCGATCTGGCGCGAGGTGGTTTTAGCGGATTCAATCTTATTGGCTGATTCTTGGAGTTTCTTTTGAACACCGTCTAGAAGATCGCCGAACTTACTAAACTGTGTTTTGACGGCGCCAAGAGTATTCCAAACATCGGCAGAACGTTTCTCGATAGCAAGGGTGCGGAAGCCCATCACAAGGCCGTTTAACATCACTGGTAAGGTGGATGGCGAGGCGATTGCTACGCTGAATTTCTTACGGATTTCATCGGATAAGCCTGGGATGCGGATGATTTCAGCGTAGAGTGACTCGGTTGGCACAAACATAATGCCAAAATCGGTGGTCATCGGTGGCTCGAGATACTTAGTTGAAATCTTCTTAGCTTGTTCCTTAACATCGTTAGCGAGGGCCTTTTGATAGTTTAAAATATCATCTTTATTGCCGGCGTCGTAGGCAGCGATGAGGCGGGAATAATTCTCGACTGGGAATTTTGAGTCGATCGGCAGGAATACATTATCTTCTTTGCCCGGCATTTTGATGGCGAACTCAACGCGGTCATTTGAGCCTGGCTTTGTGATGATGTTTTCTTCGTATTGAGATTTATTGAGCATGTCCTCGATGATAGCGCCGAGTTGAACTTCGCCGTAGATACCGCGGGTTTTGACCCCTTCCATAACTTTTTTGAGGTCGCCGACTTCATTGGCCATGTTTTTCATCTCGCCAAGACCCTGATAAACCTGGGTGAGCTGAGTTGAAATAGATTTGAAGCTTTCGTTGAAGCGCTTTTCAACCGAAGCCTTAAGTTTTTCATCCACGGTTTCGCGCATTTCTTCGAGTTTTTTCTCGTTACCGGTTTGGATACGCTCCAAATTTTCGGCGATTTCCTTGCGGTTTTCGCGGAAGTTGCGGTCGATGGCCGGATTTAACTTATTTACCTCTCCCTCGACGCGGATTAGGCGTTCTTCAAGAGGCTTAAGATCTACATTTGCTGATTTTGATTTACTAATTTTAAAGATGACAAAAAATAGGAGAACTAGGTTTAGGCTCCCAACAATAATTAACACGATTTCCATAAGCTCATTATAACACAATTTGACCTAGAAAAAGAGAAGGCCCCCGTAGGGGCCTAGGATTAAAGATATAGCTTTTTGTGGTTTGCCAAACTTGCGCCGAGATCGGCTAAGTAATGGTGACTAATATCACTCAATCCTTTTCCAGAATCCAGATCGTTAATCATTTTGGTCAGATCATTGCTACGATCTTTCAGGTTAACGATAAACCTGTTTCCGGTGATGACTGTAAAGATTAATGTGTCGCCTGTTCGAGTAATGACGCGAATGTTTGAACTTAACAAATCTTCGCCGTCTGGCCGGTTGTAGCGCCCGTAAGCCTTCCCGTACAACCTTACGTCACCCGCGATCTGGAGTACTGTTTCGTTTGATTGTAGAAATTGCCTAAACTTTTCCGCGATGTCGCGCCGGTTGGCCTCAGATCTATAGAAAAGTTTCGGAAATGCAAGCCCCCACACTTTGATGGTAGGGGGATTTTCATAAATAATAGTTTTCATACAATCCACTCCTCTCATAGTGTAAAGGACAAGGTCAAATCTAGACTCCCTAGATTTGCCCGCATTGTATCATAAGGGGTGGGGAAAGGCAAGCATAAGCGACTGAGCGGGTTTGAACCGTTGGCGAAGCCCGGTTCCCAACAAAAAAAGCTCCTCTGGAGCAATTATTATGGAGCCGTTGGCGAAGCCTGGTCTCCAGTTTTTTGAAAAAAAAATTGGAGCCGACTGACGGGATCGAACCGTCGACCTACGGTTTACAAAACCGTTGCTCTACCAGCTGAGCTAAGTCGGCATAGGACAATCTTAGCATAATAAATTTTTTTCGTCAAAAAGCCCCGATTTTCGGGGCTTTTCGAAAGTGCTATAGCATAATTTGATCGATTGGTACTTCTTTGCCTATAAGGAGATAAGCTCTTTCTTTGTTTTTAGGATTGTATACTATCCTTTCGCCTTCTTCGTTTGTATCGATTACGGCGTCTGGAATTACGAAAAATCCTTGCGGCAAACCTTTCTCGTTATATAGATCTCCAATGATTGCACCATCGTTATCTTTATGCCATCTCTTAATGTAGGGCATTTTACCACCTCCCTGGTTTGATGTCCTTGCAAAGTATAGCATAAATAATTTCCTGTGTATATGTGCTGTGATATAATTTTTTTACTATGTTAGATGTGACAAATTTGAATTTTAAGATTGACGGGCGTGAGATCCTGAAAGATTTTTCCTTTTCTGTGAATCCCGGTGAGCTTGTCGTCATTACTGGCCCAAACGGTAGCGGCAAATCTACTTTGGCTCAGCTTCTGATGGGCATCAAAAACCCAGATAGTGGCCATATTTTGCTAGATGGCCAAGATATTACTAAACTCGATATTACCGCGCGCGCTAAGGCTGGTGTTGCTTTGTCATTCCAGCAACCAGTGCATTTTAAAGGTGTAAAAGTTAGAGACCTTTTAGGTGTGGCTTTAACCGGCGAAGATACGGTTTATGCCGAAAACCTAGATGAAAAGGCCATTTCTGATGCGCTTTTAAAGGTCGGGCTTAATCCTGAAGAATACTTGGACCGCGAAGTTAATAATTCTCTCTCAGGAGGTGAGCTAAAGAGAATCGAGGTGGCTTCGGTGCTGGTTCGTAAGCCAAAACTTTTGATTTTTGACGAACCGGAAGCTGGTATCGATATCTGGAGTTTTGATAATTTGGTGAAAATTTTCCAAGATATCAAAGCGGCCAAAACTACCACCATGATTATTTCGCACCAAGAGCGTTTGATGAAGATTGCGGATCGAATTATTGTGATTGAAAATGGCAAAATCAAAGCCGATGGCAGCTTCAAGGAGGTGATCAAATGATGAATCTGGATGAAATTGAAAAGAATCTAATTAAGGAAGTTTCTGGTGTGACTGGTGTGCCGGATGGCGCTTATAACTTCCGCTTAAATGGTAAGTCGATTGGTCGTAAAAGTTCTGATCACATTAATGTTGATTCTTTGACAGATAAAAATGGCCTTAAAATCACTATTCAACCTGGCACCAAAAATGAAGCCGTGCACATTCCGGTAATTATCGATGCTAGTGGACACAAAGAAACCGTGCATAATGAATTTATCATTGGTGATGGTGCCGAAGTTACGATTGTGGCGGGTTGTGGCATTTATAACTGTGGCGTAGATAATTCGATGCATAACGGTGTGCACGTATTTCGTGTCGGCAAAAACGCACGCGTTCGTTACATCGAGAAACATTATGGTATGGGCCCGGGCGCTGGTAAGATTTTGAATCCAACCACTGAATTATATCTAGAAGAAGGCGCCGAAGCCGAGCTTGAGATGGAACAAATCAAAGGTGTAGATTCGGCAAGTCGCAAAACTATTGCTGAGCTTGCGGCTGGCGCCAAAATTAAGATTAATGAGCGCCTATTTACTCATGGTCGCCAGACTGTGGATAGTAAAATTCAGGTTGCTCTCATTGGTGAAGATTCTACAGCTGATATTGTTTCGAGAGCTGTGGTTAGAGATAAATCCGCCCAAAATACCGCTCTCGAGATTACCGGCCAGAGTAGATGTCGTGGGCACTCTGAATGTGATGCGATTTTGATGGATGACGCCAAAGTCAAAGCTACTCCAATTCTTAATGCTGAGAATTTGGATGCTGAGCTGATCCATGAGGCTGCCATTGGCAAAATTGCCGGTGAGCAGCTAACAAAGTTGATGACATTAGGTCTTACTCGTGAGCAAGCCGAAGCCCAGATTATCAATGGCTTCTTGAAATAAAATATGGCCCCGCATCAGTGGGGCCGTGTTGTTATTGCCCGAAATTATCTTGATCTGGTTTGTCTTTGATGATGTGGACGATATCTTTACCGTCTTTAATTGTACCCTTGATATTTTCCATCGTAAGGGCAGAGATTACTTCAATTGTACCTGCTACGGTGGTGAGAACGCCCATAATAATGAACCCGGTCGTATTAATGGTGTCTGATGCGAAGATGAAATATGGGCCTACGGCGAGCTCGATGACAGTGAGAACGAGCATGAATTTCCAGCGGAAATCTTTGTTGTTGCGATATTTGTAAGCGTTGATTACACCGAGTACGCCGTTGAAGGTGGTGAAACCGCCAGCCATGAGGTTGAGGATCTTATTAGTGAAACCTTCGTTGACTAATAGGAATACGCCTAGCACGGCAATGGCGATATAAATTAAGGCTTCGGCGCTTTGCATGATGAGGGCGCGGCGGCCGGCTTTTTTATCCTGTGGGGATGGATCTTCGTTGCCATCTAGGTTAGATTTGACGTAGCCAAGGCGGTAAAATGCCCAAAACGAGAACACGGCGCCCGCTATTGTAATTACTAGAGGTAGAGTTTTAGTGTCGTTGCCCTTGCCGTTTAGAGCCGCAATAAACATCATGACGCCAGAGAAAAGCATCATAAGAGACATTGCAATTTTGTTTTTTAGAAAGATTTTATAGGCATAGAGCCCGCGCTTTACCAATTTATTCATACTCTGATTGTAGCACAAGTTTTGTACCGTCTTTATCTTGACTTTTTTACACGCTTATGCTATAATAGTAAGATAGAGCACTGAGTTGCCGGTACGTTATCAATTAATTAAGCATTTTAGATGCTGTGCCGGCTGATCTTGAAAGAGAGGTTAATGTTATGAGTAAGAGAGCAAAAAGAAGGATCGTCGTTATACTTGTTAATTTCGCTGTTATAATGCAGCTCGTAGCTGTTATGCTGTTATCGGCTTTTGGCCTCCATATCGTTGCAACTTTAGTTGCTTTAGCGATTTGCCTTTCCATGTTAGCATGGGGGTGGTTCGGATACCAGAAGATTGCCTATTTCGGCTTTTTCAGTTCTTT
>JAFZBJ010000025.1 GCA_017561835.1 Candidatus Saccharimonadota bacterium | reverse complement strand
GTCCATCAGCTCTATCCGGATGCGCCGATATATACCTCAAAATATAGCAAAAAGGGAATTGATTGGTTTAATGATGCCGATGTACGTACCGGCTGGCTGCAAATATTCCCTGCCAAAATGCGCCGATTCCTCGGCCCACTTCGCCAACGCTATTTTAATCATCTAGATTTGTCCGATTACGACATCATTATTTCTGTGACTGGCGCCGAGGCCAAGTCCGTGAAAAAAGGCAACGCAGTTCACTTTTGCTACTGCCACGTGCCGACGCAATATTATTGGCAAATGTATGACGACTACGTCAAAAATCCCGGCTTTGGAATTCTGAACCCAATCGTGAGATTTTTCTTCAAACTTTTTGTCAGGCCTTTAAGAAAAGCCGATTTTAAAGCGGCTCAGCGCCCGGATTATTTTATTACAATTTCTGAACACGCCAAAGCGCAAATCGAAAAATACTATCAACGCGATGCGATTGTGGTTCATCCACCAGTTGAAGTTGAAGATTTTAAAACCAAACTAGACCAGGAAATTGCCGATTTAAATTTGGAAAAACCATACGTCGTTATTGCGCGCCAAGTTAACTGGAAGCGCTTGGATCTTTGCGTTAAGGCCTGTTTGAAACTCAAAAAACCTTTGACATTAATCGGCGAAGGACCAGAACACGAACGCCTAGTAAAGTTAGCTGGCGGCTCACCGCTCATTAAATTTGTACCGCCAACAGACAGGGAAAACATCAAAAAACATCTTGTGAACGCGAAGGGGTTCTTGTTCCCTAGTTTAGAGCCATTTGGTATTGCGCCAGTTGAAGCCCTGGCTGCCGGCTGCCCGGTAGTTGCCTTTGCTGAGGGCGGTTCCCTCGACTACATTAAAGATGGCGAAAATGGAGTTTTGTTTGATAAACAAAATGTTGGTGCGCTAACGGAAGCAATTGAAAAACTCGAAAAAATGTCATTTGATTCGCAAAAGATTTCCGCATCAGCCAACAAGTTTTCGGTCGCACGTTTTAATAAAGAATTAACGGAGTTCGTTGATGAAAAAACTCGCTAAAATTTACGAATATTTTATTTACGTTTTGCCAGCAGTTTTGTTCTTTTCGTATTTTCCAATCATTGCAATTGGTTCCAACGAATCAATGAATTTTGAATTATCGTTGCCGCTAATTTGGTTAGTCTTGTTCGACGTGCTAGCCGCAGTTTTACTTTTCGCAAAAATCAAATTTGGTAAAAAATATCCGGGCATCACAGACCGCAAGTTCTTTGCATTTTCATGGCTACCACTTTTTGCAACGGCTTCAATTTTTTGGTCATTAAATCCAACGCGCGGCATTTTGACGGCAGGAATTTTGTGGTTAGTTTTCTTTGCAATTTTTGCGCTCATCTTTTTAACGAAATATTTTGTAGAAGATTTTAATAAAGAAAAACTCATTAAAAGTTTTTTGATTTCGTCGTGTGTGATTTGTGTTTGGTGTTTTGTGCAATGCATCCTAGATGTTTTAAATGTTGGCCGCGATGCGACCTTACTTTGCCGTGGTTGCACCGTGCAATCATTCGGTTTTCCGCACCCAAACGGTTTTTCGATCGAACCGCAATTTATGGGCAACCTACTGCTTGCGCCAACGCTTTATATGCTTTATGAGTTCATTAAAAAACGCAACTTAAAAAATACGTTGTTGCTTGGATTATTTGCCGCGACTTTGTTTTTGACATTTTCGCGCGGCGCAATTTATGCATTTGCTGCAGCCACAGTTTTCATGTTGATTTTTGAAATTATTAAGCAGAAAAAAGCTACACCATTAAAATCGCTAATGGTGTTGATTGTCGCGTTTTTGTTCACTCTAAACTTGCAAGGTATTTTCGCCGCCGTTTCGCGCACTAACGATACTTATCTTTCTGGCGTCAATAAAGTCGTCAGCCAATTGTCGCTTGGAATTATCGATTTTCATGTTACTTCAAACGAAATGCCGGAAAACGAATCGACATCACCCGAAACATCGGACTATGACGGCTACGTCACGGAATCCACGGAGATTCGTTTGATGCTTTCAAAGGCTGCCGGAAAAATCTGGCAGGAAAACAAAGCCGTGACAATTCGCGGTGTTGGCCTAGGTGGCGCAGGCATGGCGCTCTACAACCACGGTGACACTGGCAGCACGAAGGAAATCGTTCAAAACGAATACTTTAGCATCTTGCTTGAACTCGGCCTAATAGGCTTTGCATTCTTCCTGATCGCGTGCGTCCTCATTGTTAGGGCTTTCAAAAATAATCCAGCCAGAATCTTGTTTTATGCACTATTCATTGCCTACGGCGTGACGCTTTGTTTCTTTGCCGGGCTTCCGAACGCTTTGCAGATTTATTTGTCACCAGCCCTACTGGTTCTGATAATGTCTGAACAAGAGCCAAAAAAACTCAAAAAATAACATAAAACACAACCATTATGGTATAATGAAAGTATGTTTAAGCATTTTCGCTTACCTATGGTCATACTTGCCTCGCTTATTGTTGCGTGCGCTATTGGCTCGCTTTCTCAATCTGATACTTCGGCCATCACTAGGCTAAATATTAAAGTTGAGCCAACTATGCAACTGACGGTTTACGGCTCTGGATTCAATATGCACTATACCGGGTTTGACCCGAGTGGTAATTCTAGTACTACTAATGGCACCGGTACCGGTATAATGGTTGTCACCAATAACAGCACCGGCTTCACTGCTTACATGGTTGTAGATGGTACCGATCTTGTTAATAAATCTAATCCAGACTACACGATTCCTTCTATAACGCAGGCTGTTGAAAATACTGGTCAGGTTCCTAGGAATTCTTGGGGTATTTATTTGTATGGTGATCAGAAATCATTAAATGGCTACTCAGAGAGCGATGGGGTCGCTCCAATTCGAAATGGCCACATTCTCGCCTATAGTAATGCTTCAACCCTCGGCAGTGGCGCATCGATTGCCTTTTGTTCTAACGTAGATATTTCCCAACCATCTGGTTCCTATGAAAGAACTATTAGGATCGTAGCTATTGCCAACCGTGTCCCGTCTACGATTGATAGTATCGACTATCTCCAAGATGTTGATAGTGACGTAATCGCTAGTATGACTACAGGCACGCAGTATATGCTTTATGATAAGCGCGACGAAAAAGGCTACTTCGTATCAAAGCTCGCCGATGGCAAAGTCTGGATGACGCAGAACCTCGACTTCACGCTTTCGGCTGAAGGCACCGAGCTGGATCCGGCTACTTCTGATGTCCAAACCACGAAGACTATTACTGCTGTTACGGATACCACAAACTGGGGCCAAAGCAACACCACTGCCTACTTCAAAGATGGCGGCGAGCTCTATTTCCCGAATGGTACAGATACCGCGGTTGACGCGTCCAGCCTAGACCACAAGAGTGATGACCTCCATTATCACATTGGCTCGTATTATTCCTGGTATGCCGCTACTGCAGGCTCCGGTGATGGACTTAGCGCCGACGAAGACGCTGAAGAATCGATCTGTCCGGCCGGTTGGCGCCTCCCAACATCCAACTCTAATCTCAACACGCAAGAGGATTACAGCTTCAATACTCTAGCTGCGACATATAATTTCCCAACTACGGCGCAATCTGGGCTAGAAACTACGCTTACTGCCACGCCACTTTGGTTTAACTACGCTAGGCAAGTTGACGGCACGCATGACTGGACCACCACGCCAACCACGGCGGCTTATTGGTCATCTCGTGCAGCTGCAAGCTCGCAGGCCTATGCATTGATTGCTACATTTGACTCTGTCAACGAAGTTCATCCAAACGCTACGGCGGCTATTGGCTCCGGATTTGCTGTTCGCTGCGTATTTAAAACTCCACAAGAATAAAAAATAACCCCCGTTTAAGGGGGTTATTTTTGTTGGTAGATTATTTGTCTACCACCTCGCCTTCGACTGCATCGTCGGCATCAGATTTTTTGTCGTCAGACTTTTTGTCTGAACTGTTGTCGCTAGCCTGTTGATAAAGCTTTGCGCCAATTGGCATGATCTTGTTGGAAAGCTCGTTTGCGGCACCTTCAAGCTTTTCTTTGTCGGCATCAGCATCGTCAAGAACTTTCTTAGCCTCTTCAACGGCTTTCTTGATGGTTTCTTTATCATCGTCAGAAATTTTGTCTTTGTAATCCTCAGGCATTCTTTCAGCTTGGTGAATTGTAGTTTCTAGGCGGTTTTTAGCATCAATCGTTTCACGTTTCTTCTTGTCTTCGTCAGCGTGAAGCTCGGCTTCTTTTTGAGCCTTCTCGATATCTTCTTTGCTCATGTTGCCAGAGTTCTGAATGGTAATCGATTGCTCTTTGCCGGTACCTTTATCCTTAGCAGTAACGTTCAAAATGCCGTTTGCATCAAGGTTGAAGGTAACTTCGATTTGCGGAATACCACGTGGAGCTGGAGCGATACCGTCGAGAATGAAGCGGCCGAGTGATTTGTTGTCGGCAGCAAATTCACGTTCGCCCTGAAGCACGTGGATTTCTACTTGTGGCTGATTGTCGCTTGCGGTAGAGAAGACCTCAGATTTTGAAGTAGGAATCGTAGTATTACGATCGATAAGTGGGGTACGGACACCGCCCATAGTTTCGATACCAAGGGTAAGTGGGGTAACATCGAGCAGGAGAACATCCTTCACATCGCCGTGCAAAACGCCACCTTGAATTGCGGCACCTACGGCCACGACTTCGTCTGGGTTCACACCTTGCATTGGGTCTTTGCCAAAGATTGATTTAACTTTTTCGATGACAGCTGGCATACGGGTCATACCACCAACCATCACGACTTCGTCGATATCTTTTGTGGTGAGCTTAGCATCTTTCAAAGCCTTTTCAACTGGGCCAGAAAGGCGATCGAGAAGATCGGCCACGAGCTCTTCGAGTTTGGCACGAGTCAAAGTGTGTTCAAAGTGTTTAGGGCCTTCAGCATCGGCAGAAAGGAATGGCAAGTTGATGTCAGTTGAAGTGGAGCTAGAAAGTTCCTTCTTAGCTTTTTCGGCTTCGTCCTTAACACGTTGCATAGCAGCAGCATCGCCTTTAATATCGATGCCAGATTCTTTCTTGAATTCGTCAACGAGGTAATTCACAATGATGTTATCGAAGTCTTCACCACCAAGGTGAGTATCGCCGTTTGTGGATTTTACTTCAAACACGCCATCGCCTAGTTCGAGGATGGAAACATCGAAAGTACCACCACCAAGGTCGAAGACGGCGATTTTTTCGTCTTTCTTGGATTCGAGACCGTAAGCGAGTGCGGCAGCGGTTGGTTCGTTGATAATACGTTTAACTTCAAGACCAGCGATTTTACCAGCGTCTTTAGTTGCTTGACGTTGAGAATCGTCGAAGTAAGCAGGTACGGTAATGATGGCTTCGGTGACTTTTTCGCCAAGGAAAGCCTCGGCGTCGGCTTTGATTTTTGAAAGCACCATAGCAGAAATTTCTTCTGGGGTGTATTCTTTGCCGTCCATTTCTACGGCTACACCGGTACCTTTTTTGACGATCTTGTATGGGGAAATATCAAGGTCATGTTGGACTTCTTTGTCGGTGAATTTACGGCCGATCAAGCGCTTGATACCATAGATGGTGTTTTTTGGGTTGGTGACGCGTTGGCGTTGTGCAACTTTACCAACTAAACGTTCACCTTTTTTGGTAACAGCAACTACAGACGGAGTAGTGCGGTCACCTTCGGCATTAGTAATAACTTCCGGCTTGCCGGCGACCATGTATGCGAACGCAGAGTTCGTAGTGCCAAGGTCGATACCAATGATTTTTGACATATTTTTTACTCCTTTTCTAGCACTCGTGTGAGGTGAGTGCCAACCTGTCTCTATATTAGCAAATTAGCACTCCATTGTCAATAGTGCTAATTTTTACAAAATTAGCACTATTGTTGCGGCCCAAGGGGCAAGCAATAGTGCTAGCTAAAATTGTGCAAAAATCGGCCAAAAAAGTGCGATTTTCGGGCCAAAATTAAGCATAATTTTATTGCGGTTTTACAGAGATAATGCTATACTAAAAATGGTAGTGTTTAGAGTTTTAAATGCTAGGGGCAAAAACAAAGCAAATTTAAATTGGGAATAGATGAAAAGCCCTAAAATATTTTGTTTTTGGAAAACGGAGGTGAAAAGGCTACTCGTAGCTGGGGTTTTTGTTTTTCTTTTTAGCTTGGCACCAGCCGTTTTGGGCGAGACAAACACCTTTGCCGCTACTTTGACGATTTCTCAATCCGGCGCGATTGAAGTCGACGTTCTTCCTGGCGTCTTTAACTCTGATTACAACACAATCACTGTAGATACCGATAACTACACGGGCTACACGATGACTACTGCTGTTGGTAGCTCAACTTCTTTGTTTAACACCACTGAGGGCAGCCAAGCTTACATCCCGGCTATCACCTTACCGGCAGGTCAAAATTCCATCACTTCTTCTGGATTTGACGATACTGCTTGGGGTCTTAGCATAGACAACACAAACTTCGTGCCACTCGCAAACCATATCGTAATTCGTTCCACCAACGCCGCGACTTCTGGTCAAAACGCAGATGTTTTCAATCTTTACGTTGGCGCTCTGGTCGAGCCAGGCGTAGAGGCCGGTACTTACGAGCAAACCTTCACCTTGGCCGTGGTGGCAAACCCAGCATCTTTCAGTCTTACTTATGATGAAAACACCACCGACACGGTCACCAACATGCCAGCTACCGACGAAGCGCAGATTTCTGGCAACAGTCTCACTCTTTCTGATAAAGTTCCAGTGCGTGACGGCTATGATTTCCTCGGCTGGAGCTTAAACCCGAGCAGCAGTAACAATTTGTATAGCCCATCCGATATAATTGTGCTTTCGGATACCACCAACAACACTATCGCTTTGTATGCCGCCTGGATCGAATCTTGTGTCGGTATCTGCTATGATGCCAACGGCGGGCAGGGTGGAACGGATAGAAATGCTAACGCCACGGCCGGCAGCCAAGTCTTACTTTGGACTTCCAAATTCAGACGCGAGGGCTATGGCTTTGCTGGCTGGAATACTCTTCCAAACGGTGCCGGCACCAGTTATGGCTTGAACGAAACTATCACGATGCCAGATACGGGCAGCCTGAGACTTTATGCCCACTGGATTGCTCCGGAGCAGGGAGTTACTCTACAAACCTTTAACAAAAATAGTGCACCTTATGCCAATGCCGCTGTTGGTACCGTCATAGCCCTCACTGATGAGCGCGACGGCCAAGTCTATGCCGTGTCCAAACTTGAAGATGGCGAATGGTGGATAGTCGAAAACTTACGCCTCAATCTTGGAGAGGCTAATACCACGATCGACATCACCAACACCAATAATCCAACCAATGCATTTGTCACAGCTGCCGCTACCAAGCCGGCCAGCACAAACTCTTGGTGTACTGATAACACCGCAGCGTGCAATGACCAAATTCTCTTTAATGCTGACAATACCACTCATGGCACAACCGGTCAGAATAACACTCGTTACGGTTATGGCCACTATTACAACTGGTACACCGCCACCGCCGGTAATGGTGTTCACGATACAGCCAGTGGCAATGTAACTGGCGATATCTGTCCGGCCGGCTGGCACCTACCTTCTGGCACTGGCTCTGGTGAATTTGGTGAGCTTAGCAATGCGCTAGGTGGCTTACAACTAAACGGTGTTGCTCAGACCATGAGCACTTCCACTAACCCAGCTGCTGCTGAAATTTCAAACGCCTTCAGAAAATCTACTGAAAACATGGTCTATGCTGGCTTTCAACAGGGCTCAGCAATTAGCAGACGTGGTACTAACGGCGATGCTAGCTATTGGACATCCACTGCCATAGACAACAATAACGCCTATCGCTTTAATGTTGGGGGAACTACTAGCGTAGTTCCAGGCAACGCTACTCACGGTAAGTATATCGGTTCGGCTGTGCGTTGTATCGCTAACGGTGCTACTAGCCACACTTTGTACTACAACGGCAACGGCGGCTCTAACGTGCCGGCTCAAGATAGCATCAGTTCAAACACGCGGGTCACCTTTACGGTCGCTTCTGGCACCCCAGATAACTACGGCTATAATTTCATAGGTTGGGCTACCACGGCCAACGCTACCGAGCCAGAATATCAAGCGGGCGACACCATCACTACCACGAGACCGGTGACCAATCTCTACGCAGTCTGGGAAGCAGATTGTACGGGTATTTGTTACGACGCTAACGGCGGCAATGGCCCAAGCGATCTTGTTCAAACTGTCGCTTCTGGCGTTACCGAAGTTGAGCTTTGGGCTTCTGATTATTATCGCGACGGTTACGGCTTTGCCGGTTGGAATACTAAGGCTGATGGCACCGGCACCACTTATGGCCCGAACGAAACCATCACGATGCCGGCTTCTGGCAAACTCTGGCTTTATGCTAACTGGGTTCAATCAGCCGGCAATTTGCAAGGCTTCTCATGTAATTCACTTGGCGCCGGCGAGGTAACTGCTCTCACCGATACGCGCGATAGCCAAACCTATGCGGTATCCAAACTCGCGGATGGTCGCTGCTGGATGATTGAAAACCTTCGCCTCAACCCAGCCGACAGTAACACCACGATTACTTCCGCCAATACCAACAATCCAACCAGTACGTTCGTCGACGATATCGCCAACAACTACAAAGGGAACACGAGCGCCACTCTTTGGAAAAATTGTACTACTAATGATGCTGCATGTGACGACCAGGTTTCCTTTGGTATTGGCAACATCAATCGTGATCCTGCCACGGCCCACAGAAACAGAGGAGCCCAAGACGTTTCTTGGTATTCCTATGGCGTGATGTATAACTGGTACACTGCTACTGCCGGTAATGGTCTGCGCAGCAGCACTACTAAGGCAGACGGTGACATCTGCCCAGCTGGTTGGCACTTGCCTACTGGTATCGGCTATGGCGAATACGGCAATCTTAGCAACTCCCTTGGTGGTTACAATAACAATGGTTTTGCTGAATACATGAGCGCAGCTACCACCCCAACGGGCGCCGAAATGTTGCGAATCTTGCATTCTTATCCGAACAACTTTATTAGCTCGGGTTATTATGAGGGAACCACTGCGGAAGGGCGTGGCTCAGGAGGCTTTTACTATACATCATCACCTACAAGCACTTCAAACTCTACGTTCATACTTTACCTTGCAGGTGGTCTTGTTTACCCAGGTACTAACACTGGCGGTTATAGATACGAAGGTCGCGCGGTGCGTTGTATGGCTAATTATGCTGAGATTACTTTTGATGGCAACGGCGGCACTATTGACGGTGATGCTACTAAACAATTTGAAGCGGATGCAAATCAAGCGTTGGGCAATCTTGTCCCAGAATATACCAGCATGAAACAATTCAACAAAGTCTTCCTTGGCTGGAATACGGCGGCAGATGGCAGCGGTACAACGGTAGATGCTAATACGCTCGCGACAAACGGCGACGTCTATTATGCCCAATGGCGCAACACTACCTTCCCGACCATCTGGCACCAGGATGGCACCTGTGAATTTAATGGCAAAAACGGTGTAATTGCTGGTGCCGACTGTAGTGATTATGCCGGTCGCAAATATATTGACACTGGTGTTGCGCTCTACAACACAACCAATCATGATCTGGATTACGAAATTGGTTTCAAGATTGAACAATATAGCGCCGGCGCTCAAAACAGTGGTGGGCAGGAAACCATTATGAATACCAAACTTGAAGGTACTGGCTACCCTGGCCTAGTCTTTAGACGTAACGGCGATAGACTCGAGCTTGCCTCTAGACGCACCTCGGGCGCGAACTCCTTTGCCTACTTCGAACCTACGGATTATGATTACAATGACCTCACGGTGCGCATCGTGCGTCGCAAGAATGCTCAAAATGTATGGGAAATTAGATATTCAGTTAACGGTGGGGAATTAACTCTCGTAAATAATCTTAGCTCATATAACCCAACCTTCGACCTTAACGTTTGGTTTGGCGCGGCGCCGAAAAATGCCGATGCGAGCGTGGCTCAACGTTGGCTCACCGGTAAACTTTCGAATATGTATATCAAACTCGGCACCTACGAAGAGTATTAATGGTATAATCAGGCTATGGCAATAGAGAGACAGACAGACCCAAGACCAGACCGCATCGTTGAGCCAGTCGTTAGTGTTGATGAAGACAAAATTGAGATTAGCTTGCGTCCGACTAACTTTAAAGAATACATCGGCCAGGAGCGCCTCAAAAATAATCTTAAACTTGCAATCGACGCCGTCAAAAAACGAAACGATGGCACTACGTTAGACCATATATTATTATATGGTCCGCCGGGGCTAGGGAAAACTACGATGGCAAATGTGATCGCGCACGAGCTCGGCGCGAATATCCGCGTGACTTCCGGCCCGGCGATCGAGCGCGCGGGTGATCTGGCTAGTATTTTGACTAATTTAAAAGACGGTGACGTGTTATTTATTGATGAAATTCATCGCCTGCGTCGCGCGGTGGAAGAAGTTTTGTACTCCGCAATGGAGGATTACAAGCTAGATATCGTGATTGGTAAGGGGCCAGCCGCGCGCTCGGTGCGACTAGACCTTCCTAAAATCACCGTAATTGGTGCCACTACGCGCACCGGCTCTCTGGCCGGGCCTCTCCGCGATCGCTTCGGAATTATTCACCGCCTAGAATATTATAAAGAACCGGAAATTGAGCAAATTATTAACCGCACCTCTGGAATTTTGAATACTAAAATCGAACCAGAAGCCACCAAATTGCTCGCTACCCGCTCACGTCTCACACCGCGCATCGCTAACCGCATTTTTAAACGCGTCCGCGACTATGCCGACGTCAATGGCGACGGTATTATTGATCTAAGAATTGCCGAAGATGCTCTTAAAATGATGGAAATTGATTACCTTGGCCTCGACCCGGCCGACCGCAATATGCTATCTCTCATGGTTTCGAATTATGGTGACCGCCCGGTGGGCCTTGCTACGATTGCCGCTCTCACCGGCGACGAGCCAACCACAATCGAAGATTATTACGAGCCTTATCTTTTGCAACTCGGGCTTTTAGAGCGCACGCCGCGCGGTCGCGTAGTTACGAAAAAAGGGCAGGAGCATTTAAAAAATAATCAAAATATGGTATAATATAGAAAAGAAAGGAATATTATGAACGAATCTTTCACTAATATTCGCCACGAGCGTAGTAAAAAAGACTTTCCTCATCTAAAGCTTGAGGATGGTGAATACGTTGAGCTCGCCTTTTCTCGCGCCAGAATTTATTTGATGGCCATTCTTGGCGGCGCAATTGCTAGCTTTGTAATTCTATTTCTAGTATTTATTATTGTTATGAGCAGCGGCAGCTTTGCTACCGATATGGGCCGCAACTTCCTTGCCACAGTTTTCCTCGTGGTGATGGTGGTGATTTTTCTGGCCGGCTTAATTTCGCTCCGCATTTATCGCGGCAACAAACTGTTTATCACTAACAAACGCGTGATGCAATTTTCGATGACATCGCTCGTGTCTTCCTCTGTAAATATCATTGATCTCAAATCCATTGAAGATGCCAGCTTCCACCAAAACAGTATTTTCCAAAAAGTATTCAAATATGGTACTTTGCGCCTATCAACGGTTGGCGACGAAACTACCTATACCTTCCCATTTTCAGATATCTCTGGTGAAGAACTTAAGACTATTGCCTACTTGGTATCAAACGCCAAAAAACAGGCGCACCCACCAAAACACGAAGAATAAAAAAGCGCCCCTTGAAGGGGCGTTTTTTAATTGCGATTTCGTTTGACGTAGGCGTCTTCTTTTTCGAGCTCAGCTTTCAAGATATACTCTTTACATTTGCCATCCTCACAGTTGGCGGCTTCGTAAGAATAAGAGCTGTCTTCGTAGCCGAGGTTAACGCCGAATGGGTCGGTCCAGAGGGCAGGGTCGATGACGGTGATGTTTTCCTCGGAAATGGTTTCTGGGTAGTAGCCGTGGGTTTTGTAGAAACTTTCTTCGAGCGCATAATACATAGCGTTGATGGCGGTTTTGCGATCGTCATCGCGCTCCATCGCGTCAACGTTAGCCTTCTGGATGAAGAAAATAATAAAGAGAAGGCTGGCAAAAACTGCCACAATTATAATTTCTAAAACTGTAAAACCACTTTTCTTTTTCATGCCTTTATTATAGCACAAAGATGTGGTATAATAAAACAACGTGGTACCGTAGCTCAGATGGTTAGAGCGTGGGACTCATAAGCCCAAGGTCACTGGTTCGATCCCAGTCGGTACTACCATTTTTGTTTCACAAAAATGGTAGTACGCGGAACTTCGTAAACGGTACTACCACGAAATCGCTACAGCCGGACTACCATTTTTAAAGCTACATGCTATAGTAAAAGCATGGCAGAAATATTTATTAGCACTATTATTATTGCAGCGATTGGTACGCTCGCTCATTTCCTTTACGACCTCACCAACCACAATAAATTCATCGGTATTTTTGCAGCCGTCAATGAAAGCACCTGGGAGCACATCAAAATCGCGCTCACGCCGATGCTGCTATGGGGACTCTATGACGGGTTTGTATGGGGCGAAAACCCAAACTATTTTCTAGCGAAATTTGCCTCATTGATGGTTCCGATTGTTTTTATTCCGCTCATTTTCTATTCTTATAAAGCCATATTCAGAAAGCCGATTCTTATAATCGACATCTTAACTTTTTACGTTGCGATTTTCCTCGGCCAATTCGTATTTAAAACAATTGTCACGTTGCCAGAGGCTCCTTATATTTGCGGATACCTAGCTTGTGCTGGCACGTTTGCGCTCTTTGGCGCCTATGCAGTTCTAACATTGATGCCACTTGAGATGCTGATTTTCAAAGACCCAATTTCCAAAAAATACGGATACCAGGCGCATACAGAAACGTTTAATATTTTCAAAAAGAAGAAAACAAAATAAGAGAGCAAGCTCTCTATTTTTATTGCCTCTCGGCCTGCTGAAAAGCTACGCTTTTCTGCTGCTTTAGGCTTGGCGGAAGGGACAGGATTCGAACCTGCGAAGCTATTAACTTGCTGGTTTTCAAGACCAGTGCCATCAACCACTCGGCCACCCTTCCATATATTATTATAGCATAAAAAGCGCTTCCGTAAAAGCCATTATTTTAAGAGGTAATCGCCTTGTAAAACAGGGAAAGACGCAGTATAATCAAAAAAGCGCTTTAAGTGCAAATACTTTGTAGGAGGTACCTTATATGGGGTAGTAGATCGTTATAGACAAGAGGAGCCCACCGAAATTTTCATCGGCAAAAAAGCACCAGTATGGTGGCTAGACGCCACTCTCCCCAAGAGCGAAGCCGGAGACCGCAAAATGCTTGCACAATCCTACGCGCACCATGTTGAAGATCCCAGTCCACCGGGAATCAAAAAACAGCTCGGCCTCGGCTAAAAAAATTGGGCGACCTATTCTTTGGTCGCCCGCTTTTTTTTATTCTGCGTTTGTGTGGACTGCCACCACGTCATCAAGATCGTCTACGGCGTCGAGCAATTTTTCAAGTTTTTCAGCGTTTTCGCCATCTACTGGAATGTAATTATTTGGTACATAAGAAAGCTCGGCAGAAGTAATAGTGAGGCCAGCTTCAATCAAAGCAGCACGGACTTTCATTAAGTCGGAAGCGGCGGTATAAATTTCGATACCATCTTCTTCTTCAGAAGCGTCCTCGGCACCAGCTTCAAGCGCGGCCATCAAAGCATCTTCGCCTTTTTCGGAAATCATAATCACGCCTTTGCGGGTGAATTGGAACATCACTGAACCAGGATCAGCCATGCGGCCGCCGTTTTTGTCGAGCGTATGGCGTACCTCTGGCATTGTGCGGTTTTTGTTGTCGGTAGCAATTTCAATAATAATACCAACGCCGCCAGGGCCGTAGGCTTCATAAACTTCCTCAATAAGAGCCGCAGCGGATTTATCAGCCACGCGAGCAATTGCGCGTTCGATGTTGGCTTTTGGCATGTTAGCCAGGCGGGCTTTTTCAAGCACCATGGCAAGGGAAGGGTTCATGTTTGGATCGGTACCGCCACGCGCTGCGATGGCAATTTGGTTGCCAATTTTTGTAAACAACGCGCCGCGCTTTGCGTCGACGACGGCTTTCTGACGTTTGGTGGTGGCCCACTTGCTGTGTCCTGACATTATTTTCTCCAGTTAATTTTTCTAATTTTATCATTTTTCGCTGTTTTTGTCTAATCCAAAGTAGCCCGACAACCAGCGGTATATATAATATAAAAACCTGCGGTTGATTCTTTGGTATTTCGATTAGAAAAATTTCTTGGCTGCCGAAAAACTTTATCACGGCATCATGAAATCTTAAGGAGAATTCTGTGATAAAGCATACTATACTACCGATAATTGGCATGCCGCCGATTATTCCGGTGACAAAAGTTAAACCCATCACGTATGGCAGCGTTGGCAAAATAATTAGATTTGCCGCAAAGGCGATAATGGATAACGCGCCAAAATGGTAGAGCGAAATTGGCGCCGTCATTAAGGTGGCGGCGGCTGTGGCAATGAGGGTTTGCGCCAAGAATCCCGGCTTTTTCGAACCATATAAGTATTTAGTGAGTAGTGGTGCAATTACCATGATGCCGCCAAACGACGCGAACGAAAGTTGCCAGCCGAGATTATTTAAAAATGCCGGTTCGATTAACAAGGTGATGGTGGCTGCAATTAAAATGATTCGCCACGGTGCAAACTTGCGTCCGGTATACCAGGCGATGAGCGACATTGCTGATACTAACCCGGCGCGCATGATGGACGGCGAAAAGCCTACAATCGCCATAAAACTGAATATGAATATCAGGGCAAATATTGAACCGGCGCGTCGTGAGATTTTGCCAAATACTTTTCGCGTGGCACTAATCAAAATCGAAAGATGTGTGCCGGACGCCACTACTACGTGGGTGAGTCCGGCTACGCGTAAACTCTCGGTAAAACTTTTAGAGAGTCCAGACTTTATGCCCATCAAGTATGCCATGCCAAGACTTGCTTCTTCGGTTGGCAATAAACTATTAATTCTTGTGGCGAAATAATCGCGCACCTCGATTGCCGGCTCGATTTCTGGCGCAAAATTTTGCGCCGCAGCGGCTCGCACTGCGCCGACGATTATTCCCGCAGCGAACGTCAGAACCACGCTGATAATAGTAGACCTGAAAAAAGCGTAGGCAACGATTAGCCCAGAGCCAACCAGCCAATAAGGTGATATGTGGCCTATCATAGGTCCCAAAACAACTCCGGCCACGATCCCGCCGCACAGGGCCGCAAAAATAAAAGATTGATGCAAAAACCTCCTCATAATTTTACTAATACTATTTTCTATTGTTTTTACAACCCACCCCACCAAAACTAACCACAAGAATAAAACAAAAATCGGCACAAATAATAAGCATATGCTATAATAATATTATGCTTAAGGTCATCAAACGATCTATTCCTGTGGTGGCAATACTTGCTGTTTTGATTTTGGGTGCCATCTGTGACCGCGCCTCCGCTGTTCAGCAGCGTACCGATTTTGTTGTACGCGTAAAAAGAACGTTGTCGTTGATCGTGCCACGCCAAGATATTTATCTTGCTCTCAATCCAGAAAGCGATGAAATTGTCTATAAGGATGTTGATATTGAAGTTCGCACTAACAACAAAAATGGCGCAGCGATTTATCTGACTACTAATAAAAACTATAGTACGCCGAATTCCAGATATGAAAACACCAACGTCGCTCCATATTTTTTCCCGGCTGCAGCATTAGTCGGTCGTAATACTAATGAAATTATCAGTACACTTTATAACGGGAACATTCCGGCGGCAGAATTTCCGGGCGGTTACTGGGGGGTCTCCACTGATGGTGGCGCAACTTGGGACCCAGTTTACGGAAAAAACGTCGATCCACAATATATGAACCCTATTGCTGAAGTTGGTGGTAGCGGCTCAACCGGCACTGCAACTGTGCGCATTGGCGCCAAAGCTACTGAGGAACTACTCAGTGATTATTATGAAAACACCATTCTATTTACGGCGGTAGCGACATATTCGCCAAAAACCATGAACGACATCATTTATATGCAGGAGCTTGATGAGGAAGTAATTGATTCTATGGGTCTCAATTATCAATATCAATTGGTAGACGCCCGGGACAATCAAAAATACTGGGTAGCAAAGCTTGATGATGGCAATGTCTGGATGACTCAAAACCTTGACCTTGCGCTTTCTAGAGATATCACGTTAACTCCTGATGACACGGATGTTCGGACAAGCTGGACACCACTTCGCGACACTATTGAGGAAAGCGTTGCCCTTTCAGACGAATGGGTGAATGATGGCTCGTCGCCATATTCTTATGGCGCGATTGATAAGAATAGTCGCGCTGTTGCTAAAGGATATATCAGCAGCACTACTACGCCATCTGATGTTGACAGCAGATATGCTTTCCCGTATGGTACCTATACCGATAGGGAATCTTGCGCTAGCTCAAACGAATTGACCAACCCAGGCTATTGTGAACACTATAAGGTTGGCAAATACTATAACTGGGCCGCAGCGGTTGCAATGAATAATACTACGACATTGGCGGAAAACGGCGAAACTACAACCGTTGATCAAAGTATTTGTCCGGCGGGATGGCGCCTGCCTATTGGTTACACAAGCGATAGAGAAAAAGGCGAATTCGCAACGCTCCTGAGCCACGCTGGCATTGCAGAGTCAACTACTTCTACATCTGGCAAAACTACTTCTAGTTATATTAATTCTAATAATGCTAACACTATAATGGCAAGCCCACTATTTTTGGCTAACGCAGGCGTTAAGACAACTGGAGTTACTAGCATCGAACATGCATACGGGTCTTACTGGACCGCAACTATACACAATTCTCCGAACGTAGACCGTATACAATTTGCAACCGTTGGTGACTCTAGCCAGATTATCAACTCAAACTATTATCCAGATGTCAGTAATGTATACGAGGATCTAGGTGTTGGGCGTTCGATACGTTGTGTGTTTAGGCCAACTCGTGAACACAAGATAACGTATTTGATTGATGGCGTAACCGTTGCCGTTAAAACAGTACAGAATTCGACTCCAACGGCCAGCGTGCAATTTGACCCAAACAAGGATATTGGTTTGCCTAGCAATAATATTGTTGGCAATAAACACATTATCGGCTGGTGTACCTCATACTATAACGATAGGGGCTGTTCGACCTATGACGCGGTAGCTATTCAGCCTGGAGATACTCTAACTATTGACGGCAACAATGTTTACGTTATTGCAAATGTAGAAACTGGTAAGAGACTGGATTATCACGCTAACGGAGGAGCGTTTAATGACGGATCCACTGATAACCCGATTATATTTACTGGCGTTGACGAAATACTAGGAACCACGTCCAGTAAGAGCTCTTCCGGCGTAAGAAAGAGTAGCAAAAATGATCAAACCAGATATGGCAACAGCCAAAGTTATACTGATGCCTTTTACTTCGGTGATCGCAAAGTCACAATCTCTTTGACATACGATACTGAGTCGTGCTGTGATTATGTCTCTGTCGGTGGCACACGCTACAAAGGCCAGGGCACTGCTAACATAGAGCTTGCGCCGGGAGCTAGTGTAGGAGTAACTTTCTATAGCGATAGTTCGGTTACTGCGTATGGGTATTGGATAGACTTTATATCGCCAAGCGACCGTGGTGTATATATTTTGGGTGGCGAAATCAAGACTCCAACCAGAGAAGGTCACAACTTCCTCGGTTGGTCCACCGATCCAAATGCGTCTACCCCAGATTGGGTGCTTGATACGGAAAACGGTGTATACGGAGACAACACCGACGTCTACGCTGTCTGGGATTAGCCAGACGCCAGGGGTACTGTGGTATAATATTCTTGGTAGTTTTTGCACCCATAGCTCAACTGGATAGAGCGTCAGCTTCCGGAGCTGAAGGCTAGAGGTTCGAGTCCTCCTGGGTGTACCAAATTACGAAAGAATATGCCTCCGTAGCTCAGTGGACTAGAGCATCTGTCTTCGGAACAGAGGGTCGTAGGTTCGAGTCCTATCGGAGGTACCATTTTTTGAGAAAAGCTCTCAGTACGGACTCGGGCTTTCGCGCGAGTCCTATCGGAGGTACCATAAGTTAGGATAAAAAAATAATCCCTCAGGGGATTATTTTTTAGCGACCATTTTTCAAGATTGGGTGCTTGCGCTTGTCGCTGTGCTTGTGGTTGTTGTTGCGATTTTGTTTTGCAACTGGTTTTAAAGTAATTTTTCTTGCCATGCGAAAATTATACCATATCGCGGCTAAATGGCAAGACTCACCCGCCGGCCCTACCCAAATCTAAATGCTTATGCTATAATCCAAATTATGAACGAGGAAGAGCTCCAAAGAAAGCGTCGCGAGAACGAAGAGCTAGCCACCGCTAGCCGGGCGAGAATTTTGGGCCTCCACTATCTTGATACCAGGGATTTTGAAAACGATCTTCCACTCGTTAAGGACGTGCTTTCAGTTAGTGAAATGCGCAAAGGATTTATTATTCCGTTGCAAAAAGGCGAGGGCGAAAATGAATTCCAATTTATCGTGACAAGTCAAACTCCGCGTACGCTCATTCAAAAAATGACCCAAGAATATACCGATAACGGTGAACGTATTCGGTTCTTCCTAGTTTCAAACTCCGCCTTCAAAGTATTTATGTTGCGTCATGATCCGCCGGTTGTGCGCCATTATGACGATATTAAGATCGCCGCCGAGGGTGATTCTGAAACCTTTGACTCGGTTTCGAACACTTTAAACAGTGTTTCCACCGAAGAAGTTTTTGACTTTTTGCTAGACCAAGCCGACAAACTTGGTGCTTCCGATATTCATATCGAAAACATGCGCGGCAGTATTCGCATTCGCATGCGCGTCGACGGCATTATGCACGCTGTAGCTAATATCGACAAAGACCGCTATCGCATTTTGATGGGCGAGCTCAGCTCTCGCGCCAACGTGTCAACGGCTTCTAATAAGCCACAGTCCGGACATATGCAAAAGGAAATCACCCGTGATGGCGCAACTCACATCTTGAATATCCGCGTTGAAACTGTGCCGACCATGTATGGCCAAGATGCTGTGATGCGCCTATTCAACTTTGATGAGTCGCTGCTCAATCTTGATTTGCTCGGCCTATCAAAAGAAGAGCTTGAGGAAATTAAGAAAATTGTTGCGCGCCCGCATGGCCTAGTTTTGATTGTTGGCCCTACTGGCTCTGGTAAATCCACGACACTTTACTCGATGTTGAATGCATTAAACGAAACTAGCCGAAAAATTATTACTCTCGAGGACCCGATCGAGTACAGTATTACTGGTATCGAACAAATCCCAATCGACACCAACAATGGTGGTTCGTTTGCTACGGGTTTGCGCTCGGTTTTGCGTCTTGATCCAGATGTCGTAATGGTGGGTGAGATTCGTGACACTGACACTGCTAGAACGGCCATCCAAACTTCAATCACCGGTCACCTAGTACTAAGCTCGTTCCATGCATCGTCTGCCTCGGCCGCATTTTCACGTATGATTGATCTCATTGGTATTAATCCAATTTTTGCTACATCAATTCGCCTCGTGATGGCGCAGCGCTTGGTGCGTAAACTCTCAGACAGTAAAGCCTCACGCCCAGCTACCGCCGAGGAAGCAGACTACATTAGAAGAGTACTAGACGGCGTTCCGATGGAGGCGCTAGAGGGAATTAATCTCGACGACATTACTTTGTATGATCCAGTTAAAACCGAAGAAGAACCGTTTGGCTTTTCGGGCCGTACTATTCTTATGGAACAACTCGTAGTTACCGACGAAATTCAGGCCTTCATTCGCGGCAGCGTCAAAGACACTAACGCCAAAGTTATTGAAGAAACCGCTAAGAAAAACGGCATGCTCACGCTCGAGCAAAAAGGTATCATTGCGGCGCTTAAGGGCATTACTACGCTCGAAGAAGTTATGCGTGTCATATAATATGCTATAATAATCGCATGAGTGAAAAAGTTATTTCAGATTACAACGGCTACGATTACAAAAAAATCTTCTGGGAAGATGCCGACCGTGAATACGAAGACCTCGCAGACCGCATGGCCATTCGCAAATTAATTCCAAAACGCATGGAAAAATTCGCCGACATTGGCGGTGGTTACGGCCGTCTTGCCAACGAATATTTGAAGCACGCCAAAAAACCAATTATCTTTGATTATTCCAAGACCGAATTAAAGCAAGCCAAAGAAACCTTTGGCGACAAAGTTGAAACTCGTTCCGGCGACATTTATGAACTTCCATTTAAAGATGCTGAATTAGACGGCTTAATGATGATTCGTGTTACTCACCACCTTAAAGATATGCCAAAAGCTATTAATGAGCTTTATCGCGTGTTGAAACCAGGTGGTATGGCAATCATTGAAGTTGCGAACAAGCGTACTTTGCCAAAAATGGCTCGCTTCGTTTTTCGTCGCTCCAAAGTTAATCCATTTGATAAAAAAGTTGCTAACTACACCGATATTTCCAAAGACGGTTTTTATAATTACCATCCAAAATACGTGGAAGAAATCTTTAAAAAGACCGGTTTCAAAACCGAAAAAGTGCTTTCTGTTTCGAACTTCCGAAGCCGCGCGCTGAAAAAACTTTTCAAAACCAAAAACCTGATTAAGATGGAAAAAGTTGCGCAATCTACTTTAGCGCCAATTCGCTTTGCGCCATCCATCTACTACAAGTTGAGAAAACCTGAATAATAAGATATAATTATGATGGCTGGGGCCATCGTTCAACGGATAGGACATACCCCCTCTAAGGGTACAATGCTGGTTCGATTCCAACTGGCCCTGCCACAAGTTATTTTTATTTAGGTGGAAATGAAAAAACAGCAGGAAAAAGCAAAGGGCGGTTCAAAAAAGTCAGAGATTTTTCTGGCGATTTTTTTAGCCATTACAATCGTAGCAAGTTTAGTATGCGCAACGATCTTTGCTTTAAGGCCAGAATTTGATACGCTCGGTTTTTTGCTGACGCGTTTTGTTGATTACGATTCCGAATACCAGACTGACTATGGCAAAGTTTGTTACGGTACGGTTTTTGGTTGTGAGGTTTTAACTCCAGAAAATATCGACGCGGCAGTAGATACTAAAACGCTTGGCCAGCAGGAAATAAAATATATTTTCAAACACAACAATGAAGTAGTCGAATTGAAACAAACGGTTTTTGTGGTTGATAAAACTCCGCCAGTTATTACGGTCGAAAAAGAAAAAGCCACGATTTGTTTGAACGACAAAATCGCAAATTTTGGCCTTAAAGTTGAAGATAATTACGACGGCGAATTAACCGAAAAAGCCACAATTAAATATCGCGAAGAAGATCAAAAAGTCGTTATTGATGTAAAAGATAGTAATGAGAACTTAGCTACTTATATTTTGCCAGCCGAGCTTGGTGACACGGAATCACCAGTGATTACGTTAAACGGCGATGAGCATATTTCGATTTATCAAAACAATTGGTATAGCGATGCAGGCGCTACGGTCGTCGATAACTGTGACGAAGTAGAACTAAAAACCACCGGATCCGTGAATACAAACGCTGTGGGCGCCTACGAGATTACATACTCCGCTACGGATAATTCCGGCAACGTTGCAAGTGTAAAGCGCACTGTGGAAGTTAAACAGCCACAGCGAGCCAGCGGCACAATTTATCTTACTTTTGATGATGGCCCAAGCCAGTATACGGCAAGACTACTGGATATATTGAAAAAGTATAATGTGAAGGCGACTTTCTTTGTCACGGGCAGAGGCGACGATAGTTTGATATTGCGCGAGCACAACGAAGGTCACACGGTGGCCTTGCATACTTTTTCGCACGACTACGCCTACGTTTACCAAAGCGAAGAAAATTTCTTTGAAGATCTATACCGCATCCAAAACCGCGTAAAAAATATTACGGGCGTGGCACCAACATTAATTCGTTTTCCGGGCGGTAGCTCGAATACGATTAGCGCCAACTATGACGGCGGACAGAGAATCATGTCTAAGCTTGTTAAATCCGTGCAAGAAAAAGGCTTTACCTATTTTGACTGGAATGTTTCATCCGGCGATGCGGGTGGTGCCACGACATCAGACGCAGTATTCAATAATGTAGTCAACGCACTTAAAAATGGCGGCTCATCAGTAGTCTTGCAACACGACATTAAAGGGTTTTCAGTGGATGCCGTGGAACGAATTATCCAGTACGCTCTAAACCGCGGCTACACCTTTGCGCCGCTCACCGCGAGCTCCTTTACGGCGCACCACGGCGTTAATAACTAGATTAAAATTATGCTTGCATAATTTTGCGGGCTTTGTTAAACTAGAAAAGTCGCTCATTTATTTTTCCCAACTAGATCGGTGGTTGATCTTATTCCGGAGGTGGGTCGGTCGTTAGAGCGATATAATTAAGGAGAAATATTGATACATGCGTATCAAACGACAAAAGCGTTCGGAAGAACGTCAAAAGTCAAAAATTCCCCCTGCCGCTTGGCAAGAATTTATTGAAATCTAAAACGTCAAGCGAAAAAAATATCCCCGCGAAGGGGAATATTTTTTTGCAATTTTATTTATTAGCGTGTGCCAATTTTGTGTCAATGATTCTAGACATCAAATCGATAAAGTCGATATCTTCATCCCAGGAGACAATTTCGCCATCAATCACAATATAGCTTGCGCCGCTGCGATCGATTAATTGGCCATCAATAAAGAAAGAAGGGGTGCCGGTGATTTCGGTAAGGCGGCGTCCAATACCAGCATCAAAGCTGAGCTTCTTTGAAACTTCTTTACTGGCGACGTCTTTTTTGAATTTATCAAGATCACCTTTACCACCAGTTACTTCAGTAAAATATCTTTCGAAGAGTCTGGTACGTTCTGATGAAGAAGCGTATTCCCATTCGGCTTGGTTGTCGAAAAGGGCATCAGCATATTCGTTCCAATAACCTTGCAAGCTGGCAGCTTCAGCGGAAGACGCTGCGGCGGTACCGTTTTGGTGGTAAGAAAGCAAGAAGTTGCGATAAACTACGGCGAGCTTGCCATCATATTTTTTGATCAATTCGTTAACGCGAGAGCTAAATACGGCACACACTGAACATTGGTAGTCGGCATATTCAAAAATGACTACAGGCGCATCAGCTGAACCTTTAATGTGGTCGCCAATGTTGCCGTTGTCTTTGGTTGGGCCAATGATAGAATGCAAATCATAATCGGCATAATTAGTAATATTGGAATTTCCATCCATGATGAACTTGGCAATGAGAGCTACGATAGCGACAGCAAGAACACCTAGAGTAATCTTAATAACTTTGTTCATAACACTCCTTTAATGATATAATTATTATAACATGTTCAATCGTTTTATGAGAAAGTTGGTAGCCTGGCTCGATCCGAAGTTCGACAAGTATCGCAAGAAGGCGCCTAAGTTTACTCCGAAAACTCTCGAAGAATTTGTTGGTGTTTTGCGTCGCACACCAAAAGAAGTCTTAAGCGACAAAGACCGCAACAAGATTGCGGCCGTGATGAGCTTTGATAGCAAAAAGGTCAAAGACCTGATGATCAAAAAAGACGATATGGTTTTCGTGCACGACAAAGATTTTCTTGGCCCCCTCATGCTCGATAAACTTTACAAATCCGGCTTTACGCATTTTCCAGTAGTAGATAGCAAAGAACACGTAGTTGGTATTATTCATACTGAAGCTTTAAATGCGCTCGAAATCAAAAAGACTGACCGTGCCAGCAAATATATGGTCAAAGAAACGTCTTATCTACACGAAAACGACACTCTGGAATTCGTGGTAGAAGAAATTGATCGCACTAGTAGTTTTTATTTCTTGATTTTGAATGATAAAGACGAACTAGCAGGCTTTCTGACTGTAGAGACGCTACTGCGTTACCTTCTCGGGTAAAATGTGGTATAATATCTCGTATGAGAATTCTAACCAACGAACTAAAAAACTATCTAGGCCAAACTGTTACTGTGTCTGGTTGGGTAAATTCGCGCCGCGACCACGGTGGACTGATTTTTATTGACCTCCGCGACCACGAGGGAATTATCCAGCTAGTTGTTACTCCAGAGAATACCGCCGCCTTTAATTTAGCTGAAACCGTACGTGATGAATATGTTTTAACTGCTACTGGCACCATGCGCGAGCGTGATCCAGAGCTTAAGAATCCGAATATCGCTACCGGCGATATCGAGCTCGTTGTTTCGGAACTCACGCTTTTAAACAAATGCGAGCCATTACCAGTTAATACTCACGATGATGGTGAAAAATCTGGTGAGGAAATGCGTCTTAAATATCGCTATCTCGATTTGCGCCGCCCATCGATGCAAAAGATTTTGAGCGAGCGCTCCCGCTTTTACGCTTTCCTCCGCAGCTTTATGTATAAGAACGATTTTATTGAAGTCACTACGCCAATTCTGGCTAACTCATCTCCAGAAGGCGCCCGCGACTTTCTGATTCCATCCCGTTTGCACCCAGGCAAGTTTTACGCCTTGCCACAAGCTCCACAACAGTTCAAACAACTTTTGATGGTTGGTGGCGTGCCACGTTACTTCCAAATCGCTCCATGTTTCCGCGATGAGGACCCACGTGCCGACCGCTTGTATGGCGACTTTTACCAGCTCGACCTCGAGATGGCCTTCGTGGACAACGGCGAAACCATCCGTACCACGATGGAGCCTTTGATTAAATCTCTTGCTACTGACTTTGCTGGCAAAAAGTTGCTTAGCGAAGAAGTTCCACGCATTCCATACAAAGAAGCCATGGAAAAATACGGCGTTGATAAGCCAGACCTTCGCTATGGCATGGAAATGATTGAACTCACCGATGTATTTGCAAATACTGATTTCAAAGTTTTTAAAGCTCCATGCGTTAAAGCTCTTTGCGTAAAAGGTGGTGCTAGCCTCACTCGTTCCCAAATCGATGATTTCACCGAGCAAGCCAAAAAACTTGGCGCCGGTGGCTTAGCCTATATATTATATAGTGATGGCGAAGCTAAATCCCCAATCCTTAAATTCATGACCGAGCAGGAAATCGCTGCCGTTAAAAAACGCACTGGTGCTGAAGATGGCGATGCTGTATTCTTTGGCGCAGACGAACGTGACCTAGTGAACAAAGTCTTGGGTCAACTTCGTATTGCTTTTGCTGATCACTTTGGCCTCAAAGATCCAAACGAAGTAGCTCTTTGTTGGATTGTTGACTTTCCATTCTACGAATGGGACGACAAGCGTAACAAACTAGACTTTGGCCACAACCCATTCAGTATGCCAAAAGGTGGCATCAAAGCACTTGAGAGTGCCGAGACCAACGAAGAAAAACTCGCTATTGTAGCAGACCAATTCGATATGGTCATGAACGGTAACGAAATCTGTTCTGGTGCTGTGCGCAACTACAACCCAGAAATTATGTACAAAGTGTTTAATATTCTCGGTTACAGCAACGAATACGTTGAAGCTCGCTTCTCTGGTATGCTTAACGCCTTTAAATTTGGTGCGCCTCCGCACGCCGGTTGTGCCTTTGGTCTAGAGCGTATCTTTATGGTACTCGAAAACGCCGAAAACATCCGCGACATCGTGGCCTTCCCAAAGAACGGCAACGGTGTAGACCTTATGATGGACTCTCCTTCTTCTGTAGATCAATCTCAGCTCGACGAATCACATATCGCAATTATTCCGGAAGAGGATTAATAAAAAAACTAGGGTGGCAATGAAAAAATACGAAATCAAAAAATGGCTCAAGAAACTACGCCCACTCAAGAACTGGCAGCTGTTTTTGATTCTCGTGCCGCTACTATTTGTGAGTGTAGAGCTTCTTCGTCGCGACCATATAAGAATGGTAGAGCTACGCGATGCGGTGCTCGCAGCCGACGAAGATGAAGATACGGAGAAAATCACCAGTAATCTTGAAGCTCTAAGAGATTTTACCTTTTCAAACGTCGTAATTAACGTCGTGGATGATAACGGCGGCCAATGTATTACCTTTGGCACCGGCCCGTTTTATCTTGAACATCTCTATATCCGCGCAGCACTGACGGCGCTCTCCGAAGCTGAGCTGAGCTTTGATTCAGACACTAATCCTAACGGCAACGTATATGGCGCCGCTTCGGCTATTTGTCAACCCCTAGCAATCCAAAACGGCTGGAGCTGGAATAATCCTAATTACGTAAACTGCATGCTAGACGAGATTGCGAAGTATCCAAGCATGGACGACGAAATCAAAGATAATATAATCGCAAAGATTCCATCCACGGAGCTTTATAGGTACGACTTCGCATCGCCAATCTGGGCCCCAACGTTAACTGGTTTCGTTCTCTTACTTGATCTGATCATAATTGTTGTAATTTTTATACGAATTTTTGTCTGGATTTTCCTCAAAATTGCAATTCGTTTCGTGTAAGCATTACCTCTATAAATAGGGTATTTTTGTGCATAAAAACCCTATTTTATCCCAAAATACCCCTTGACAGAAGTCTCTCGGGGTCATAAGATAAGAGTATATTAACTTAAGGAGGAAAGCTTAAATGGCTTACGAACATACTAATGGCAAGGGAGTTAAGTACTTCTTGCACAAATCAGAAGTTACTCTTCGCGGTGGCAAACCTCAAACTATCTATTTCTTCACTAAAGATGAAAAAGGTGGCAAGGGTACCCCATGCGACCTTCCTGCTGACCGTATGGTTTGCGAGAATCCTCGCAATGGTTTCTTGACCCTCAAGAAAAAATAATCATTGCGCGCAAAAGTTAATTAGGTGCAAAATGGTGTCCGCAGCAATGCGGCACCATTTTTTTGTCGGTTTTTATTCTTCTTTGTTACCCTTAAGTCTATTGCAGCGCCAACACAAAGTTTGTAGATTGTCGGCCTCAGTTTTTCCACCTTTAGAAACCGGAATGATATGGTCAACCTCTAATAAAAGATTTGGCTCTTTATAGACACTGTTGCCGCATTTGCAGCATGTGTAATTATCTCTTTTCTTAATGGCTTCTCGTAAATCATTTGTCATAGCGGCTCTTTGTGCCTGCTTATGGCCTTTTTTTGTTATTGTTTTGCTTATCTCGGATACTAATGAAGACAACATATGTTCGTCTATATCTATCGTATATTCGCGTCCAGACCTTCCTGCTGGGCTTGTATAAGAGAAACATAATTGTGGTAATACATCCATTTTCGACAATAGGTAATCGACATCGCATACAACATACGGTAAACGTTTTTTACTTACGAATAGCCTATATATTGGTGGCAGTTGGTTTCGCACCATTGTGCCTAATTCACCCATGCCCGAAAGGAAGACACCATACCTATGCAGGTAGTCTTTCATAAACTCTAGCACTTCAAGATCCTTTGTACCACCACCGATATTAGAGTATTTTATGGCGTATTTAACCTGGTTTATGCTTGCATTAGAAACAACCGAGCTTGAACACTGAATAGTTTTATCTAGCCCATAGGCCTCTATGGCCATGCTATAGGTTTTATAGCACTTTTTTATGAAATCACCTTCCTTGATGAGCTTCTTAGAAAGTTTTTCGTCTGCAGATAAGAGCTTCTTGCGGTTTTTTGCGGCATAGTTTAAGGCAACGGCGGACAATATTTTATAAATAATAAATATTAAAACTATAAAAATAACTACGCAAACAAATCCTATTACGTAGATATTTGGTGAGTTTCCTCTTGTTCGCATTTCGATATTCAGAGATTAGTATTTATAAAACCTGGTAGGGGCGATAGGACTCGAACCTATGACGCTGCGTGTATAAGACGCATGCTCTAACCAGCTGAGCTACGCCCCCGTACTATCTTATTCTAGCACAAAATGGTATAATGATAAGCGTGAGCGATATCAAAACCAAAATCCGTCAAACCACCTATCGCCTCAAGCGAGATTTTTTGGCAGTCGAAAATATCGTGCTAGTTATCGCCATTATCTTATGCCTACTTTGGACCTATCAATCAATCACGGCGATGTCGCGCAACTGGACGCTTTCGGAGCGCCTTAGCACAGAAAAAAAATCATTAGAACTGCTAGAGGTCGAGATTGATACATTAGAACTCGAAAATGCCTATTATCAAACCGAAGAATATCAAGAGTTAGCAGCCAGGCGCTTAGCGGGGAAACAGCTGCCGGGCGAAAAGATGGTATATCTACCAGCAAACTCTGAAGTTGCCAAAACTAAACATCAGTCGGTCGCTACTAAAACTGTTGAGAAGACATATTCCAACTTTGATAAGTGGATCCACTTTCTGTTTCCAGATAAATTTTAATGATATAATATAAGCATGAGCAAAAACCGCCAAGGTTTTACCATTATTGAAGTAGTTATCTTTTTGGCTATTACTAGCGTTATTTTTATGGCTATCGTGCTGGGCACGAGCAATGTTATGTCGCGCCAGCGCTACAACGAATCAACGCAAAACTTTGCCGAATTCTTGCGCGGAGCTTACTCCAAACTTACCAGCATCGAAAACCACGGAGATGGACGTTCGGAAAAAGCCATTTACGGCAAACTCATCACCTTTGGCGAGAGATATAATCTAGCCGGCGAAGAAAATATTTACAACGAAGTCTTTATGTATGACATTATCGGTGACGTCAGCGGCGCAATTAGTGGCGACGATATCTTAAGCGTACTAAAAAAGCTTAATATCAACGTACTAAAAAACGAAGGTGGCACCATAAAATATGCCGGTATCGCCGAAAGCTATTCGCCGCGCTGGGCAGTGCGCATTGAACGTACCGACGATCACGAGCTCTACAAAGGCGCCATAATTGTGGTGCGCTCAGCATCCACCGGCCTTATCAATACTTATGTTCTTAAAGGTGAGCCAGACGATCACACCAGGACCATTGAAGTTAACCAAGCAGTTAAGGCTAATTCCACGGAGCCAGTCTTTACGAACGCTCTAGACAAGTTTTCTAACACTACGAACGCCGACTTTTGTCTATACAGTGACGACGGCAATATTTATAATGGCTACCGCCGCGATATCCGTGTCAATGCTAACGCCAGAAACTCGTCCGGCGTCGAGGTGATGCCGCTCGATGATTTGAGCGCCAACGCCTGCAAAAAATTATAGGTTATGCTATAATAAGCTTATGCTTAAGCGTTTTAAGGCTGGTTTTACACTTGTCGAGTTATCTATTTCGATTGCTTTTATTGCGATTTTGTCGATTACAATTACCGTACTCACCACCAATATTATTGCAGCCTATCAACGCGGTCTCACCATCAAACAAGTTAATACTATCGGCATGAATTTGATTAGCGACATCAAAAGCTCCATCACTAACTCGTCGGCAAAAAGTCTTACCGACCTTTGCGGATCGACCTACAGCGATGGGGCAATTCGCGAAAGCTGCGAAAACGACAAGGCGCAAAATTTCGTGTCGCTTAGCCGCAGCGCAGAGATTACTTTAAATAGCGAAGCTATTGGTACGATGCCGGTACAAGGCGCGTTTTGTACGGGTACCTACTCGTATATTTGGAATAGCGGATATTATTTTAGTGGCGAACACGGCGTCAGCCTACCGTCAATTAAACTGATTTATAAGGATAGCAGCGGCGCACAAAAATCGATTGATAATTTTCGTTTTCTTAAGCTGAACGACCCATCGCGCTCGGTTTGTGTGGCGATGACTTTAAGCGGAAGTTCGGATGGAGTTGGCGACAGTAATTATAGTGTTGGGCTTACGCAGTTCTCAAACGAGATTGATATATCCAGCTATGGCCTTGTAACGGATGTGCCAGTGGAATTATTAAACCCGGGCAACGAATTCGATCTCGCGATTTATGGCCTAGCGGTAGCTCGCCCAGCGCAAGACAGGCTTACGCGCAACGTATTGTATTCCGGGTACTTCATCCTAGCCACCGTGCGCGGAGGCATCAATATTAATGCGGATGGCGATTATTGCGCGCCACCAAGCGAATACACTTCTACGACAACGGATTATTGTGCTATAAATAAATTTAACTTTGCCATTCAGGCAAGCGGAGAATAAAATGCAAAAGATTCATACTAAGACCGGCGCCGCATCATTCTACATTGTGGCATTCACCACGCTCTTACTTAGCGTTATCGTGGTGAGTTTCGTGACGATTATCCTTACCGAGATGGCTCGCACAGCCAACAATGATCTTTCGCAATCCGCCTATGACTCCGCACTCGCCGGTGTTGAAGATGCCAAGGCTGCTATTCTGAACTATCAAAAATGTATCGCTCAGGGCTACACCGAACAAATTCCTAGCGCATCCGGCCCTGTGACTTGCCCAGAGATTATTTATTATATTAATCACCCAGATTTTAGCGGCTGCGATACGGTTGCACATATTTTGTCACGTATTGGCAAAGGCGAGTCTGGCGAGGTCCTAGTGGAAGAAACCACTGAAAGTAGTGGTGGCTCCAAAAACAATATGCAACAAGCCTACACGTGTGTAAAAACCAATTCAGTGCTCGATGATTATCGTTCGAACATGACGTCAGCAAGCTCGTCGCGCGTGATTCAAGTTCACCTTGAAAACGCCAGCGTTAAGGACGTTAAATCTATCAGATTGAGCTGGTATTCAGATAAAGACGGTAACACTGCCACTAAGACGCTATTCTCGGAAAGTGGTTCAAATCTTTTGTTCCCAGAGCTACAAAGCAATGTGATCCCGGTTCCACCAGTCATCTCAATTCAAATGTTGCAAACCGCAGAAAACTTCACGCTAGAACAATTTGAACAATCCGTAGGGAACGCCACGAACCGCGGCACTTTGTTCCTAGTACCAACCACCATTCAAAGAACTGAAGGCGGCCACGACAACAGCAATTCTAGCCACATTGACGTAACATCTGATAACGCAATTACTGCAGCAGAAGGCTTCGTAAAATCCAACGACAAAACCGTTAAGAACGTACCATATGCTGTGTATTGTCCAGAAAACGCTAACACCGAGTTTGCTTGTTCCGTATCAATCGAGATTCCGCAACCAGTCGGCGGCGAACGTAATGAAGACACATTCATCTTTGTCGTTTCTTTGCCATATCAAAAACCAGATACCGACTTCGCTCTTGAAGTTTGTAGCGACGAGGTTTGTAGCACCGAATCGTACTCTGCACAAGACGAAGCCACCAATGACAAACTCCAGCTTAAAAATGTTCAAACCAGCATCGATTCTACCGGTAGAGCCAACGAGCTATATCGCCGCGTAGAAGTGCGTGTTGAACAAAAAGATATCTACTTCCCGTACCCAGAATATGCCATTCAACTCTTGAAGGGCAGTGGTGTTTCTCTCGACAAAAATATCATCACGACTCACGAAGGCGGCGAATAATCGTTGCGCTTTTGGCCAGGTTTTGGTATAATTAGGTTACTATTTTCTACTTGTAATAAAAAAGGAACTTAATGAACTTAAAAGAAGAAGAACGCCGTGCGCGTCTTTTAAAGATGCGTGCTGAGAGGTTGCCGGACATCAAAAAACAATTTGAAGAGGCACAAAAACGCAATTTTAATTCAAATTTCGCGCCGGGTGGCAAAGATGCTAAACTCGTGGCAAAACCAGCCAAAAAAGCTGCCGCAAAAGCCACAAAGGCCACTAAAACCGTCAAAGAAACTGCGAAATCCAAAGCCAAAAGCGAAGCCGAAGCTCGTAAGGTTAATCTTTCTGTGAGCACCAAAAAAGGCGAGATGGTGCACCACCAGCGCATGCTTAGCCAAGATGTTAACGCGCAGGCTACGCAACACATTATCGGTGTGCCAGTAAACAAATCTCGTTACAATGGCTATAATGGCGAACAAGTCACAAACGCCAAGCTTAAATCCGCCCGTCCTGATCCAGACGCTGTCCGCATTATCCCAATCGGCGGTCTCGGCGAGTTCGGCATTGGTAAAAATATGACCATCATCGAGTACAAATCCGAAATGATAGTGATCGATATGGGCGTACTCTTTGCCGGTGAGGATTATCCTGGCGTTAACTACATGATCCCAGATATTAAATATCTTGAAGACAACATGAAAAACGTGAAGGCGATTTTGTTCACCCACGCTCACCTTGACCACATCGGCGCCTGCCGCCATTTGCTGCCACAATTTAATCCTTTGATCCCAATTTATGGCACCGATTTTACGATTGGTATGATTAAAAAACAAATGTCTGAGCTCGAAGATGTGCCAGATTTAAACTATCAAGTTGTCGATCCGTTTAAACACGAAAAATTCCAGGTTTCCGAGCATCTTTCCGTTGAATTTATCCATACCTTGCACTCCATTCCGGGCAATACCGCTATTGTGGTACGCACGCCAAACGGTTTGATTTATCTTTCTGGCGACTGGCGCCATGAGGAAAACCCAATGGGCCGCCAAACCGACTACGAGCGCATTGATGAAATCGTCAAAAATGAGGGAATTGATCTCATGCTCAACGAGTCCACTAATATCGACTCGCCAGGCCGCCACCCACACTCCGAATTTGACGTCGGCGACAGTCTCGGCAAAGTGATGGATCACTACGCCAATGGTCGTGTGATTATCTCCTGTTTTTCGTCACAGATTTCACGTATTGAATTGATTTTGAAAGAAGCCGCCGCTCGCGGCCGCAAGGTTGCATTCTCTGGTTTCTCGATGATTAACAACGTAGAAGTCGCACTCCGCGCTAAGTCCATCAAGGTGCCAAAAGACACCATTATGAAGATGGAAGACATCATCAAGTTGCCAGACGAAAAAGTTTGTATCGTTTGTACCGGTTCTCAAGGCGAGCTTAACGCTGTATTAAACCGCATGGTGACCGGCGCGCACAAGTTCATCAAAATCAAATCTACTGATACTATTGTGTTCTCATCTAACCCAATTCCAGGCAACGAGCCGCACGTGGTTTCTACTGTGGATGGCCTGCTTCGTGAGGGTGCCCAGGTGATTCAAAACGGCAAAACCCACCTCACCAACATTGGCCCGCTTCACCTTTCTGGCCACGCCTACTACGAAGACCATGTAGATTTTGTCACTCGTCTTCACCCGACCACCTATATGCCATACCACGGCGAGTTTTACATGCTTCAGCACAACGCCGAGATGGCCGAAAATGTGATTGGTATTCCAAAAGACAACATTTTGATCGCTGACGATGGCGACGTGGTGGAATTCACCAAAGAGAAAAAACTTCGCAAAGCCGGCCGCATTCACGTTGGCAACAAGCTATACGACGATGCCGACCAACCAGTGCACGAAGCCGTGATTAAAGATCGTATCCATATTTCACGCGAAGGTATTTTCGTAATCGTCCTCACTTTGAACAAGAAAACTGGCCACCTTCTCAAGACGCCAGACATCGTATCGCGTGCGTTTATTTATCTCGATAACTCCGAGGAGTTGATTGGCAAGATTCGTCATTATCTTCGCCAAAAGACCGACAAGTCGATCTCTACCGACCCAGAAATGAAGGTCTTAAAAGAGGAAATCAAGGAAGATATTACGCACATCCTCTTTGATGCGACTGGCCACACGCCGATCGTGATTCCGGTCATCAATAAAGTCTAAAAAGCGCCCCCTAGAGGGGCTCTTTTTGTGGTATAATATATTCCGAGCCCCGGTGGCGGAATTGGTATACGCGTTCGACTTAAAATCGAATGGAGAAATCCATATGAGTTCAAGTCTCATCCGGGGCACCAACGAAATGACCTAAGGGTCATTTTTTGTGGTTTCAACTAGATTAGTATTGATATTTTACAGAGAATGTGTTATAATATATGTGCCGGTTTATACCGAGCTACATTTTCAGGAGGTACCTTACATGACCGATCTCAGCATGAAGTCAAAAATAGTTCTGGCAGAATCCTTCTTTTGGGGTAGGATTGAAAGAATACGTCTTACCAATAAGAACGGCAGACAATCCAATCTGAAGCAGAATTATCTGCGCAAGCATTGGACAAATGCAAATTACGTTACCGCTTTAGCGGTGTTGGCCCTGTTCCCGGCAAGCCGTCGGGTATGCGGCACGATTAATACGTTACCGCTTGATGGCTTCGATGTGAAAAATAACCAAATGAGTTCGTGGATAGTGTTCCCCTATCAGGGGGAAGAGTATGTCTACGACCCGTGCCTCGAGCGAGTGATACCGCGCGAAACCTGGTATGAATTGTGCAATCCGCGCAATATCACCTACGACAAGGATCTGGACAGCATCGTAAAGCAGTTTGTTCGGCCGGAATATGCGGTGAAGATCTCTGATGGGCACTGGGTATTCAAGTCAAAGGAAGACGTTGAACCGCTGCTCAAGAATAAGGAAGACATCGTTGTCTTTGATGCTCTCCAGGAGGGGAATCTCAGGATTCGATGGGATTGTACTGGCGGCGAAATCACGTCATTTGACGCCTATGATACAAGAGAGCTCTAGTCACGCACCCCTCGCCAATGGCGAGGGGTTTTTACTGGGGCGAGTAGCAAAGCTCGCTCTTTTTTGTTATACTTAAAAATATGAGTATTATAGCCATTATCGCTCAAGTTATTAACGGCTTTGGCACACTGGTTAATTCGTTTGGTATTGTTTCAAAAGACAAAAGAAAAACCCTATTATTTTTTATCGCTGGCAATATTCTTTGTGCTGTCGCCACAGGCTTACTTGGTGCCGTTGCGGGAACGATCATTCTTGTCGTTTTTGTAATTGAAACTATTATCAACTACTTCTGGGAGAAGAAGTCCGATAAGTATCCAATCTGGCTGATCGCACTATATACTATAATCCCATGTACCATTCTAATCATTACTGCCACGTTCGCTTGGGATATTTTGCCGATTGCAGCAGGTATATTATTCCCGCTTGCACTAGTGTCTAAAGGGTTTTGGTTACGCCTGCTTAATCTCGCAGCTGTGATGGTTTGGATCCCATACAATTTTCACTTTGGACAATATGTGGGAGCGATTAGCTGCATAGTTTTTTCAGTGATCAACGCCGCGGCGATTATCAAATATGACATCATAAAAAAGAAGGCAAAATGAATATATTATTCTGTGGTGATGAGGGGATTAAGGATGGTCTGGCGATGGCGATTCTGTCGCTAGTAAAGCACGTCAAAGAGCCGCTGCATATTTATGTGCTCACAATTAATTATCAAAACTCCAAGCCGCTAACTAGCAAAACCATAAATACTCTCGACAAAATCGTAAAAGAAGGCGCGAAAACAAGTTTTGTACGCATGATTGATGCCACGGAGATTTTTAAACGCCGTCTTCCTAAAGCCAACATGAAATCTTATTTTACGCCGTGCTCGATGCTCAGGCTTTATCTTGATGAAATCCCAGAGCTGCCAAAAGATCGCTTACTCTACCTAGATTACGATGTGCTTTGCCGCAAAGATCCGGCGGAGTTTTATAACATGAATCTAGACGGTATCGAAGCGGCCGGCGTGCTCGATATTTATGGCAAACATTTTTATCGCTACAACTTCCCGAAAAAGGACTACATGAATTCCGGCGTATTGCTGTTTAATATGGCCGAGTGTGAAAAGTCGCACATCTTCCCACGTGCGGTGGAACTCTGCACTAAACGTCGTATGATGCTGGCAGACCAAGCGGCACTCAACAAGGTCATTAAAAAGCGTAAACTAATGCCGCGCAAATACAACGAGCAACAAGATAAACCAAAGAAAGACACTGTATTTCATCATTTTTCCAACAACTTCAAGTTTTTCCCGGTTTTTCATATTCAAAAAGTTAAGCCGCACCAGATTGAAAAGGTCCACAAAGTCCTTAAGCTCACCGAATATGATGATATAATTAAAGAGTACGAAAAAATAAAGGAGAATCTTTAATGGCCAAAGCCATGTTGTTCCAGGGGGATATTCCAGAGTCTGAACGTGTTTTTTACTACGAATCCGAAAAAGACGATCCAATCAAAACTAAAGAGCAGGAAAAATCTGGCCGCGTTGAGTTGCCAGAGGGATACGTTTATGTCCACAAAAATCCATTCGTAAGACTATATTCCGCAATTATCTATCGCGGGTTCAAACTTTTCGCTCGTTATTATGCACGCTTTTATTTGCACATGAAGGTTGAAAATCGCAAGCTACTAAAAAAAGTAAAGAAGTCTGGCTATGTGATTTACGCCAACCATACCAATCCATTTCATGATGCGTTTTCGCCGGCCATCATTGCAGATCGCCACATCTACACGATTTCAATCCCGGCCAACCTCTTTATCCCGGGCGTTGGTAAGTTTTTGCCATATCTTGGCATCATGCCGCTCGGTTCTACGCCGGAGCAAAAAGAGCAATTCCACGCCGCCATTGACTACCGCATCGGCAAACAAAAGAAGTGTCTGGTGATTTATCCAGAGGCCCACGTTTGGCCATATGCTACCAAGATTCGCCAGTTCCCGCAGGGCGACCGCTCGTTCGTCTACCCAGTCCGCAACAATGTGCCAGTTTTCACGATGACGACCACCTATCACAAGTCCAAGAAAAAAGGCCAAGCTCGCCCAGACATGACGGTTTATATTGATGGCCCATTCTATCCAGATCCAAAACTTTCAGATGACGAAAACCGCGCTAAGTTAGCCAAAGAAGCTTACGATTCTATGGTAAAATATTCTAAGAAGAACAGTTATGAGTATTTTCAATACCGGAAAAAGTCTACTAAATAGAAACGCCAAAGTCGTCCCGATTTTTATTACCATCAATAACGATTTTGTGCCATATGCGGCTTGTGCGATTGCCTCACTCACGCGCCATACTAATCCAAAGCGTCGTTATCGCATCATTATTTTGCACGACGGCATTAGTTTTCGTAATTACTACAAACTTCGCAATCTCGTTACTAGAAACTGCGAAATTCAATTCCGCCGCATTACCCACAGCGTGTATCTACGCGCGATTATTCGTTATTGTTCAACTCGTACCGGCAGCGGCGACTTCTTTTCGTCCGCGGTCTACTACTATCGCTCGTTTATCGCGCGCCTTTTCCCACAATACAATAAAGCGATTTACATCGATAGTGATGTAATTTTGCTCGATGATATCGCCGAGCTTTATGACAAAGATTTGAAGGGGAATCTCGTGGGCGCTTTGGTTGATCCAAAAGTTGAAATGGTACCAGAGTTCCGCGAATATGTCAACAAGGCCGTGGGCGTGCCATACAAAGAATACGTTAACTCGGGCGTGCTACTTCTAGACCTTAAAGGCCTTCGCAAAGAGCACTACCTTTCACGCATGGTTAACATGATCAACAAATATGATGCGGATCTAGTGGCTCCTGACCAAGATTATTTGAACGTGATTTGTCGCGGCAAAATTTTGCATCTCGAATCCAAATGGAACATGCAACCAGTGCGTGGCGATTTGCCGGAAGACACCAAGCTCATTCACTTCAACTTGTTTAAGAAGCCGTGGAATTATGACGATGTAGATTGTGAAGATATTTTCTGGGAAGCGGCTAGGCGCTCCGGTTTCCATAATGAACTCTTGCGCCGCAAAGAAAACTATTCGGTTGAAGACAAGCGTTTGAATGAAGCGCAGCTTGAGGCTTTGATTAAGAAGGCGGCAACTCTCGCAAAAACCAAAGAACCTCTCATCAAAAACGATGATCTATGATAAAATAAAACAAGGTACGGCACTGTGGCGGAGTGGTTACGCAGCGGTCTGCAAAACCGCGTACACCGGTTCAATTCCGGTCGGTGCCTCCATTTTTTGTTTCACAAAAAATGTTCGGCACCGGGCTTCGCCAACGGGCCTCCAATTTTTTTTGCAAAAAAATTTGTAGGCAACGGGCTTCGCCAACGGTGCCTCCGCTCTGAAAAACAGTCACCGGGCTTCGCCAACGGCGCCTCCATTTATAGCCAATTCGCGTATGCAGCAACTAAATCGTCATCGCAAAGCGGCTCAGGCAAGTTGTTCAAGCTAAAGAATTTGAGCTCGGAACTTTCGGAATTGGTTTTTAAATCCAAATCTTTTGTATCAACCAAAACCAAATACAAATTCGAATTATTGTAACAAACATCACCATTTGGATAAATGCGGCGGCGACCTTGGCCGGAGACCACGTCAATCAACTTCAAGTCGCCTGGCAAAACCTTGATGCCGGTTTCTTCAAACAGTTCGCGCACGGCGGTGTCGCGCAAATCTTCACCCAGCTCTTGGCAGCCACCCGGCAAGCACCATTCGCTGTTGTCGGTGCGTTTTTGCAACAATATTTCACCGTTTTCGTTTCGCACAACTACGGATGAACCAGTCTGAATAAACGGAATGTGTGAAATTCTTTCGTCCAGCGCCATCCGAAAAAGCACCGGATAGCCGCCGTAGTTAGCGCTCAAATTCAAAACTTCTTCTTCACTCGAATTTTGAATCAAATTCACAAATTCTTCGTGGGAATATTCTCGCATCTTCTTGTACATACCCTAATTATACTATTTTTTAAGTGTTATAATGTAATTATGCTAACGCTTATCATTGCGCAGGTCGTGAGGGCTATTTCGGCGATTTTTTTGATTATCGCAGACCGCTCCAGCAACCGCAAAACGATGCTAGTTTTTAATGCGATTTACAATCTGCTAAACGGTGTGCAGTATTTGTTGCTCGGCGCAATTTCCGGCGCCATTAGCTCGTTTATCACGGTGCTTCGTAACGTGATTTTTTATCGTTACAAAAAGCGCGCGCCGCTCGCAGTGTTGCTCGTATTTTTCATCATCGTGATAGCGATCAACCTTGGCTCGGTGGACTCTTGGATCGCCATGCTGCCGATTCTGTTTGTCGTAATTTACAGCACCGCGCTCTACATTGGCAACGTTTTTTGGATCAAAATCGCCGTCATTGTGGTGTGTGCTCTCGAAATCATCTACGACTACGTGGTGGGCGCCTATGTTGGCATGGCGGTTTGCGCCATCGACATTGTTTTTGTATCAATTAGTTTCAAAAATCTTAAGAAACCAGCAAGAAAATCTATTTCAAAACCTGCATCAAAACCACGCCCACGGCGGCGAGGGTAGTGGCAATCAAACGAATCGACACGGCGCGGCGGTTGATTTTTTCGCGTCCAAAATTCGGCCACAAAATCGAGAAAATCACGCCAAAGATAAACACGATAATTGGTTTTGCTGTTTTAATAATTGCCGGCGCCAGAGCGATGGATGGTGCCAAAATGAGAGCCGTGAAATAGCAAGCGTCGTGGCCAACATAAAGCAAGTGGTCAATTACCATGGTTAGCCAAAACTTTGGGCTGGTATGATTTTTGCGCCACACATGTAGCCAGCGCTGGCGCCATTTTTTCACCGCCACCACGGCCACAATGTCGCCGATACCTTTACCAATAAACAGATAGAAAAGCATGGTTTCTGGTGAAACGCCGGCGCCAAATTTGGTCGAGAGCGTGTGTGCAAAAGCGCCCACGGTTACCTGCACCAATACAAACCCGGCGGTTTTAATGAGGTTGCCTTTGCTGCGCCTTTTGGAAGACAAAATGATGAGTAGCGGAGCAGACAATACGACCAAAAACGCCGCAAGCTGCGCACCGCCAATGTGTTCACCCAAAATAAATCGGCCAAAAATCAAATAGAAAAGCGGCGAAAATTGCTCGAGCAAAGTTACGTTGGTCGTATCGTCTTTACTTAGTGCCAAATAATACGGAATAGTCGCAAGCGAAGCGATGAGGCCAGACACTACAAGTAAAACTGCAACCAAAACCGGCGTAGCCTGCACTTCAAACAGCAAGAAAATTAGAAGCGCTGTCAAAAGATAGGCACCACCAAAGAAAACTTTTTGCGCCTGCGCATGGCGGCCTTTAAAAATCGTATCCGTAATAAAGTTATCAATAAAGCCATAAAATGCCGAAAGCACCGTAGCGATACAAGTTAAAATCAACCAAATCATGCGCCCGTCACCCCCTGGAATATGATGAACCCATAATAAATAGCAAAGGTCAACAGCATCAAAGTGCCCTCAAGGCGTGAAATTTTGCGGTCCTTGCGCGTCATGATAAAGAGTAGGGCTGCGGAGCCAACCATCATAACAAGGTCAATTAACTGGAAGCTGCCTGGTGTGACGGCGCCGAACATGATTACTGGCACACTGAGCACCACACAGATATTAAAGATGTTGCTACCGATAATGTTGCCGACGATGAGGTCGGTTTCTTTGCGGCGGGCCGCCGTGATTGTGGTCACGAGCTCAGGAAGCGATGTGCCGAGCGCCACCACGGTAAGCGAAATCAAACGTTCCGAAATTCCGACGCTAGTCGCGATGGAAGTCGCACCGTTTACCACGAGCTGGCTGCCGCCAATGATTCCGGCAAGGCCAAGCAAAGTGAGAAGGAAAGATTTACCGAGTTTATACTGTGGTTTTTCTGGTTTTTTGGCCTTGGCGTCGCGGTTTTGTCGTGCCAGAGCAATCAAATAATAGAGGAAAATACTAAAGAATAGGAAACAAATCAAAGCATCTGCGCGAGAAATTTGGTTAATAATGGCATTGCTCAGCGAGGTATCAAGGAATAGCACCGCAAGCCCGGTTGAAATCAAAAGTAAAATCGGAATTTCTTTAATAACGGTGTTCTTTTTAACCACAATCGGGCAAATAATCGCGCCGATGCCGATCAGAAGTAGAATATTCATGATGTTGCTACCGACTACGTTACCAATCAACATGTCGGTACTGCCAGAGGCAAGGGAACTGATCGAGATTGCGAGCTCTGGCGCGCTAGTTCCGAAGGCGATAATTGTAAGACCAATCAACATTTTGGACACTTTAAAATTTGCCGCAATCGACGATGCACCCGAAATCAAAATGTCTGCCCCTTTAATAAGGAGGATAAACCCCACGACGAGTATCAGAATTTGCAGAACAATGTCCATTTTCGTGTTTGTTTTTTAGCTTTTACTCTTTAACTGTATCACACTTATGCTAATCTGTCTAGAGGCGACAAAGATTTTTGCCCAAAAACCGAAAACTATGATATAATAAGACCACATGCGAATGTAGCTCAGTTGTTTAGAGCGCTTCCTTGCCAAGGAAGAGGTCGAGAGTTAGAGTCTCTTCATTCGCACCATTTTTGTATCGCCCAATAGGGGCTTTTTTGTTGGCTTTCGCGCCTTTGACTAATCTTGGAAAATATGATATTATATGAATGGTTTTAGGGAGTACATTTTTAGAAAGGAAGGTGGTTTTTATTGGGCCAGAATTCACCCATACAAAACAACGCAGCGTACGATGAGCTATTTAGTTATGCTCAGCAGCTAATGTCCGACCTCAAAAGCGGCAAAGTTAGAATTGAACAACTCGAGAAGGTGTTAATTCGAAGAGAACGTCATTGTTATTATGGCCGCGAGTATGTTTATTATGATGCTTTCAGCATCCAAGAAGCGTCAGACCTGCTCGCATCTCTTGACATATTACGTTATATCAACGCCGAGCGAATAAATTGCTCGCACATACGTAAGGATGATCCGAGAAAAGAAGCAATGGAAGAAAGCATAGCCAATGGTAAAGTGTTAATGCGCGCCAACGACATATTCGTGGAGGATAATGACGCTAGGCAGTTTAACCTTGGCATGCGAATCATGTTGTTATTTGCGTATTTTTATCGAAAAGACAGCGACGCGGATCATGCCATTACAGAAGTTAAGCGGTTCGTTGAAAATCCGCCCGAATCCGACAGAGAACAATGTTTTGAAAATTATATTTGTAACCTGTTAAAATCCTAAAACCAGCCGGCCCTTTGGGGCCGGTTTTTCATGGTCATTAAAGTTGAACTTGTGCTAAAAATAGCGTATAATTATTAGTATAAATAAGGAGAAATCAAAATGCCAGTATGGCTAATTGTCCTGTTGATAGTATTAGGCGCGATCCTACTTTTCGCCGTCATTATCGCAGGTATGTACAATAGCTTAGTTAAACTTAACGAACGCGTCGAAGAAGCTTGGTCTGATATCACCGTCCAACTCAAACGCCGCGCCGACATGTTGCCAAACCTTGCCGAAACCGTCAAAGGTTATGCCAAACACGAGAAAGAGATTTTTGAAAATCTCGCTGAGTCTCGTTCCAAGATGATGGGTGCTCGCACCGTCCAAAGCGTGGCTGAAGCCGATCGCTCAATGCTCGGTACTCTCTCCCGCATCATGGCTATCGCCGAGAACTACCCAGAACTCAAAGCCGATAAGAACTTCCAATCCCTCATGAGCGAAATCCGCGACACCGAGGATAAGGTTGGTGCTTCTCGCCGCTTCTACAACGCTGGCGCCAAAGATCTCAACACCAAGATCAAAATCTTCCCATTCAACATTCTTTTCCACAGCTTCAAAGTACGCGAATACTACAACGTAGACGAAAAAGAGTTCGATCGCATCGAAAAAGCTCCAGACATCAAATTCTAAGGAGCAAAATGTACAAGCAAATCGCCGCAAACAAACGAAAGACCGTCTATTTAATGGTTGGTTTTGTTGCTTTCATTGCGGCGATTTCTTGTTTCTTTGCTTGGTATTTTAGAGATTGGACGATCGCCCTTTGGACGCTCCTAATTTCCATTGGTTACGCGGTTTTGCAGTATTTTCTTTCAAGTTCTCTAGCTACTGCCATGGCTGGCGCTAAAGAAATTGAAAAAAAGGATTGCCCGCGTCTCTATAATGCCGTAGAAAATTTGAGTATTACCACCGGCTTGCCGATGCCGAAAGTCTACATCGTTAATGATTCTGCGCCAAACGCTTTTGCGACTGGTCGCAATCCAAAAACTGCCATCGTGGCCGCCACGACTGGTCTTCTCGACATTATGGACGACAATGAGCTCACTGCCGTGATGGCGCATGAAATGTCGCACGTCAAAAACTACGACATTCGCGTTTCTACCATCGTGTTTGGTTTGGTTTGTGGGGTTGGTTTACTCGCTGATATCTCTTCGCGCTTCCTATTTTATGGTAGCCGCCGCCGCAATGAAGAGCGCAGCCCAGTAGGTGCCATTCTTATGATTGTCACTGCAATTCTCGCGCCAATTTTTGCCGCCATGGCCCAAATGGCCGTTTCTCGCCAGCGTGAATATTTGGCCGATGCTTCCGCGGTTAATATTACCCGTTACCCAGAAGGTATGATTAATGCTCTTAAAAAATTACAATCACATTCGCAACCAATGAAGAGCCAAAACTCTGCCATGGCGCAAATGTATATCAATAATCCTTTGCGCAAAGGTTTCCTAAGCAATTTGTTCAGCACCCACCCACCAATTGAAAAACGCATCGAAAGGCTCGAACATGGCAAAACGACCTTCTAAAAAACCAGTCAAAAAAGTTCTCGCAAAAAAACCTGAAGTCAAAAAGGAAGCGAAAAAGCCAGAAGTAAAAAAGCAGGAAACCAAAAAATCATTCAAAGCCCGCTTTGCTGATTTCCGCGCCGCCAGAAAAGAAGCCAAAAAAAGCCGCGTTAAACTACACAAATCTTTTCGCCGTTCCTACCGCGAAGATTACAGACGCGATCTTGAAGTTCCGGGCATGCTCGCTCATGCCTTTGCTGCGCTAAAAGCTATTTTTAAAAACTGGAAACTTTTTCTTGGCCTTCTCATCATCACGATTGTTTTGAACGTCTTTCTAGTTGGCTTAATGAACGAGGAGACTTATCGTCAATTCCAGGAAGTTCTTGACCAAACCAACGCCGAATTTGCCGGCGGCAAAATTAGCAACGTTCTCAAGGCGACCCTTCTTATGATTTCTACCATTACTACCGGCGGCCTTTCGGGCGATTCGAGCGAATCTGCCACTGTATTTGCAGTTTTAATTTTCTTGATGGTTTGGCTCTGTACGATTTACATTTTGCGCCATCGTTTTGCTGGCCACGTCATTAAATTGCGCGACGCGCTTTATAATTCAATGACGCCGCTCATTTCTACGCTCGCCGTTTTCGTGATTATTTTGTTCCAATGTATTCCACTTTTCATTTTGCTCATCGTGTATTCGACGGCCGTCGCTACGGACTTTCTTGCCACGCCATTTTATGCGCTGGTATTCTTCATTTTTGCCATGGCTATGGTACTGCTTTCAGGCTACCTACTTTCGAGCTCCGTCATTGCATTTGTAGCAGTCAGCGCGCCAGGGCTTTATCCGCTACGCGCCATTAATACGGCTTCAAACTTGATGGCCGGACGTCGCGTGCGCTTTATCCTGCGTCTTGTATTTCTTTTCTTTGCGCTATTATTTATGTGGGTGATCGTTGTCATTCCATTAATCTTGCTAGATCTTTGGCTCAAAGCCAGCTTCGAGGCGCTCGCCGGTTTCCCATTCATTCCAATCGTGCTCCTCACGATGACCTGCTTTACAATGTTTTATATCACCACCTACCTCTACCTTTATTATCGTTGGATGTTAAACTATGACGAAAAGTGAAGCTGAAGAACGCATAATTAAACTACGCGAAATCATCAATGATTATCGCTACCATTATCATGTTCTAGACGAATCGATTATGTCCGAAGCGGCCGCGGATTCTTTGAAGCACGAGCTGTCGAAACTTGAAGAAGAATTTCCAGAACTCATCACGCCGGACTCACCGACTCAGCGCGTGGCCGGCAAACCGCTCGACAAGTTCAAAAAAGTCACGCACGAAAAACGCATGATTAGTCTTGCCGATGTGTTTTCGGAAGAAGAGGTGCGCGACTGGATTTCGCGCAACGAAAAATTAATTCCGGGCGGCAAAATCAAAGAGTTCTTTACCGATATTAAAATGGATGGCTTGGCTTGTTCGCTCCACTACAAGGATGGTTTGTTTGTGCAGGCCGTAACGCGCGGCGATGGTCTAGTTGGTGAAGACGTCACTATGAACGTGCGCACAATCGAAAACATTCCGATGCGGATTGACGAACCCGGCGAGGTTGAAGTACGCGGTGAAATCATTATTTTCAAAAAAGATTTTGATGCATTGCAAGCGCACCAACGCGAAATCGGCGAAAAGGAATTTGCTAATCCACGCAATCTTGCAGCCGGCTCCATTCGCCAGCTCGATCCAAAAGTTGCCGCGTCTCGCCCACTTAAATTCATGGCTTACGATTTAGTTAAACCAAACTTACCAACTCATCACGAAGCTTACGAAAAACTGCGCGCCATGAAATTCCGTACTTCAAACGAGGATTTGGTGTGGGCAAGAAATCAAACCAAAGAACTTTTTGAATACATCAAAAAACTCGACGACTATCGCAAGACCTTGCCGTTTAACACGGATGGCATGGTAATCAAAATCAACGACCGTGCCACCTACGATGCGCTCGGCATTGTCGGCAAAACTCCACGCGCTGCCGTGGCCTTCAAGTTCCCAGCCGAAGAGTCCACTACCAAGGTGCGCGATATCGTAATTACGATCGGCCGCACCGGCGCCGCTACGCCAGTCGCGATTTTGGACCCTGTTGAAGTAGCCGGCTCCACCGTGCGCCACGCTACACTTCACAATGCTGACGAAATCGCTCGCCTCGACCTTCGCATTGGCGACACCGTGATTATTTACAAAGCCGGTGATATCATTCCGCAAGTTAAAGAAGTCTTAACCACGCTTCGCCCAACCGAAGCCAAACCTTTTGACTATGAAGAGGCTTTAAAAGCCCAATATCCGGAGCTAGAATTTGAGCGTCCGCGCGGCGAAGTTGTTTACCGCGTGAAGGGCGAAAATTCCGACCTCATTTTAAAACGCGCGATTGAATATTATGCATCTAAGCCTGCTCTAAATATTGAAGGCCTCGGCGAAAAAAACGTCATCGCCCTAGTTGACTCAGGCCTCGTCAAATCCATCGCCGACCTTTATCGTTTGACTCCTGGCAAAGTTTCTCAGCTCGAACGCTTTGCCGATTTGTCCGCGAGCAACTTAATTTCTGCGATTGAAAAATCCAAGTCACCAATGCTAAACAAGTTCATCACCGCGCTTGGTATTCGCCACGTAGGCGCGCAGACCGCAACGTCACTGGCCCGCCATTTTGGCAGCATCGAAAAACTCTGCGACGCCACCGAAGACGAACTTATTAGTATTCCGGACATCGGTCAAATCGTAGCACAATCCATTTTGGCTTGGTTTGCGGATGAAGACAATCTCAAGTTACTCACCGAACTCAAAGAACTCGGCATGAACCCAGTTTACGAAGATCAATCCAAGCTTCCGCTCGCCGGCAAGAGCTACATCGTCACCGGCACACTTGCTAGCATGGGTCGTGAAGAAGCCGAAGACAAACTCCGCGCTCTTGGCGCCACCGTCACCAGCTCCGTCACCAAGACCACTACGGCATTAATTGTCGGCGAAAAACCAGGCGGTAGCAAAACCAAAAAAGCTGCCGAGCTCGGCATTCCAACCATCAACGAAGAAGAATTTTTGAAACTTATTGCTTAATTTTTGGTAAGCTCCAGTGAAAGCGAGCTGCTAAAATTCTTAGAATAAACACCGTGCTGGCACCAATCGCCATGGCTGGAATTTCACCAAGCGGCCAGCAGACCGCGGCGAGTAAAGCTCCCACGATCGAGGCGCAAGCATAGAAGTGTTTTACAAAAATGTAAGGTTTTTCGTTCACGAAAAGATCACGCAACACGCCGCCACCGACGCCAGTCAAAGTGCCAACAAAAACGGCTAGAAAAATATTGTCATACATCATACCGGCGCGCACGCCAATCACAGTAAACACCGCGAGGCCAATCGTGTCCATGATAAGAAGATATTTTTCGGCGCGGGCCGCGTATTTACGAATCAAAGGGAAAAACATCAAAATAGAAGTCGCCACAGCAAGCAGGGCATAAAAAGGGTTGCGAAAAGCCATCGGCGGAATCACGCCAAGCAAAACATCGCGAATAATACCGCCGCCGAGTGCCGTAGTAAAGCCCAGCATCACGATACCAAAAATGTCTAGCTTTTTACGCACTGCCATGAGCGCGCCGGACACCGCAAAAGCCACCGTACCAATTACCTCCAAAACCTGAACGAAGTCCATAACCTAAGAATAGCACATCTTGTCACTCTCTTAAATTCTTGACTTCTAAGCATAAGTGTGATATAATTAAAGAACAGGCCCTGCATTTTCGAAAGAAGGAGGTACATAAAAATATGGAAGAACTTCGAATACTGAAGGGACCGAGTTCCAAAGCTGTGATGGAATCTTTACACAAGACCATCGGCATTGGTAAAGCAAAAGTTCTCGCCACTGGCGCCAGAGATGAAGTAAGTTTTACTCTCATTTCTTCTAAGGGTGAGAAAGTGACCTACATTGGTCACGTTACCGGCGTTAAAGCCGCTAACAAGAAGATTGTTGACCCTGAAGGGACGGCCGTGATTAACGTCGAAGGAGTGTTCCACGAAATGGGCAAGCCGTGGCCGAAACGCCACATGACGTTCACGGAGTATGACACTCGCAAAGACAAAAGGGCGGTCGGTCATGTCAAGATCGACCCAACCCACATTCGCCCGATCAGCCACAAAAAGGCAAAGGCGAAGCACAATTCCAACCCTAAGTCCTCTAGCAAGAAGTGGCGCAAAAAGCGCCCGCAGGAGGAAGATTAAAAGAGGGAGGTGATGCACCTTGACAGCGTACCTTAACTGCAGAAACTTGTATCCTTGTGAGGTTCCCCGGCTTGCCGAGCGCAACGGGCTGAAGCTCGCAAAAGACTCACAGATGGAGAATTGCAAAGTTATCGACGAGATGACTAGCGATGTCGAAAACATGAGCCTGTGGAAACTTGACGCTCCCGATGGTGAACTCCGCTTCGAATCTGGGACCAAATTGGTCTACACGGAGCACGACCACGTCATCGGCAGTTACAGAGTAGTCCGGTATGAAACCGAGTATGTCAACGTCGTCACGCTGGTATACTACGGAATATAGATTTAGCCCCGCGAAATGCGGGGCTTTTTCTTGCAAAAGGAGAGGACGCTCGCTATCCGCCTTCGGCGGGCGAACTCCTTTAGTGATCGACGCGTGCTTCGCACGCTACAGATCACCGGCGTTTCTCAACAACAAAAATAAGCCTCGCGGCTTCTTTTGTTTTTTCGAAACTTGGTGAACCTTGTCTATACGAATTGGAACTACTTCGTATCGGACTTCTATCGTATTAAGGGTATAGCTACGGTTTTATATCCTACAAGCTATATCCCTAGCGTTAGTAGAACAGGGAGTTATTAATGTGTATTAGCAACCCAAAGAGTTTTCCATCAGGGCCAGCTATCCCAAAGCAAGGCCCTGTGGGAAACTCTATAAAACAGAAAGAAGGCTCATAATGCCCAATACAGACCAAACGGTAAAACGAGATAAGCGTGGTAGATTTGTTAAAGGTAATAAGCCCACTAATGGCTTTGATAAGAACCCAAAGAATATTGCTAGTGGTGGTTATTGGCGTTACAAAGAACATGGTAAAGCCGCCATAATTGACATATTTAAGATGACTATGGCAGAGTTTAATAGTCTTAAAAAAATTAAAGATACAGACAAAACCGTATTAGACCAAATGCTATTTAATAAATTTAAGTCCGCAATGGATGGCAATTCAAGAGATGCAGATTTTCTACTTATTCAAGCCTTT
>JAFZBJ010000024.1 GCA_017561835.1 Candidatus Saccharimonadota bacterium | reverse complement strand
GCCTCTTTGACGGCGGCTTTGTTTTTCCAGTCGATGATTGGGCCGCAAGGAATTTCAAGATAGCGACCGCGCTTGGCTTTTCTCACAATCGCAAGAACTAAGCCATCATTCATGAGATCTTTCGTGATGGTTTTGTCGCCGATAAGTTCGTTGACTTTGGCCCAGTTTGGCGATTGATAAAAGTTTGCTTCAGGATATTTGGCGCAAGTTTTAGCCCAGTTCATCTTATGTATTCCTTAATAAGTTTAATTGCTGGTTGGAGTTTTTCGCTAGAGTAATGGGTTGGGATGTTGATAATAGAGGCGGCAACCTCGGTGGCTACCGGACAGGCGGATTCGTCGAATTTTACTTTTTTGTAGTAGCGTTCTGGAGAAATTGGACGTTCATACCAGAAGCCGTCAAAGTAAAAACCTTGTTTTTTGAGCTTATTTAGGAGCTCTGCGCGGTTATTTACTAGGGCAAATTTGCGAAGTGGCATTTTGCTCGTGGATTGTAGTTGCTTTAGAGCGAGTTTGGCGGCGAAACGGTTTGGACGGCGGGTGAGATCGAGCTTGTTGTCGGCGGAGCGCTCAATAAAATGAAGCTTTAACATGAGTTTTAGCCATGGGCCGCCGAGTTTAATATGTTGCAAACCACGAGAGATGCCGGCGATCAAAGGATAAAAACGAGTGCGGAAAGTATCGGCGAATTTCGGAGCTTTGCTAGGCGCTGCAATTGGCGTTTCAACAGGGGTGCGGACAATCAGAGCGCCACCCGAAATGGTGTCGATAGATTTGTCTTTACCAAAGCTAAGTACGGTGGCGGCACCAACGGTGCCAGCTTCGCGACCGTCGGCATATTTGAGGCCGGCGCAGTGTGCGAGGTCTTCAATAATCATTAGACCGTTGTCTTTGGCGAATTTTTCGATAGCTACGATATTTACCGGGTTGCCTAGAGTGTTTTGAATAATAATGGCTTTAGTGTTTTTGGTGAGCACCTTTTTGATGCTTTCGATGGTAAAGTTGAGGTCTTCCTTGTTGATGTCGGCAAAAACCGGGGTCATGCCGGCAGTTTTGACGGCTTCATAGACAGCGTAACAAGTGAAACCATTGGCAATAACTTCGGAACCTTTAGGAAGAAGGTTTTTAAGCGCTAAACAGAGGGCGGAACGGCCGTTTTTAGTCAAAATTGCGGTGCCGGAGTAGCGTTTTTCAAGATACTCAGTAAGGTTTTTAGCATCCTTTTTGCGACCAACGGCAAAAGTATGGGCCAGGCGTTCGTGGCGGGAGTAGTGAGCGGCTTGGCCAAGGAAGCAATATCCCATTACATAAGCTCCTTATAAGTAGTAATAATGGCTTTGGCGAGTTCTTCTGGGTGAGAAATGTATGGAGCGTGGGTCCAGTTGTCGAAGAGTTGCAAGCTGGCATTCGGTAGGCGGCTGGCCATTTTTTCGGCGTGGCGTGGTGGTGTGATGGTGTCTTTTTTGCCCCACAAAATGCGGGTTTTGGTGGTGGCGGCCTCGATGTTTAACGTTTGATCGGACTTTAGCATGTTCTCAAGGGTGGTTTGCATGTTTTTAGGAGCGCGGGCGTAGTCGGTGGAGCCGGTGAGGCGGTGAAATACTTTGCTAACTAGCGGCATTTTTTTAAGTGGGTGGCCGATTTTAGCCATGGCTTTAACTAGAGCTTTTCTCTTAGATGGCTCATAAATGCCAGCGGCGCTAAGCAACATCAAACCCTTCAATTTTTTTGGATTTTTGGCGCAAAGATTCAAAAGAATGCGGCCGCCATTGGAATGGCCAAGGGCGATGGCGCCGTTTGGGATGTTTTGGTCGGCCCATTTGACGTAATCTTCGATGGTCCAGACTTTTTCGGATGGCTCAGTAAGGCCAGGCACGTGCAACATTTTAACCTTGAGGCCATGCTTTTCGAGCAGGGCGACGGTTTTAGCCCATGGTTCAACGGTGTAGGTCCACCCGTGGATGATGTAAAGGGTCGGCATGTTAGTCTAGCCCCCATTTTTTGCGGCGGGCCACAGCGGCTTTTTCGCGGCGGCAGAGTTTGTCGGCATCTTCTGGGTTTTCGAGGAGTTTTTCGATGATCCACTCAAGGTATTGGCTACCCTTAAAAATCAAGGTTTCTTTGCCGGTGATGTGCTTTTCGATGTATTCAAGTGCTTTGCGTGGGTCGAGAGTAGTGTGGGCAGAATAGCCGAGCTCTTTGAGGCGCGGTGCAGTGTATTTCTTGGTGCGGCGACCAACCAAAATAATATTATCTGGTTTGGCCTCGGCGATTAAATCGGCGAGCTTTTGGTGCTCGTCGCCCTCGATAGAACCTTGGTCGACGATATCGCCAATAATCAGCCATTTTTCTTCGGCGTGCAGGCGCCTGACCATATCAAGGATTGACGCCACAGAGATAAGGTGGGCGTTGTAGCTACTATCGATGATGTTGATTCCTTTTTTGCCACGGAGGAAGTTACTGCGGCTTGGCGGCATTCTAAAATCGGTGAAATCTGGATTAAATGGCATCTTGAGATACTTCATCAAATCTTTAGCTACTAGAAGTTGGAAGGCGATTTCGCGTGGTTCTGGGTGATTAAAGTGGAAAGTAGTGTCGCCATAGGTAAAATCGGTAGAATCTGGGTAGACGACATATTTTTTGAGGTCGGATTTTTTGAAGGCCACAACCTTAACGTTTTTGATGCCTTCGGTGGCGGAGCGCATCAGAGGCTCGTCGCCATTGATATAGATAAGTTTTTGGGTGTTTTGTGGCAAAGTGGCAAATTCCGCGGCGATGGCCGAAGAGAGATTTTTAAAATGGCCAGATCTAACTTCGTCTTCGAATTGGACGGCGTGTGAAAGCCCAATGGATACCCAGATGGTGACCTCTGGCTTGAGCCAAGTGGCGAGGAATTCAGTTTCGTGTGGGCGTTCGCCATCGATTTCGGCCACATAAAACGGCTCTTTGTGCTTAAAGTAGAGCGATTTAATGGGGGCGGCGAGGATTAAATAAACCCAGCGCAGCTTGGAGCCTTTGATGCCTTTGATACCAAGGACATCAAAAGAGATGCCGAAGGCCGAATTGGCGTCGTGCGAGTAGTGGGCGTTTTTGCCCAATTCATGCTCGGCGATGTGGAGCATGGTGGTTTTGCCAGCGGAGCCAGTAATAGCGATAATGCGGGGGTGCCAGCGTTTTAGAGAGCGTTTTGCGAAGTGTCGGAAGTATTTTGCAGCAGCAAAGTAAAAACGCTTCTTAAATTTAGCGATTAATTTCATAAAAATATTATAGCACAAAAAAGAGCCCGGTTAAGGGCTCTTTGATTACATTTTGATTTCGGCGTCGACGCCAGCAGGGAGGGAGAGATTTTGAAGGCTCTCGATGGTTTTTGGGGTGGCGTTGTTGATGTCGATCAAGCGTTTGTGAACTTTCATTTCGAAAGCTTCACCACCGGTCTTGTAGACATGTGGGGATTTAACTACGGTAAAGGTAGAACGCTTGGTTGGAAGAGGCACTGGGCCAGATACGGAGGCGCCGGTGCGGATAGCGGTATCTACGATTTGTTTGGTGCTTTGGTCGATGACACGGTGGTCATAGGCTTTTAAGCGGATGCGGATTTTGAGTCCTTCTGCTTTTGGGGCAGCTTTTTTGGCTTCAGCCATGATTTCCTTTCTTTTCTCATAACCTCAGATGAATTCTTAGATGATCCGTCGATAAGTTTTTGAGAATGGATGATTAATATTGTTTATCTTTTAATTATAGCAAGTTTTGCTTGAAAAATCAAGTTTTGGCGGATGGGTTGAAATTTGTTATGATTAAATCATGGAAAAGCTGCAAAATTCTTCTGAACAAATTGACGAGACCAGATATCGGGAAATCTGCCACAAAATGGCCACGACCGCGATCGGTGAATACGCTAAGAACACCGAGGATTTGGGTGAGTTGGATCAGGCAGTGATTGATGTGATGACCGAACCTTTGGACCTTGGCCCTGAGCCGGTGCCGGATACCACACCGCTTGAAAGATATATCGGTATTGATTCTGAGGAATTTCCGATTTTTAAAGAGCAGGCAGGTTTGAAACATAGTTCCAGGGAGAGAAAATGGAGCACTCCTACCCTGCCGATCAGCGAAACCCTGGGCTTGATGGTTGGCGATACGGCCAAGATTGTTGCCAAAATCTCTGGTAAGTCTGGCGAAGAGTTGGCTTTTGACCACGTTATTTATCTTGATAAATCGGCGCGCCCGGTGAGCTGGATGGTTGACGAATTTTGGGAGGATTTTTCTACCAAAGAGCGCCCGCAGAATGATTTTCTCAATATTGACCGTCTTAGGATGTTCTCGATGCTTGGCGTTGAGGCTAACGGCAACGGTGAGATTAAGGATGAGATGTCTGGCCAGATGCGCAAGGCCGATGATCGCGATTTTATTAAGCGTTTCGAATCTTTGCCGATTGAGGCTCAGCAAGAGTATCTTGCCAAGCTGAGGTGTTTGTTTATTCCTAATGGCATCAAAGAGGAAAATCCGGCCGAAATCATGCAAACGCCAAACGAGCTCGAGGGTAAGAACGTTTTGATTATTGATGAGGTCAAAAATAGCGGCGCCACCATGGGTATCGCTAAGTATCTTGTCGAGAAGGCGACTGGTGCAAAAAACGTGGATACTTTCTATTTTTGGAACGCTGGCTCTTATCAGGTTAACGGTAGCGATTGGCAGATGGGCCCGGCGCCGGTTTGGTACGCTAAAGATCCTAGTGATTGGCGCGGCCGCGGTGTGATGGATGCCCAGCCGGAGTATTACGAGAAAAACTATCTGGAAAATCCAAATGATAACAGCCGGGCGCTAGCTTATGGTTCGGGTTTTTTGAGTGTGCCGCTGGATTTTGCTAAGGAGCCGGGTCAAAAATCGCTCGAATTAGTGCGCGAGATCAGAAAGATGCACGCTTATTATCAGCGCGGGCAGGTTTTGCCGGCGATGAGCGAACTCCTATCTGTAGGGCTATTTACCGAAACTTCGAAGATGGTGCGAGAAAAACTAGCCAATGATGGTGTGAAATTTGTCAGGGATGGCACCGAAAACGACACTTACGTGCGTTTGCATGAATTAACGACTTTGCCATCGGATTAAAGAAAAAAGCGGCCTATTATTTAGGCCGCTTGGGGTTGAATTCGTTAAGAAAAGCTGCCGGATAGGGCAGATTTTCCGTAACTTTGCCAGCTTTTGCGAAGCTGACTTCTTCCCCTGAAGGTATAAGGCGAACTTCTTTTATTTCGCCTTTTTTGTTTATCCGGAACTCAACGTGAGCTCCAGCGTAGTCGCCATCAGCGTCAAGAAGTTTGGCTGTGTACGAAAAGTACGAGCCGTCCAACCTCTTATCGCCACCGGCGTCCATAAGGTTGAGCTCCTCGAGCTCATTGGTCAGAAGGTTATGGAATATCTCAACGTGAGTCTTTCCGTAATCTTCCTTGCCAAAGTTGTAGTTGACGGGTCTCAAAGTGGCATATTTGCAGCCGAGTTTTAAGAGGTCGTCAACGTTGTTCCTTACCTTCGTTTTATAGATAGGAATGTTCTCGCACACATGTTTCACCTCCCTTCTGTGCGTAGTGGGGGATATACTATTATTATAGCACAAACGCAATAAAAAGTCAATACTACTAGCGGTTTTCCGGGTTTTGTGGTATAATATAGACATCACATACGAAGGGGGTGCTCATATGGGTACAAAAGGGTCTAAGGAGGCTAGCAATTTAAAACAGATTAACAAGGAAATGATGCAAAAAGGTTGGGATACCTATGCCGCCAACCATGACACCCCGCCGGATTCGTCCGACAAAAAGGCCGATTTTCTCGATTTTTTTATTGGGGCAGTTATTGTTATATTCATTGTCGTTGTTATTCTTGGTTTTGTTGGGGTCCTGTAAGGGCCCCTTTTTCTTGTTTTTTTGTGTATAATAGGGATATGAAAAAGTTTTTAATGGGGTTAATTCTAGCTTTCTTTGTGGGCATTTTTGGCGCCAAAGCGGCTTTGGCCGAAGAATGTGGCACGGGCGCTGGTGCGTTGGTCAGCCCGATTTCGAAGAATCTTACAATTGAGGGTGGTGGGGCGCGCCTCGAGGACACTTTCTCGGTACAAAACCAATCTAATACCGAGAGTGCTTTCAAGATCTATGCTGCGCCGTATTCAGAGGGCGAGACCGAAAAGGATTTTGAGAGCGATACCAGCTATACGCAGATTAGCCGCTGGATTAAGTTTATCGATGCCAGTGGCGGTTTGGTGGACACTCTAGAGATTAAGCTTGCCCCTTGCGCCAAGCGCGATATTACTTTTAGGGTGCTGGTGCCAGATAGTATTCCGGATGGCGGCCAGTACGCGGTGATTTTTACAGAGAGCGAAAACCCGGGTGGCAATTCGGTTATTACGTCTTCCTCGCGCGTAGGGATGCTGATTTATGCCCACGTGAGTGGCGGCGAAACGGTGCGCGATACCGAGACTACAGATGCCTACCTTGGTAAGGGCGTAAAAAATGATCATACGGTGATTAATGCTGGTGCAAAAGTGGCCAACAAGGGTAATATCGATATTGATGCTAGAGGCACTCTAGTTGTTAAGACGATTTTTGGGCATGAGGTCTACAATAAGACCACCGGTGCTTCCCTTTTGCCGGGTTCGGCAGCGCGCAAGATTGAAAATGTCTGGGAAGACGCGCCATTTATTGGGCTATTTAAGGCCGAATATACAGTGATTGTGGATGGCGTTACAGAGGTGGTGCTGTCGCGTTTGATCCTGATTTTGCCTTTGCCGATTATGGTTTTGATGATTTTTGCTTTGGTTGTGGTGGTGACTGGCATCGTGGCGTTTATCAAAAAGCGTCGCAGCCGAAGGTTGTTTTAATGCTAAAGTCAATGCGCTTGAGACTACGTCTTAAGGCCAGTTCGGCTGGTTGTTGACCACGCTGAGGTTGGTGGAGTTGGCGTTGGTGCTAATAAAGTTAGAGTGGTCTGTGACGGATGATACGTTCCAGTTACTAACGTTGCCAATGTTCCAGGTGGTGGCGCTGTAGCCCGCGTCATAGAACATGTTGCTCATATTAGTCACACTACCAACGTTCCAGCTACCAATATCGCCAATATCCCAGGTGGTGGCGCTGTAGCCGGCGTAGAAGAACATTCTGCTCATTTGGGTCACGTTGCTTACGTCCCAGCCTGAGTGATCGGCATCTACGTAGCCAAGGTTGCCAATATTCCAGGTTGTAGCGTTGCAGCCGGCGCAGTAAAACATTTGAGACATATTTGTTACGCTACCAACATTCCAGCTACTAATATCACCAATATTCCAGGTAGTGGCGCTGTAGCCGGCGTTTTTGAACATGCCCGACATATTAGTTACACTACCCACGTTCCAACCTGGATGGTCGGCATCTACATAGCCAAGATTACCAATATTCCATGCGGTAGCGCTATAGCCGGCGCTAGAGAACATGCTAGACATATTGGTTACGCTACCAACGTTCCAGCTACTAATGTCTCCAATATTCCAGGTGGTGGCGCTGTAGCCGGCGGAATCGAACATACTGCTCATATCGGTTACGCCGCTCACATCCCAACCTGGATGGTTTGTATCTATATAACCGAGATTACCAATACTCCAGGTGGTAGCGCTGTAGCCGGCGGAATCGAACATACTGCTCATATCGGTTACGTCGCTCACATTCCAGCTATCAAGGTTGCCAAGATCAAAAGTGGTAGCTTTGTAGCCGGCTTTGGCGAACATGTGAGACATATTGGTTACGCTGCCAACATCCCAACTGCCGAGGTCTCCAATACCCCAGGTGGTAGCTTTGTAGCCGGCGTAGGAGAACATATAGGACATGTCAGTTACACTACTCACATTCCAGCTATTGAGGTTACCAATATTCCAGGTAGTGGCACTGTAGCCGGCGTAGCAGAACATATAGGACATGTCAGTTACACTACTTACATTCCAGCTATTGAGGTTACCAATATTCCAGGCAGTAGCGCTGTAGCCGGCGTAGAAGAACATATAGGACATGTTAGTTACGTCGCTAGTATTGAGCTTGTCTATATTAGTGATGGATGCTAAGTTATTTACGTAATAGAACCAGTATGCAGTACTAGTTGGTTTGAAGTTATAGAAGGACTGATCGAAATTAGCGGAGGTGGGGCTACTATAGCCAAGGCTAGGGTTGGTCCATTGTGGTCTATCATTCACATTGGTAACATTCGTTGGCACATTGTACACGGCTTTAATCGTAGTGCTGCCAAGGTTATCCGTATAAGTATCCCCAACATTGTAGGTTCTGCGATCGTATAAGAAGTTCAGGTTACCATTATCGCCCAAGACTGCTTTCACTGTTCGTGGTGGAGGAGTAATTGGCACAATAGTATAGATTACATCAACCTTGTATGACCCTGGTAGTAAGCTGGTATCTACATTAAATCCAAAATACACATCAATAGGATCATTGGCTGTAGCGGTACTATAGCTATGAATGAGCTGTTTACTATCTACAGTTGGTACAGCTGCAAATTTGGATGTGTCTGCCGGATTAGTTTCGCTGTAACTTGCATCAAAATTGTCTAGACCAGCAATAGCATAACCCCAAGTAGCACCGTTGGTAATGTCTAGTACGGCTGGCGTACTGTATGTGCCAGACGTAGCAGCAATCTTTTGGTTGGTTGCAGAGTTCTGTGGATTGCCGTTAAGATAAATGTCGTTTATGGTGTCTGAACTAGTTGAGATATATACTTCATAGCCGTATGGAGAATTAGTCGTGCCAACTAAAGTGTCTTTTACGATATTCAAAGCCCCACCTTCCTCTGGATTGATGGTAGCTTCTACGGTTGGACTGGTAATAAGGCTTAAACCATCTGTAATGTCTGGATCATCTGTTGCATTAGTATTTACATCAACTGGAGCTGCAAGTATTAAGGCACCAAAAAGTAACAGTGCTGCACTACACGCAGAAAACAAAATTCCTGGGATAAAACTCTTCCCTATTTGAAAGGTTTGTTTTTGCACTTTTTGACCCTTTTTGTATTAGTTTTTTTTGTAATACTTTTTGTTTTGGGCCAAATAACCTTACGCTCTATTTATAATACTAGCATAAGCGGCATGAAAAACAAGGGTTTACCGCAAAAAAACACAAAAAATCTCCCCGAAGGGAGATTTTTTGTAAGTTAGCAATTATTATTTGATAACTTTGGTGATAACACCAGAACCAACGGTCTTGCCACCTTCGCGGATAGCGAAGCGGTCGTTGTTGTTCATAGCGACTGGGGCAAGAAGTTTGACGTTGAAGGTGACTTGGTCGCCAGGCATGACGATTTCTTTGTCAGCTGGGAGCTCAACTTCACCGGTAACATCGGTGGTACGGAAGTAGAATTGTGGTTTGTAACCCTTTGAGAATGGAGTGTGGCGGCCACCTTCCTCTTTCTTAAGGATGTAAACCTGAGCTTCAAATTCGGTGTGTGGGGTGATGGTGCCTGGTTTGGCGATCACTTGGCCACGTTCGATTTGTTCACGTTCAATACCGCGGAGGAGAAGACCAGCGTTATCGCCAGCTTGACCTTGATCAAGAGTCTTGTGGAAGGCTTCGATACCGGTAACAACGGATTTTTGAGTGTCTTTTAGACCTACGATTTCAACTTCATCGTTGAGTTTAACAACACCTTGCTCGATACGACCGGTAGCAACAGTACCACGGCCTTTGATTGAGAAGACGTCTTCAACTGGCATCAAGAATGGTTTGTCGAGATCGTGTTCTGGAATATCAAAGTATTCGTCCATAGCGTGAACGAGTTCCATGATAGCATCTTCGTTCTCTTTGTCGCCTTCGAGGGCTTTCGTTGCAGAACCTTTGATGATTGGAGCGTTGTCGCCATCATAACCATATTTGTTAAGAAGGTCACGAACATCCATTTCAACGAGCTCAACGAGTTCTGGGTCAGCGAGATCCATTTTGTTGAGGAAGACGATGATTTTTGGTACGTTCACCTGGTGAGCGAGAAGTACGTGCTCACGGGTTTGTGGAAGTGGACCATCGTTAGCTGCAACTACGAGAATTGCACCATCGACTTGGGCAGCACCGGTAATCATGTTCTTGATGTAATCGGCGTGGCCTGGCATATCGACGTGAGCGTAGTGGCGTTTTTCAGATTCGTACTCTTGGTGAGAGGTAGCGATGGTGATACCACGAGCTTTCTCTTCTGGAGCGTTATCGATTTGGTCGTAAGCGACTGGTTTGTTAACGTCGGATGGAAGTCTGCGGCTAAGAACTGTGGTGATAGCAGCAGTTAAAGTGGTTTTACCATGGTCGACGTGACCCATGGTACCAACATTGATATGTGGCTTGGAACGGTCAAAATTTGCCATTCTTTCTCCTTTTAATTTATATTATGTTTGGAGCGCTAATAAAAACCAGCTCCAAAACTCTACTTTATTATTTTAGACTATTTTTTAAAGATTGTAAAGAGCTAAAAGAAAAAAATTCTGGGAAAAAAGAAAACCCCCAGCCGTGGGGGCCTGGGGGTAATGAAGAAGGTACAACCCTCAAGGGGTTATTGGGTCTTGGATATAGGTGGGTTAGCTTACATAGACTTGGCCAAAATGCAATGGGTCTTGAGCGGCTGGCCTGTGACCGCGACTTTTTACTTGGGTGGTAACCAAGCTCAGAGGGCGTACCCCCTCGTGGAGATTTTCCGATATGGGAAAAAAGTCAAATCATTCACGGTTTTCGTGACGGATGTCTCCAGTCATCCTTTTTCTATATTAAGTTGTAAAAAACACCCACCTATATCCTGGGTTCATTATAACACATATCTTATTATATGCAATAGGTGGTTTCTGAAGAACAAAAAATCCGGCTTCATCAGCCGGATTTTTGTTAGAGACTATTTAGAATTTCTCTTTTCGATGATTTCTTGAGCTACGTTTGGTGGAACTTCCTCGTAGCCGTAGAGCTCCATAGAAGAGGCGGCACGACCTTGGGACATACCACGAAGGTCACCGGTGTAACCAAAGAGGTTAGCGAGTGGACAGAAGGCTTTGATGAGCTTGGCGCCACCGTTCAAATCTTCCATTTCGTCGACGCGACCACGGCGAGCGTTGATATCGCCAATCACGTCACCCATGAATTCTTCTGGGGTGGTAATTTCCATCTTCATCACAGGCTCGAGGAGCACTGGGTTAGCTTTCTTAATACCTTCGCGAGTTGCAAGAGCACCAGCCAAGGTGAAGGCGAGCTCGGAGGAGTCGACATCGTGGTAAGAACCATCATAGAGGGTAGCTTTAACGTCCACTACTGGGTAGCCAGCGATAACACCACCAGCGAGGGTGTCTTCGACACCTTTTTGGACTGGTTTGCGGTATTCCTGAGGAACCACGCCACCTTTAATTTGGTCGATAAATTCGAAGCCTTTGCCTGGTTCATTTGGCTCAAATTTGATCCAAACGTCACCATATTGACCACGACCACCAGATTGTTTGATGTGTTTACCTTGTGCTTCGGCAGTGCCGCGGATGGTTTCACGGTAGGCAACTTGTGGAGCGCCAGTGTTGGCTTCCACGCCGTGTTCACGTTTCAAACGATCGATAATAATCTCAAGGTGAAGCTCGCCCATACCGGAAATAATGGTTTGGCCGGTTTCTTCATCGGTGTGTACGCGGAAGGTTGGATCTTCCTCAGCCATCTTGGAGAGGCCGATGCCCATTTTCTCTTGGTCGGCTTTGGTTTTTGGCTCGACAGCGATAGATACTGGTGGATCTGGGAATTCGATAGATTCAAGGTGAATTGGGTGAGCTGGATCACAGAGGGTGGTACCAGTAGTACAGTCTTTGAGACCAACCACAGCGGCGATATCGCCAGCAGCGATTTCAGAGATATCTTCACGCTTATCAGCGAACATACGGACGATACGGCCGACGCGTTCTTTGTTGCCGGTAGTAGCGTTCATAATGGTATCGCCAGATTTGAGTTTACCAGCGTAAACGCGGATGAAGATCAATTTACCTACGAATGGATCGGTTGCAATCTTGAAGGCGAGAGCGGTAAGTGGCTCTTTGTCGTCAGCTTTGCGAACGATTTGATCACCGGATTTTGGATCGGTACCAAAGGTTTGACCTTGGTCGCGATCAAGTGGAGATGGGAGATAGTCGGTAATAAGGTCAAGGACTTTCTCAACGATCACACCACGGCCATCACCGCCGGTAACTAGGTAGAAGTCACCATCGATAACGCGTTTACGAAGGGCAGCTTTGAGTTCTACTTCAGAGATGGCTTCTTCGCCTTGGTTGAAGTATTTCTCCATCAAAGCCTCGTCGGCTTGGACGGCTTCCTCAACGAGGATAGAACGAGCGTTTTTAGCTTTTTCAACCATGTCGGCCGGAATTTCGCCAACGGTAAGCTCGTGGTCAGCGTAATCTTTGTAAGTGTAAGCTTTCATGTCGATAAGGTCGACAACGCCGCAGATGTCTTTTTCAAAGCCGATTGGAAGATGAATAGCGACGGCATTCTTAGAAAGACGTTTGTGAATAGAATCAAGAGATTTGTAAAAATCACCACCGATTTGGTTAATTTTGTTGACGAAGCAGATACGAGGCACGCCGTATTTGGTAGCTTGGCGCCAAACAGTTTCAGACTGAGCTTCTACGCCCATCTTACCATCGAAGACCACGACAGCACCATCGAGCACGCGAAGTGAGCGTTCCACCTCTGCGGTAAAGTCGATGTGGCCCGGGGTATCGATGATGTTAATTTTGTGACCTTTCCAGGTAGCGGTAACAGCAGCTGAGGTAATCGTGATACCACGTTCCTTTTCCTGCTCCATCCAGTCGGTGGTTGCACCGCCGGTGTCGCCTTTCACGAGGTCAATTTTATGTTTGAGACCGGTGCGATAAAGAATCGCCTCGGAAGTAGTGGTTTTTCCGGCATCAATATGGGCAATAATACCAATATTGCGGAATTTGGATAGGTCTTTGATTTCGGTAGCCATATATTTCCTTATTTAATATTAGTGATTTTTACATTAAAAAATAGACGCTTTTTATTTTATCACATTTTTTTGGGATTGTGTAGGGGTATTTTAGAGAAGCTTGGAGATACCATAAGTGACGCCAAGAACGATCGCGCCAGCGATCAAAACGCCAGTAATAATAGAGAGCATGGATGGGCGGAATTTCATCTTAAAACAGCTCGCCACAAGCGCGCCAGTCCAGGCGCCAGTGCCAGGAAGTGGAATGGCGACTAGGATGATGAGCCCAAGCCAGCCGTATTTGTCGACGGTTTTCTTGTTTTTATCGGCTTTGGCCTCGAGCCAGGTGATCATTTTTTTGGTGAGCTTTTTATTGCGCAAAAAGTCAAAAACTTTTGGAACTAAAAGTAGCAAGAATGGGATTGGAATGAGGTTCCCGATAATAGCAAGACCAGCAGATAGCAGAGGTGCAAGACCGTGTGCGACGCCAAAAGGAATAGCGCCACGAAGCTCAATAACTGGCACCATGGCGATAAGCAGTGTGAGGATGATCGATACGAGCATTAAGCTAGTTTCTTTCTTAAGATTTCTTGTACGGCGGATGGGTTAGCTTTGCCGTGGGATTCTTTCATGACTTGGCCAACGAGGAAGCCGATAACTTTTTGTTCCCCGTTTTTATAATCTTCTTGGGCTTTCTGAGTTTCTGGTTTTGCGAGTACGGCATCTACGATGGCTTCGAGTGCGCCAAGGTCATTTTCCTGAACTACGCCAAGTTCTTTGGCGATTTCACGAGTGGCCTTAAAATGCATTTCTGGGTCAAAGAATTTGATAAAGACTTCTTTACCGCCGGTGGAGCTGAGCTCGTTTTTGTCGAGCATTTCGGCGAGGTCGTTGAGTTGAGTGGCGGATGGCAAATCGTCGTTAAGAAGGCTAAAGTTTTCTTCGGCTAGAAGCACGGATGCAAAGAGGTTGGCGATGCGTTTAATGGCGCTAGGGCTACTTAACTCGGCGAGCTTTTCAACCAAGTTGGCGTGGTCTAAGAGAACTTCCAAAGTGTCGGCTGGAATTATGCCGGTGAATTTGGCGCGGTAATCGCTTGGCATCAGTGGGAAGTTTTCAAGCGCAGCGTTGATGAACTCTTCGGAAAGATTAAGTGGTGGCAAATCTGGTTCTGGCATGTAGCGGTAATCTTTGGCCTCTTCCTTGGAACGCTGCGGGGTGGATTCGCCGGTGGCGTCGTTCCAACCGCGGGTTTCTTGGCGGATGGTTTCGCCAGCTTCGAGCAATTTGGTTTGGCGTTTGATTTCGTATTCTACGGCGCGCTCAATCGAGCGGAAAGAGTTTAGGTTCTTGGTTTCGGTGCGGGTGCCGAGTTTATCGGAGCCTTCTGGTGCGATTGAAACGTTTACATCAAAGCGCATGTTGCCGTTATAAAGGTCGCCATAAGAAACTTTGGCAAAAGTCATCAATCTCCACAACTCTTTGCAGTAGTCGCGAGCGTCAGCGGCCGAATGGATATCTGGCATCGAAACGATCTCGATAAGTGGCGTATCAACGCGGTTCAAATCCACGAGCGAATAATTGCTAAAGTGGGTTAATTTGCCGGCATCGCCTTCTAGGTGAGCGTGTTCGATGCGGATTTTGGTGCCGTTAGGAAGTTCAACAAAACCTTCGCCAATGATTGGGTGGAAGAACTGAGTAATCTGGTAACCTTTTGGTGAATCTGGATAAAAATAATGTTTGCGGTCAAAACGAGATTTAGGATTAATCACGCAGTTCATGGCATGGCCGGCGCGAATAGCAAAGCGCACTGCTTCCCCATTGAGGCGTGGCAACATGCCAGGCAAAGCGTAATCAACTGGTGAAACGCAGGAGTTTGGCTCTTTGCCGCGAGCGTCGTTATCTACCTCAGAAAAGAGCTTGGTTTTGGTAGCTAGCTGGACGTGACATTCGATACCGATAGTTGGAATATATTTCATTAGATAGCTCCTAAATCTTTTAAGGCTTGCTTGTAGGTAGAAAGCGCATTTTTAGCTTGCGTAAAACCAATCTCAAAATCTGCATCGTGTGCGATGGCGTTGCGAAGTTTATGTGCGTGCCATACAGCATTGATGTCTGAAAAACGGTCGTTGGATTTTTTGAGGCGGTCACCCATGGTTTTACCTACTAACCCAACTTCCATCAGGGCCTTGTCGAGCAACTTGTCGGCTTCGATAATCGAAAGCGTATAGCTGGCTGGGTTTTCTTTTTGCAAACGGCTCTCGATCGCGAGGAATTTAGACTGATAAAACTCAGTATTGAGATGATAATTGCGCTTGCCGGTGAGCAAGATTGCTACAAAAATCAAAGCGCCCACAATAATGATTGCTACGATAAAAGTAATTAAACCACCATCCATTACCTAATCTCCTCTGCGAATTTAATGATTGTTTTGTCGCTGCGGCGTGGGCCAAGTACCTGGAGGCCGATAGGAAGGCCGCTTGCGGTTTTGCCGGCTGGAATAGCAAGGCCAGGAATGCCGGCGAGGTTAATTGAAACGGACATAATATCTTCCATATACATAGCGACTGGGTCGTTGACTTTTTCGCCGAGCCTAAAGGCTGGGTTTGGCGAAACTGGTGCCAAAATTACGTCGCATTTTTCGAAGGCTTTTTTGTATTCTTCGATCAAAAGTGTGCGGGCTTTGGCGGCTTTCAAGAAATATGCATCATAAAAACCAGAACTTAACACGAAGTTGCCGATCATAATGCGGCGTTTGTTTTCTTTCATGAAGCCTTCGTTTCTGGTGTTGCCGTAAAGATCATCTAGATTGGTGGCATTTTCAGAGCGGAAGCCATAGCGAATGCCGTCGTAGCGGCTAAGGTTACTGGCAACTTCGGCTGGCTGAATAATGTAATACACGGCTAAAGCATACTTCAAAGTTGGCATATCGAGCTCAACGATATCAATGCCTTTTTTCTTTAATTCTTCGCATTTTGCCTTTAGGGCGGTACGAATTTCTGGATCTACGGCGTCGTTATCAAAATCTTTGACGATACCAACGGTTTTAATTGGTTTTGCTTCGGATTCTTCGTAGAAATCTGGCAAAGTAGTAAGGTCTTTTTCGTCGCGGTGGGCACAGATAGACATGAGAAGATCCAAGTCTTCTGGAGTTTTAGTAAAGAAGCCGTTAACATCGAGCGAGCTAGCCATTGAAACTACGCCATAGCGCGAGGTTGCGCCATAGGTTGGTTTGAGGCCATAAACACCGTTAAAGGAAGCTGGTTGGCGGATTGAGCCACCGGTATCAGAACCAGTAGTAAATTCTACGATATCAAGTGCAACAGCTACGGCGGAGCCACCGGAAGAACCGCCGGCGACACGTTCTTTGTCGTAGGCGTTCAAAGTTGGGCCAAAATAAGAGTTCTCAGTAGAAGAACCGTGGGCAAAAGCATCTAGGTTGACTTTGCCAATCAAAATTGCACCTTCTTTTTCGAGTTGTTCAACTACGGTAGAAGTAATTGGCGCTTCAAATGGTTCCAAAATGTGGGCCGAAGCGGTAGTAATCGTGTCTTTTACCAGGAAGTTGTCTTTGGCGGCAAAAGGTACGCCAGCTAGGCGGCCAACTGGTTCGCCGTTTTTAATCCTCTCATCAATTTTAGCGGCTTTCTTTAGAGCGGCATCTTTATAGAGTGAAGTAAAAATATTGTAATCCTTGAAAAACTCCGCCTTTTTTAAGGCGTCATTTACGAGCATTGTGGCAGTAACGTTTTGGTTGGCAGTTTTCATTAGAGCACCTTCGGAACTTTAATTTGATTTTCTTTTTCTTCTACGGTTAAATTCAGCAATTCCTCGCGGTTGGCATCCTGGGTTTTGATCTCGTCATCACGCCAAACGTTGTCCATCTCAAAAACTTGATAGGTTGGCTCTACGCCATCTGTATTAAGTTCGCTGAGCTCAGAAATATACTTAACGATGCCGTCTAGGTCGTTTTGCAAAGAGTCCATTTCTTCTTCTGGCAACGAAAAATTGGACAAGTCAGCTAAGTGTTTTAAGTCCTCGCGAGTTATTTCCATGCGTAATATTATACCATTTATTTGAGGTTTTTAAAGAGTATTCGTTTGACGTAATTGATAAACGGCTCGGCTTCTTCAAGATTTAGGAAGAAGCTGGCGACAACGTAAGAAACGATTGAGAGGCTAGCAATTAGGAGGAATTTTGGAATTGTGATAAGAAGTGAATTATCGGTGGCCATCAATGGAATGAATTTGGTAAGCGAGAAGGCGACACAGCCTGCAATGGCGGTAGCGATTGCTATACGTGAGAAAGATTTCCAAAAGGCTTTATTAAATAGCTTGCGACGCGAGCGACGCTCCAGGGCTACCAGCAAGATAATGATTTCAACGATGGCGCCGATACTTTGGGCGAAACCGAGCCCATCTACGCCGTAGCCGAGCTTAAAGAATAATACCGAAAGTAGCATCGTGAGGCCGATTGCGATAATCGAAACGATAAATGGAGTTTTAGTGTCTTGGTAGGCATAGAACCCGCGTGAAGCAATATGGAATACCGAGCGGGCAAAGATTGAAATCACGAGTGCGCCGAGCACGCTGGCGATGGTACCGTTGCTGGTGTTGCTACCGACGTTGCTTACAAAGCTTACCACGTAGCCGCGCGTAAAGAACGCAATGATGGCCACAGGTAACGAAATCCAAATGATGGTGCGCAGAGCTTTTCTAAAGGTGTTCATAAACTCTTCTTCGTTTCCCTGCCCGAGTTCCTCGGTGAGTTTCGGGAAGAAGGCGGTGGAAATTGCTACACCGATCAAGCTGACTGGCATTTGATGCAGAGCCGAAGCTTGGTTAAACGAGCGAACGGCGCCGGCGCCCATGCGAGAAGAAAGGTTTGTATTTACGATAGAGTTGACATAGTCAATTCCCTGGTCCAAAGAACGAGCTGGGAGTAATCTCAAGATTGAGCGGAAGCCTTGGTTTTTCCAACGAATCTTAAATTCATAATCAAAACCAAGTCCAAAGAGGCCAATAAGTGACACGATGAGCTGCAAAACCGCACCTAGAATCACGCCGAGCGCAACACCCATGATGCCACCTTCAAAGATTTGTACACCAAAGATATTGATACCATCCGTAAAGCAGATAATACCAATCATGATACCGATGTTGTAAATAGCTGGCGCAAAGGCGTAAAATACGAAGCGCCCTACGGCCTGCTGGATGGATGTGAGAACTGTTGCGATTGAGAACAAGAACGGGTTTAAGGCGATTACGCGCGTCATGTTGATAGCAAGAATCATGCCGGATTCGTCGAGACCTGGGCTGACAACATAGCGAATTAATGGGTCGGCAAAAATCATAATAAGGACGCTAGCCACCAAGGTGACCAATGCGAGTAAGTTAAGCAGGCTGGATGAAAGTTCCCAGGCGGATTTTTTGTTGCCGTTCATCAAGCGTTGGTTGAAAACCGGGATGAACGACACTGCAAGCGTGCCGGAGGTCAAGATGAAAAACATGAAATCCGGAATAGTGAAAGCGGCTGTGTAAGCGTCGATGCCGGTTGGGTAAGTTCCAAGATAATAGGAGTTTAGCAAACGATCGCGAAAAAGCCCAAGCAGAGCTGAAAGTAAGGTGGAACTCGCCAGCACGATGGCGGCAGATTTTACCGACAATTTGGAATTGGCCAGAGCCACAACAGATTTAAAACGCAAACGTTTCATATAATTTATTATACATACTTAAATTATTTTTGGGCGATTTTAATGAGTTTAGCGTGCAAGACGACGCGTTCGTTGGTGCCAATGCAAGTTGAGAGCGTAATGATTTTATTGCTGGCGTGTGCGGTGGTTTGAAAATCATAAACGCTGCGCGTACTGATCTTTTGTAAGAAATTATCAAAATCAGATTCGTTTTCAAAGTTCGTTGTAAGATAATCGCTGGTGACTGGAATGCGATAAACACTAAAGACTTGCCAGATTGAGTTGTCAGTTAAGGTTGAGATTTTCACGATGTGGTTTTCGGTTTTTTCCTGCCATTCTTTGGATAGAATGTTATTGAGTGACCCAAACATGGAACCATCATATCGTCCGTGAGCATAGAGGACTTGGTTTTGATCAGTCAACTTTGCGCTATTATTCATATCAAGAAAAACCCAGCCCGCCGAATTAATGGTGCGATTCAAAGAATGATTCAAGTAATATTCGTTATTGTTGGTTTGCACATATGGGTAATTGATATTGGTGCCAGGTACTTGGATCCAGCCAACTACGTCGGGATTTTTGGCGATTGAAGCGCTAAGATCTACGCTAATTAGTGGGATTTTGGATAATTCCCAATATGGATCATCTTTTGAAATAGTTACGTCGATCTTTTCTTTGGTTGGCTTTGGATCCGGTTCTGGTTCCGGTTCTGGCTCGACTTCCACAATAATGGTTTCCGCTTGAAGCTCGCGGATTTGCTCGTCTGCCATTTCGTTTTCGGCACGCCATTTAATAATGTTGTAGGCGGAAAAACAAATACAAAAGAGTAATACGGCAGACGTTAAAGTATAAATAATGCCACGCATGATAACATGCGGATCGCTTTTAATATCGAATTTTTTGGATGAGGTTTTCTTTTTCTTGTTGGTATTTAAAAAGCCACGAGAGCTAGTGGCTCTCGTGACTTTTTTATCCGGTTTATAGGAATTAACGCTTAGCAAGATGGCGCCTATAGACAAAGATAGCGGACGAAGCTACCAAAGCTGCTACGTAGAAGTAGATACTATCAGCAGTGTCTGGGTTTTTCTTCTCTTCTTTCTTTTCTTCGTCTTTGCTGGTTTCGCAGAGGGCGCTAGAGATTTTAACACCGTTCGTTACACCAGTTTTTTCGTCGGAAGAAAAGACGGTAGTGGTGCTAGCTGTTTTGCCAGTACCATCAATGTTGATGATTTTGGCGTTTGCACAAACTTTGTTAAGTTCGATACCTTTTACAGTAGCTTTGGTTGAGTAGTTAGCGTTAATATATTTGGTGACAGCAACATCAGCTTTTTCGTTGAGCATGATTTTTGCTTTGGCTGGAGATTCAGCGGTTAAGACGATCGAACCGGCTTTGATGGCGCCGTTGATTTTGATGGTGCCTTTAGCAGTAAGATCGGTAGTGCCGAGATCAACTTCGCCAGATTCGAGGATGAAACCACCGTCTACGTCGAGACCATTTGAGAGGGTAAGTTTTTTACCGGTGATGGTGATGTTGCCAGTAGAATGCAAAGTTTTTACAGTATCGGTAACCGTGCTAGCTTCAGTAACGTTGATGGTGAGTGAAGCGATATCGGTGTCGATAGCTTTACCCTTGTAACCTTTGAGGGTGAGGGTTTTGGTGGTGGAATCATAGGTAGCCGTTTCTTCGGCGTTAGATTCTGAACCAGTAGCGGTAAAAATGTCTTCGCTACCCACTTTAAGAGTGGAATTTGTGACCGCGAATGCACCGCGGCAGAATGTGCCCAAAATTGGAACCGCCAAAAGGCTGGCACAAATTTTGAGGCCAAGACTCTTTTTCATAAAAATTTCCTTGTTTATTTTTTGTATATGACCTTGTATACCCGCATTATAACCCTTATGGTTTTGATTGTCAAGTGTTTTAATTATTATAATAATAATGGTATAATTAATGCATGAGTAGAAAAAAGTCGGAAGTTATTTTGCCGTCTAAAAAGGACGCTAAAAAAACTGATAAAAAGAAGGATAAACTTAGTCTTAGTAAGGTTAAGAATGATAAAAAGGTCGATAAAAAGACCGAGAAAAAGACCGATGCTCCTAAGATTAAAAAATCTGGTAGCAAAAAAAGTCTTTATTCTAGTTTAGTTTATAAGCATAAGGCCAAAAAAGATGCCGAAGCGCGTCGTAAGGCCGAAGAGTTGGCGGCTCTACCTAAGGATCCAGTTAAAAGATTCTTTGCTCGCCTCCATCCAAAACGCGTATTTAAATGGTGGTTTTCTTGGCGTGGCCAAAAAGCTATTCTTAAGTTTTGTGCGGCTTGTTTTCTACTTCTTATCATCTTTATCGGTGGGCTTTTCCTATATTACAAGAAGGATCTCGATGAAATTCGTCTCGACGAGATGACCGTTTCCGAAACTGTAAATACTTACTTAGACCGTAACGGTGTTGTTTTGTGGAAGGATACCGGCAATGAAGATTATCGTCTCGTGGTTGATGGCTCCGAAATTAGCGATTATATGCGCTGGGCTACTGTGGCTATCGAGGATAGAAACTTCTACAATCACGCTGGTGTCGATTTTCTCGCTTTGATTCGTGCTACTCTTTCTACTCTCACTGGTCAGGGCGTGCAAGGTGGTTCTACTTTGACTCAACAGCTCATTAAACAGGTTTATTTCTCAGATGAAGCTGCTTCTGCAAACCGTGGTGGTTTGGGCCGCAAGATCAAAGAGTTGATTCTTTCGATCGAGCTCGAACGTATGTATGATAAAGAGCAAATTATCACCATGTATCTCAACCAATCGCCTTATGGTGGTCGCCGTAACGGTGTAGAATCAGCTGCGCAAACTTACTTTGGTAAATCTGCTAAAGATTTGACTTTGGCCGAATCCGCACTGCTTGCCTCAATCCCAAACAACCCGGGTGTTTTGAACCCATACAATACTTACGGTAACGATGCTTTGATTGCTCGCCAACACAAGACTTTGGACGTGATGGCTCAAATGGGTTATATTAGCCAACAAGAGGCTGATGAGGCTAAGGAAGTGCCAATTCTCGACACGATTAAGCCAGAAGCTAGCCAATATTCTGATATGATTGCACCACACTTCGTGCTCGAAGTGCGCAAACAGCTTGAAGATAAATACGGTATTTCCACGATGCGTGCTGGTGGTTGGACAATTAAAACCACTCTTGATGCTCGCGCACAGCAAATTGCTGAAAACGCCGTAAAGGTTGGTGCTAGCCACGCTTACAAAAACCAAAGTGACGATATCGCTCTTGTTTCTATCGATATCGAGACTTCACAAGTTATTGCCATGGTTGGTTCAATCGACTTTTACAACGTAAATTATGGTGAGCTTAACGCCACGGTAGATGCATTAATCGAGCCAGGTTCTACTATTAAGCCAATTCTTGATTATGCTCCGCTCTTTATGCAGCGTGACGGCATCAACTATGGTCCTGGTACGATTTTGAAAGATGAAAACATTAACTCGCTTTATTGTGCTGGTTATCGTGGTGCTTGTTCGATGACTAACGCAACTGGTATCTTCTATGGCGATATTCCAATTCGTACTTCCCTCGCTCGCTCGCTTAACATTGCCGCAGTAAAGGCTCTATATATTAACGGTATCGACAATTCCCTCGAGATTGCTCATGCCCTTGGCGACAAAAGTTATTGTGAAGGTCGTGACGGAGTTGGTCTTTCTATCGCGATTGGTTCTGGTTGTGGTGTAAGAATGGTTGAGCACGCTAATGCCTATGCTTCTATCGCAAGAGGTGGCGCCTATAAAGACATTTCTTATATTCTCGAAGTTAAGAACTCTTCTGGTGATGTGATTGAGTCATGGCAAGATTCTCCAGCTACCCAGGTAGTTGATCCGCAAGTCGCCTACATGCTTACTGATATTCTGAGTGACCGTAGCTCTCGTTGGTGGAACAACGAAGGTTATGTGGTGGATGGAGTATGGACTGCAACTAAAACTGGTACTACTACTACCTCAAACTCTGCTGTTACCAAAGACTCTTTGATGGAAAGCTATTCTACCGTGCTTTCAACCTTGGTTTGGAATGGCAACCATGATGGTTCTGGCCTAACCAGCAACACGCACGATATCGCTCGCTGGACTGTTAACGAATATATGTATCACGTTCACCATGATGTTTATGGCCCAGATGGTAAATGGAGCTCTAGTGATCGCCCAACCCGTCCGGCTGGCCTCAAGACTTTGAAAGTTAATGGTGTAACTGACATTTGGCCAAGCTGGTACAATGCCGAGAAAAACTCTGGTATCTCAAAAGAAACCAAGCCATTCAATAAATACAACAAGTTGCTTGCTGCAGAATGTACGCCACAAGCTTACAAGATTGAAGTTGAAGTAACAAAGACAATTGATCCGGTTACCAAGAAAGAAAGCTTTAAGGTTGACTCACCATACAATTACGAAGTAGAGGATACATGTGATTACGTACCACCTGCCGTGTCTATTTCAAGCGAAGGCGGTAAGTTCTACGCTACGATCGTAAAAGGTAGCGAGAAGCTTACGGGTTATACCTTGACGGTTGACGGAACGAGCCACACTGTCACAGTGGCCGCAAATGGTGAAATCACCGGATACAAAGTAACTGGCAAAGAAAAGAATGTGAAGATTACGGTTTCCGACGAGCTTGGTTATGCTGCGGTTTCCGAGATGACTTTGACGCCTGCGGAGCCTGAGAAGGAGCCTGAGTCTGACGAACAGAAGGACGAGAAGAAAGACGAGAAGCCTGAACAGAAGGAAGAGAAATCCGAGGATTCTGAGAAGAAACAGACTGAGTCTGACGAACAGAAGGACGAGGAGAAGTCTGAGTAGATAAAATCTTCGCAAAGATCATTTTACCGGCGGAAGTCTCGTGGAACTTAACAAATTCCACCAAAAGACTTTCGCCGATTTTTGTGGCGGCGTTATCGACGACCACCATGGTGCCGTCTGGCAAGTGGCCAATTCCTTGACCTTTGTTGGCGCCTTTGTCGGTGATTTTGAGGGTGATTTTTTCGCCCGGCAAAAACTCGTTGCGGAGCGATAGTGCTAAATCGTTGATGTTTAGGGTGGTGATTTTTTCGGCCGTGGCTACTTTGATGAGGTTAAAATCGAGTGTCAAAATGGCGCCGTGATTAGCTTTGGCGTACTTTAAAAGTTGTTCGTCTACTTTAACGTTGGCGTCGCCATCATCGACGATTTCAACGTTAAAATGCACGATGCGCTCGAGTTCGTTCACGAGGTCTAGTCCAGCACGAGCGCGGGCACGCTTGGTGCTGTCTTTGCCGTCGGCAAGAAGTTGCAATTCTTTTAGAACGCTTTTTAAAATGATGAGGTCGTCACTAATAAAGCCAGTCTTGGCAATATTTAGAATGCGACCGTCGATCAAAGCCGAGGTGTCGACATAAATTTTGCGGCGCGCTTCGGCGATGAGTGGTTTTTTATTGGTAATAATTAAAAATGTGGTTTCAGCAAAAATTGCCAAAATGATAATTAAAATAAATAATTCCATAATGGGGCTATTTTATCAAATCTTCGCCAAATTGGATAGCATGCTCGTGATTTTGTTCCAAAGTCTCTTGGTATTTTTCGACGAGGTCGGTGCGTTTTAAGACGGTGGCTACGTCGATAGCAAGGTCGTAGCGCGAAGCAACGTTTCGACGCAACATTTCGAATGGCGTGGTGGTGGAACCTTCTTCTACGAAGCCATGCACGCGTACGCGGCCGCGATAGGTGTAGTTTTCGAGAATGGTTTCGAAGGTTTCGGGATAGCCGTGGAAGTTGGCAATAATTGGACGGTCTTTGGTGAAGATTTTTTCAAATTGCTCTTTCGTGAGCTTGGCATTGGTGGTGCCGATGGCGCGATATGAAAGCGCGTTTACGTTCACAAAGCGGTATTTATATTCCGGCAAATCTCGGCGCAAAATATTGATGGCTTCGATAGCTTCTTTGGTCATTAAATCGCCGACACCCACGAATACGAAGTCTGGATCGTCGTCGGAAACGGATTCAAAGATGCTGGCTCCGCCCGTATGGAAGTTAAGTCCGCCAGTTTCTTTATCGAGGAAACGAGGTTCGTCTATCTTATTAAATGTTGTAAGATTTACAACATTTCTCGTATTGAGCATGAAGTAAAAGGCTTCGCGCGCGGCAATGTCGTCTACTGGAAATAGACAGTTGGCGAGATTGGATGGCACGGCAAGCAAAGTTGAGATTAGTGCTGGGGACTGGTGTGTAAAGCCGTTGTGATCTTGGCGCCAGCAAGTAGAAGTTGAAAGCAGGTTGATGGCTGGATATTTCTTGCGCCAGCTGGTGGCGTTACACTGCTTAAAGAATTTCATTTGTTGCAAGAGTTGTGATGTGATCACCGGGAAGAAGGCCTCGTAGCTCGTCATCATGGCTTGTTCGCCATTTAGGATGTGACCAGTCATTACCGAGAACAGGACGTTTTCAGAAAGCATTTCAACGATGCGGCCATTGTCGGCTTCCGGGAGGTCCCATTTGGCGATTGGTAGGCTCCAAGCGCGCTTTTCAACGTCAAAAACCGCGTCGAGTTTGTTGGATGTGGTTTCGTCTGGCGAGAACAAATAAAAATGTGGGTCTTCTTGCATTCTTTTGGCGAGCAAATTGCCTAGTTCGACAGCTGGCGAGAATAATTCAGGCGCCTGGGTTTTCTCCGATTTTTCCCTGTTATGAGACTTTAAGAATTCCATTACGACGTTACTCATAGAACCCCTTTTCTTTGTCGAAAAGCTCGGCAAAATTGTAGGATTTTAGCCAGTCTTCGAGAGACTTTAGTTCTGCGGCGTCGGTTTTAACTTTCTTCAGCGGAATTTGGTGTGCCATGTGATAACGGTTTGGGCCCGTGGCACCTTTTTCGGTTTTCAAGATAAAGAAT
>JAFZBJ010000023.1 GCA_017561835.1 Candidatus Saccharimonadota bacterium | reverse complement strand
TGTATTGGAGGGTTACCCAAGTGGCTGAAGGGGACGGTTTGCTAAATCGTTAGGCTGGGGCAACCTGGCGCGGGAGTTCGAATCTCCCACCCTCCGCCAAGACAGACGCTAGAAAGCTTGCTTTCTAGAGGCTGTCTTGAAGGAGGTGGACGAGATGTATATCTCCCACCCTCCGCAAAAATCCAGAGCTTACTCTGGGATTTTTGTTGACTGAAATCCGCATAGAAACTTCGTTTCTATTGCGTTTGCTGTGGGCGCTCTGAGGGTGGCGAGATTATATATCTCCCACCGTATTTTTGTGTTACAATAAGATTATGGTTAAAGTTCCACTATCCGTTACTTGGGAAGCCGAAGAATACATCGAGCAAAAACGTAATGCTTGGTGGTTTGTTGGCCTTTTCTTGGTGGCCGCTGCCATTGTTATTCTTGGCATCTTCCTTAAAATGTGGACCTTTATCGCCGTTGTCGCACTCGCTGTTCTAGCTATTCTAGTGCGCGCCTTAATGCCACCTCGCAAGATCAAGTATTTACTCGATAAAGATGGCCTTACCGAAGGTGGGCAAAAACATTTATTCCGCGACTATAAAGCATTTGGTATTTTGAAAGAGGGCGACCACTATTCCGCTGTGCTCATTCCGCGTAAAAAAGTTAGTATCCAAGTAAAGGTTTATTTCCCTGAAACTAACGGCGAAGCAATTGTAGATATTCTTGGTGCGCATCTTCCAATGGAAGAAGTGCGGCTCGATTTCATTGATAAACTGATAAAATTCTTGCGAATCTCGTAGGATATGATATTATAAACATAAGTAAAAAGGTGGGCAAAAATGGACCAAAATCAAGATATTGATAGCGACTTGCAAAAAGCTATCGACGACATCACAAATACTGAAACTAACGAACCAGTTTTTGATGACCCTGTTGCAGCCCCGTCCACAGTCCCAGAAGACGGCGACGCTTCAGAGCCATTAGTTTCTTTTGAAGAAACCCCTGTTGATGCAGCAAACGCATCACTCGATACGGCACCAGAACTTGGTGTGCCGCCAATGCCAGCAGAAAATGACGCAATGGAGCCAATGCCAGAATATACACCAGAAGCTGCTGAGCCAGTAGCGGCCGAATCTCACGGTGACAACGACGTGCGCGATGAAGCATTGCGCGAATTGATTCCTTTGCTCGACAAAGTAGATGGTCTTACTCCAAATAAGAAGTTTGATCTTTGCAAAATGGCTTATGAAGACTTTCATGATCCTATTATGCTTGACCAAGCTCTTAAAGCTGCCAAGGAAATCCCGGACGTGAACTTACGTGGACAAGCTTTGCTTTACATTGTAGAAGCAAGATAACCTCCCAACAAAAAGCCCGCCTTTAAGGCGGGTTTTTTGTTTTTAGTAGATACCTTCGGCAGATTGGTTATCGGATTTTTCTTCCGGGATATTAACTACAAGAGCGCCCATCGTAATGGCCGTTGCAGCAATTGAGATGGCGTTTTTGACAGCTTCTTTCGTAACTTTGGCTGGGTCAATAATGCCAGATTTCTTGAGGTCGATTAAGCCTTGATCCGGTGCCATAACGTTGATGCCAAAGCCCTTGTCGGCTTTTTCAACTTGAGCAAGTAAGGCTGGAGCGTTAAGACCGGCGTTTTCAACAATGTGAGTGAATGGAGCTTTAAGAGCATTTTTAACGATGCGGGTACCGTCATCATTCCCTTTCAAGGTATTGGCGAGGTTTACAAGTGTGACACCACCACCAGCTACGATACCTTCGGCAAGCGCAGCCTTGGTTGCGGCCACAGCATCATCTACACGATATTTCTTTTCGTCGATTTCGGTTTCGGTAGCACCACCAACTTTGATGACGGCCACTTTGCCAGAGAGAGCGGCAGCGCGTTTTTCAAATTCGCCACGTTCATAATCGGTCTTGGCGAGTTCGGCTTGTGAGTGGATGAGCTCGATGCGAGCAGCCACAGCTTTGCTGTTGCCGGCACCTTTGATAATGGTGCTTTCGTCTTTCGTGGCGATGATTTTAGCGGCCGAGCCAAGCACTTCAAGGCCAACTTCTTCGAGCTTGAGGCCTTTATCGGCAGTTACTACGGTAGCGCCGGTGAGAATGGCAATATCTTCCATGATTTCTTTGCGACGATCACCAAAGGATGGAGCCTTTAAGACGAGCGAATTAAATACACCTTTCAGTTTATTAAGAACAAGTAGTGACAAAGCTTCGCCTTCAACTTCTTCGGCAATAATAACTAGGTCTTTTTGACCAGCGGCGGCGCATTTTTCAAGGATTGGCAGAATATCGTTGCTGCTTGAAAGCTTTTTATCAGTAATTAAAATGGCTGGCTTGTTAAATACAGCTTCTTGGCGATTAACATCTGTGACGAAGAATGGTGAAGAATAGCCTTTGTCGTAGCTAAAGCCTTCTACGATCTCCTGTTCCATTTCGAGACCTTGGCCGGCTTCTACGGTAACCACACCATCTTTGCCGATTTTATTGATAACATCGGCTATGAGCGCGCCAATTTTTTCGTCGCCAGCAGAAATGGTGGCTACGTGGGCAACTTTTTCACTGTCGCCAGCGATTTTTTCGGCAGATTTTTCGATACCCTTGATGATTTCGGCACCGGCTTTTTCGATGCCGCCTCGTAGTTCCATTGGGTTAACGCCAGCAGCGATTAGTTTGTTGGCTTCGTTCAATATATTGTAGGTAAGTACAGTAACGGTAGTGGTGCCATCGCCTGCGACCTTGTTGAGTTTTTGCGCAGCGGTCTTGATGAGTTTGGCACCAATTTGTTCACCGAGCTTATCGCCAGTGTTTTCGAGTTCTACAGCTTCGGCCACCGTTACGCCATCGTGCGTGATCACTGGCGCGCCGTATTCTTTTTCAATAATT
>JAFZBJ010000022.1 GCA_017561835.1 Candidatus Saccharimonadota bacterium | reverse complement strand
TCTGTTTTTAAAGTTCATCTCCGTTGGAGAAGCTTTCTTTGTTGGGATGTTTGCTGGAGTGTTCGGCTTTACAATCTTAGTATTCTTTGACGCCTACTACGTTAAAGATTTACTTGATCTAGACTGACACATTGGCCTAGTGTTTCGCACACTAGGCCTTTTTTCTTGACCAAAATGTCTCTATTTGACATTTAACGCTCAAAAAGGTGCCACTATGGGCACCTTTTTGCTTTTTAGATGCAGGTATAACCGCCATCTACAGGTAAGATAACGCCGGTCACATAAGAAGCTTCTTCGGAAGCTAGGAATACGGCGGCAGCGTTTAGTTCGCCTGGTTTGCCATAGCGTTGCATTGGAACGTGGGTTTTGGCAAAATTCTGGAATTGATCAGTGTCAAGAACTTCTTTGGTGAGCTCGGTTTCAAAATAACCTGGGCAGATTGCGTTGCAGGTGATGCCACTTAATGCTAGCTCGGCGGCGACGGCGCGGGTGAAGTTAACTACAGCGCCCTTCGAGGCGTGATATGCAGTAGTGTAAATCTCGGTATTTCCAACGAGGCCATACATAGAAGCGATATTGATGATGCGGCCATAGCCATTCTTCTTCATGATGGCGGCAAAGGCGCGAGTCATCTTAAATACGCTGGTTTCGTCTGTCGCGATGGTAAAATCCCATTCTTCGTCTGTCATGTTGACGACGTCGTTGTTTTTGGCTGAACCGGCGCAGTTGAGCAAGATATCTACCTTGCCAAATTCTTTCTCGACTTCGGCAGCCACGGCACTGATATTATCGGTATCGGTAACATCGCACTTGTAGGCGACCACTTTGCTGGCGCCAGCTGCGATAAGTTCTGGCTTAAATTCCTCTAGTTTTTCAACACGGCGCGCCAAAATTGCGAGATCTGCGCCTTGTTTGGCGAATGCAAGCGCCATTTGTTTGCCGAGCCCAGACGATGCGCCTGAAACAACAGCAACTTTACCTTTCAAATTGAACATTTATTCCTCCTTTTCTAATTATTTTAGCATAAAAAATGGAGCCGCGAACGAGATTTGAGACTTCCGACCTCATCCTTCCTGCCCTTGGTGGCAAGGATGCCAGCTCTTTGAAACAAAAATGGAGCCGCGAACGAGATTTGAACTCGTGACCTCATCCTTACCATGGATGCGCTCTACCAACTGAGCTATCGCGGCGTCTTACCGCCCTATTATATCATAAAGCGGTAGGATTTAAAGTAGTTTTGTGCAACAAAAATGGTGCTGGAAGTAGGACTCGAACCTACGAAGGCCGAAGCCGAGAGATTTACAGTCTCTTGTCATTGCCACTAGACGATTCCAGCACGCATAGATATTATAGCAAATTTTAAGCCAAAATCAAATAATTTTTTTCGGACGAGAGATTTTTGAAGCGTTTTTTGTGATTGGTTTGGCTACAGTTGAAGCGGCGGCTACAGATTTCTTGGCGATACGGCCCAAGGTTGGCTTGGTGCGGCGCAAAATTGGTGATGGTTTTTTCTTGGCGCTATCTTCGGCGATTTGCTCTTCAATGCGGGCTGAAGTTGCGATAATATTTTCTGCGTCTTCCATAGATTCATACAATGCCAAGATTTGGCGCAATGTAGTAACGTTACGATCTAGCTCATAGGCATTTTCAAGCGCTTCGATAGCTTTTTTCGGGTTGCCGAGTTTTTCTTCGGCCTTGGCTAGCGCAATATAGCGAGCCGGGACATCGCCTTCAAGCTCGATTGCCTGTAAGAATGCCATTTCGGCCTTTTCGTAGGCGCCTGTTTCAAGATAAATCAAGCCGACGTTGTGGATTGAGGCCGGGTTATTATCGAGTGACTGGGCGATTTCGAAACATTCTACGGCTTCATCGTATTTTTGACCTTTGGCATACAAAATACCAAGACGGTTGTAGGCTGCGGCGTTCTTTTCGTCTACTTTCAAGATAGCAAGCAGGGCTTTTTCGGCACGAAGAGGCTTACGCTCGCGCATAGAAGTTTGAGCGATTTGCCAAAGTTTTTTAATCTGTGCGGCATATTTTGGCGACTTATCTTCTTCCTTTTTGGCACGCGGTTCGAGCGGCAAGAAAAAGGCTAGAAAGATAGCGATAAGAATAATACAGATTATTGCAATCATACTATTATTTTAACACGCAGCGAACGCTATATTGCGAATTTTTGTTCTCGTTATTGAAGATTTGGAGCAATGCTTCGGCATCGGCATCATATACGCCAAATGCGTAGGCGGAGTCAGATTGAGATTCTACACCGCTCCAGAAGCGGCCAGCTTTGCCTTGCAAAATTGTGCGGCCATAATCTGTGCCATAGCCAGCTTGAGTAATATAAAGCGGTGCAGCGCGAAGAGTGGCAATATCGAGATTAGTATCTAGGTAAAATAGGTCGTTGTTTTCGGCGATTGAGGCATTGTTAGTAACATTGTAGTGTTGGCCATCAGTAATCAGATAGCTATCAAGTACATCTTCAAAGTTGGTATTACTTGGAAGCGTCCAGCCTTTTGGACAGATGGTTTCGGTGGCTACATCTACAACTGGATCCACATTTGCGGCGGCTGCTTTCCATGAATAGAGTGAGCCTTCAGCGTAATGTGTGTCGCTAGGATTAACGATCGTGTCTGAAGCCGTTGTGCCATCAAGGTAATAAACGGCAGCACCTTTGGTAAAGCGAATGTCTGAGTTGTTATCTACTTCAAATTCCCTGGTTTCGGTAACATCCGAGGTTGCCGCATAGAGCTTAGTATTTTCAGTTAGCTCAAAGTCAAGGTTTTGAGTCATCCAGACGTTGCCGTCGGCAAGTTTGGCGATCCAGTAGATTTTGTCATCACGATGATCTCTGAGTTGATATTGCGTGCCTGTTACCATCGATGCTTTAACGTCGTTGTTAACATCTTGCAAACATACGGCGGCAGAGATTATAGTAGCTGCGGCGTTGCAAGGCTCGTGCCATACGGCATAAAGCGTTACTGGGGTATCTGGATAAAGAGAAATCGTGTCGTCTTCCATATATAGTGGCATAGACGCATCGTTGGTGGTGGCCCAGCCCATAAATTCCTTGCCGGTGTAGGTTGGATTGTTGCTAGAAAGTTCGTAATCAATTGTACTTTCCCAGTTGATGCTATCGTAGTTGGTTGGAGCACCGGTGCCGCCGTTAGCGTCAAAGGTCAAAGTAAAGTGATTTGTGGCGTTTGCGATACAGCGAATCGAATAACCACTTGTGACTGGGTCGTCTGAGAAGGTGATGGTACCATCATATGCGACCTTGGCGACCTTTGCCGTGTTGGCGGTGCTACCAGTGTTGGCAGACCAGAGGTAAAGCACGCCAGTATTGTCAAAGTGGCCATCATAAATATCTAGAATATTGCCGGTTGTAGCATCGTAGTAGCCGCTACGAACGTGATTTGCATCATCTACTGGGAAATCGGTTAATTCTGAGTTAGTAGGTAGTCTCCAGCCATATGGACAGAGTGATTCTTCAGCTAACGTTGCTGGAGCAACGACTGAAGCGCCAGAACCAGCGGTTGCGGAATCCCATGAGTAATATGAACCAGCGGCGTAGATTCTGTCGCGGCTATCTGCATCTAGTTCATCGATATCTTGTGGAGTTTTATAGCCATCTGGATAATAGACGCCGTCGCCAGAATGATAATACAGTTCGCCGGCGGTTGAACCCCATGGTTCGGTCGTAACGAGCGTGGTTTCGGTTGAAACGTTGGAGTTTTCTTCATCGATTACAGTATAGATAGGCACACCCTCCTCGATGCGATTCTCGAGCTCAAGATCAAGGTTTTGTTCCATGTAGATTTGACCGTTTTTCTTGACGATCCAATATGATTTGCCATCGCGGTTGTCGCGCAATTGATAACTAACATCTTCTTGCATACTGGCAGCAACATCATTGTTCATCTCTTGCAAGAATTGGATGGTGCGAATGGTATCTGGAACAACGTTTGGCACAACCTGGAATTCGATTACACAGTTATAAGTGCCGGCCTTGGTTTGATTATCGAGTCTGGTTCCTATAAGCGTCGAAATTGTGCGCCAAGTGGTTGGGCCATCATAGGTCGTTACGAGCATATTCGTGCTAGCTGGTAAGAAATGATCCGGATCTTCGTCCGGAAAACTCAAACCCCAGGTGTTAACCGGGAAATCATCAGTATAGTTAGACGCCACACGTGGGAGAGTTGGGATAATTTCGGTTGGCGAATCGGACTTCACAAAGTCAGTATTAGCAACGGACGCATAGGCCGTATAGCCGGTGATGTGGTTGGTTGCAACCTGAAAACTGAATGTTGACGAATGCAAAATACTATCCGTCCTAGCATAAAAGCCGAAGCTGTTCGGCGTTGTAACGATTAACGTCGTATCAATATCAATTGTAACTTTACTTTTAACGGTCTGTGACGAATCGGCATGTGCTGCACCGCTAAAGATAAAGAGGCCCGCAAGCATCGCCAGCGAGCAAAAAACCAGATGTTTCCTAATAACCCCATACTTATCACTGGTTCTCAGCATATTTTTATTATAGCATAAGGCTTTTGAAAATATGCAACAATTTTTATATTAAATCTGCCACAAGATGCAGCTTTAAATGACCATTTTTTTCGATGTTGGAATAAGCCGCGAGAAACTTTGGAATTTTTTTCACAAAGACCTGATTTTTGGTTTTGAAATAGGATTTATAGAGCATTTCAATTGTGACACCAAGTACTTCTAGCGTGAAAGCGCGGGTGTCATCTTTTTTCTTGGCGATGGTTTCGGCGAGAGCTGGCAGATCTTTTGGCGTGGCTGTAATAAACTGGCGGGCCAGAGTTTTCACTTCGTCACTTGCAACAATATCGCTGTCGAGCGTTGTATTAGTTTTAAGAAAATATACCAGCGAGCGCGATAAAATGGTTGGTAAGATTTGTGATGGGTTACTAGTGAGTAACACAAAATGATAATGTTCGCCTGGTTCTTCAAGATTTTTAAGTAGAGCATTGCCCGAGCTAGCATTCAAGGCCTCGGCTGGGCGGATAATAATATATTGTTCGCGGCGTTCTTTGCTACTTAGGAGCGCGGTGATTTTGCGTACTTGCTCGATGCTAATCGTTGCTTTAGCTTCTGGCTCGATTTTGAGCGCGTTTTTAATTTCGACGTCGTTTAACTGATTCTTTGGCAGTACAAAAATGGCGCAGCCAGTGTTTTTAGCGATTTCTTCGATGCTATTTATATCTTCAAAGAACATCACTAAATTCCTTTGGCAGGGGGGCCGAAAAAGTTTTGCGTTCCCCACCCGGCAATGTAATTTCAAGCTCAGCAGCGTGCAAAAATAGACGTTTATTGGCACCGCTACCATACACAACGTCACCGAGAATTGGTGTGCCAATGTATTTTAGATGGACTCTAAGCTGGTGTGTGCGGCCAGTTTTTGGCTTGAGCTCCATTAAACTATACTTATCATCGGATTTTACAACTTTGTAGTAGGTTTCGGACGGGCGGCCGCCGGCCTCAACGCGGAAAGTGTTTGGGCGCTTTAAATCACGGTTAATTGGTAGGTCGATATTAGCTTCGTCTAGTTTTGGACGGCCCTCAACAATGGCATAGTAAGTTTTGTGAGCTTTTCTATCTTGGAATTGTTTTCTTAAAAACGTCTGGGTTTCTTCGTTTTTAGCTAGAATCACCACGCCAGAAGTGTCGCGATCAAGCCGGTGCACGAGTAAACCATAATCTTCCAAGGTTTTTTCTGGACAATATTCGCCTTTCGCCATGCTGAGTAGGCCGGCAGGTTTATTTAAAACCAGGACATTTTCATCTTCGTAAATCACATCTGGCTTCAAGTCGGCATTTTTGATATCTTCG
>JAFZBJ010000021.1 GCA_017561835.1 Candidatus Saccharimonadota bacterium | reverse complement strand
TACAACTTTTTCTGGTTTATCGTCCCAGACGAGACCAAATCTTTTTTGGCTTTTGAGCTTTTGTACGTCCTCTATCAATTCCTCTTTCGAGTATTCATCCCAATTTCGAGACATTGCAGAAACCTACTTTCTGCAATACATTTAGTTATTATTGTCCAGAATCTTTGCGGTACAAAAAATGGGGCCCCGCTCCGGTTTGCAATACACCAACGTCAGAATCAAATCCTTGTCGGGCCGAAGAGAGCCCCATTTTCGGATTTGATTCCAATGCAAGTGCATTGCGCAGATTCTTAATGTTGATGTATTGCCCCTTAATTATAGCATAAGTGCTTGTTTTAAAGTGACTAAATAATGGGGTTCATATATAATCTACTGTATGATATCTAGAGAAACATACTTAGAGTTGCGGAAACTATATGGTGATGTATCTAGCTGGACAATATGGTCAATGCCGGATAAAACACCAAAATCAAATACGGGTGACATGGGCGTTTTTGAACAGTCTGATATTCAGGATAAACTGAACAACAAGTACGTATTTGTCGGTCTAAACACATCAAGCACTCACGGCAAACAACAGGCGTGCGCCTGGAAAAACTTTCACAGCGATTATTCTTACCAAAACGATTACAAACTGCGGTTTGCATTCAAAAATACTAGATTTTGGGGGAGCTATATTACCGACATAATCAAAAAATACCCAGAAGTTGATTCTGCGAAAGTTAAGGCTATGCTCAAAGATAATCCTAAAATTGTATCTGATAATATAAAAGATTTTAAGCGCGAACTTTCGTTGCTAAGTTCAGAAAAACCAATACTTGTCGCCATCGGTAACGACTCTTATGAGATTCTAAAAAACAATCTAGACGACGAATATGTTATCAAAAAAATTCCTCATTATTCTATACATATCAGTAAGGAAAAGTACCGCGAAATGGTTCTAGAGTCATTAGGCGACTACCATGATGATTAGTTTTTGATTGCTTTTGGAAGATTGTTTTTATCCACCAATATAGGAGCACTATCAATATCAAAAGATGTAATATTGTACCCAATATTACAGCTTCCAGAGCCCTTTCCGACTGGATTAATGCCGGGTTGGCCCGCTACGAGGAGGCGCTGCTTAGTGGTGTCAAAAAGTACAACTACCGCACTACTTGCCCGTTTCGGAAATGGAGCTGTCATACTAGCGCCGATACTCTGATTACAGAGTGATTTTCCTACTTTTGAACTGGCCCAGTTCGTTTGGGCCAGTTTTTTATTTACTTCCTTGTTTTTGCTCTTTACAATTTAAACTTTTTATGCTATAATAGTAAGAGGTGGTCTTCTTGACCACACTATATATTTTGGAGGTGGCTTTATGGCTAAGAAAGAACTTGAAAGGCGTATGAACGTAAGTATCTCGGTACAGCTTGGTGATGGATACTACATGAAGCTCGACGAATCGCGCGAGCACTGTTCCTACCACCAGGACATCCTCAACCCGCACTGGCATTTGTACAAGGGTAACGAGCAGATAGGGTACATTACTACCCGGGCTCCTTTTCAGAAAGATATCCCCGCTAGTGTCAGTCCGGCAATCATTGCAAAGGCAATGGAGGAAACCGAGAAACGCGCTCCTGCGCTGCGATGGGCTTTCAGCCGAAACTCCATGTTTGGAGTATAAGCCCCAGTAACATTGTTTGGCCTTGGGTGCACCATATGGTGCACCCGGGGCTTCTTTTTTTATGAAATAATATCTGCCAAGAGATTGTCCATACCAGCTGCGTTACAGAGGCCTACGAATTTATCGACCGTATCTAGCTGCGGGTAGCCGGAGGTGGCGGTGCGGTAGTGCATCGGGATGATGTGCTTTGGGCGGGCGGCCTGGCAGATTTTGACGGCGGTCTCGGCGTCGATCGTATAGTAGCCGCCAACCGGGATCAGCAAGTAATCCGCGTCGGAAATCTTAGCCAGTTGTTCTGCGTTCGGAAAATGACCTAGATCCCCGAGGTGCACTAGCTTTTCGCCGTCTTTTTTGATCACGAAAATCGTGTTCGGGCCACGGAGTGCGCCCTCTTTGTCATCGTGCCAGCTTGGCACTTCTTCAATCTCGAAATCGCACTCGCCCGGTTGCAAATTTACGCATTCTACCCCGCTGTGATCCGCGTGGCCGTGCGAACAAATCACCTTCACGGCGCTAGTTCTAAGCGGCGCGAGGCCCGGCACGCTACCGTCTTTATATGGGTCTATCACGAGCGCATCGCCCAGCTTAAAGCAGGCGTGGCCAAGGTATTCTATCTTCATTTTTCCTCCATTTACATATATTATACCGCACCAAATAATTTCGTGAAAAGCGGCTCTAGGAACCGCTGCCTAAGTAAGAAAAGTAAGGGCTTAAGAAGGAGTTCAAGCTTCAGCCGAGTTTTGTTACCAATTCATTAACCAAAATCTCGCAAGTTTGCTTACGCCCCGGCACCTAGAATGCCCGAGTGGATTGTGTAATGTGCGCCAACCTGCCCCATTGATATATCGCCGACTCACTTTTTACAACCCCCCTCACTTTGCTTAAGCCTAGGCGGTTTGGCCGGGTTGACTTTTTAAGCCTAGGCGGTATCGCATGCCCGGCCATTTTCGCACAAAAAATTGCGCAACTTAGCGCAAGTGTGATATATTTACATTAATGGTAGGCTCTAGGGACCTACCGAGTTAGAGTTCGATAAACGTTAGTCTTCTAGGCTAACGTCTATCTTTTTATGTTTGGGTTTGATTTTGAGTATGAATGCAAATCCTATCTCCATAATCCGACTCCTTTCTTTTTGTTTTAGCAAAAGTACTGGGGGTCTCAGCCCGGCTACCTAGAATTGCCACGAATGTACCCCCCTGACGTCCGGGGGTCCATTGGCTCGCAAACATAAAGTTCCTCCAACCCAAGCCAAAGTTATCATCCGGGGCCGCAATTTACAACCCCTCTCACTTTTCTTAAGCCTAGGCACTTTGGCTGGGTTGACTTTTTAAGCCTAGACGGTATTACCAAATCTGGAAAATACGATAGAGTTTTAGCTTCAAAGCATGTTTTCTTTTGTATTTCCTGAGCTGATCGTACATGTCTGGCGGCAAATCTCGCTTCTCACCGTTACAATCCTTATGGGCAAGCTGGCAGTTTTCTATTACATTTTGCCCACCTTTCGCAACTGGTACAATGTGATCTACGGTAAGATCATCAAAATCTTTGATTCTCTTGCCACAAATCGCACACCTTTTGCCGTTTTCCCAAAGTAATCGAAGTTTAATCTTTGTCAAATTTCTAGATGTTTTAGTTACCATGTCTACCTCCGTTTTTTAGTTTTGATATTTTTCTACACCCGGAAGAGTATCCTACATACATCCTACAGAAAATTTATAAACTACTCCCCTTTCCCAAATTCCTGAATCAAATTTAACAATTTTTGCATTTCTTTTTCTGTGCGTCTTTTATTCCGCAGCGTTCTATAGAAGGCTGGGAGGACGGCGGCGATGCGGTCGTCGTGCTGGAGGTCTTCAGGAAGTTCGTTTTTGGCGACGGCAGCAAGATCCGTGAATTCTTGCCACTCGCTGGTGCCGGGAGCCATCCCTAGACTCAGGCCTAGCTTTGTTAGTTTTTCGCTGTCTTTTGGAGGCATCGTCACACCGTTCTCGAGCCTAGAGATATATGCTATGTCAAACCCACTTTGCTTCGCGAATTGCCTAACCGTGCCGATTGCCATGCGTTTTTGCCTAAACAATTCATTGAATTTCATAGCGCTCCTTTATTAATTTACTACTTTAATGGTAGCACTGTTGTAAATTTTTGTCAACACTTTAGCACAAGCAAAATAAAGGGGCTGGCCCCGCCTAGGCGGAATGCTCGCGGAGTACTTCCCTGGCCTCGGCCACGGAGTGGGTTCCCATGAGTTTGGCGCGGAGGTCTGAAGCGCCGGGGAAATTGTTGATATAAATCTTGTAATAATGTTTCAAAGGCTCGTACGGCAGGCCGTGCAGGTTCTTTTGCTCCTCGTACAAATCCAGGTGCAAAGTCAGAAGCTCCATCATCTCTTCGCGCGTGGCGACGTGATCGGTAAAACAATACGGATTTGTAAAAACGCCGCGGCCGATCATAAAGCCGTCGATGTCCGGGTACTTGGCGTGAAGCGCCAGCGCGGCGGCGCGGTCTTTGATGTCGCCATTAATGACCAGCTTGGTCTCGGGCGAAAGCTCGGCGCGCATACGGAGAATCTCCGGAATCAGCTCGTAGTGCGCGGCTACTTTAGACATCTCTTTACGAGTGCGCAGATGTACGGTGAGCGCGGCTGGATGCTCGGCGAGCAAAGTCTGGAGCCAGGTTTTGTATTCATCCACATAAGTAAAGCCAAGGCGAGTTTTGATCGAGACCGGTAAATTTGTCGCGGCCTTGACCTTGCGATAGCAGTCCACGGCGAGTTCCGGCGTCTTGATCATCGCGGCGCCACCGCCAGCCTTGTTGACGTGTTTGTCTGGGCAGCCAAAGTTGAGATCTACGCCAGCGAAGCCCAAGGATTCAAGCGCGTGAGAAAGTTCCGAAAAATGGTCCGGATTTTTACCCCAAATTTGGGCGATAATTGGCTTGTCTGCCTCTGTTATAGTGAGGCGCTCCAGCGCGTTATGACGGCCTTTTTCGGAGGCATAGCTAGAAACGTTGGTAAATTCGGTATAAAAAAGATCCGGGCGACCGGCCTTGGCGACGATCTGGCGAAAGGCCAAATCAGTCACGCCTTCCATCGGCGCCAAAATCAAAAACGGCTTCTCTAGCTCTTGCCAAATATTCATTTTTATATTATAACACAAAACCAACACAAAAAAAGAAAGCCCCGAACCTGTGCATATCCATCACTGCCTGTCGAGCTTTCGATACTTCTATGCTATCACACTTACTAGAGAATTTCAACCACCTTCCCCTTTTTATCTATTAATAACAGCTTCTTTATTCGCCTGTTCTTTTTTACCTCAGCGATAAGTTGATTCTTTATTTTTTCGCTACTGGCCTTAGAAAACCTAATGTCCACAATAATATGCCGCGACTGCTTGAGTGCGCGACTTATAGTGTGTTGCATGTTTCTTTTTCCGTTGCCGACCGGGGCTTTCAGCTCCCACTCTGTACGTTTTATCATTAGATCCGGAGTCTTACAGTTGTTTCTTGGAATAAACCTTACGTCCGATTTGAAATATTCCATCAAAACATATGCCGCTGTCAATTCTTTGTTAGACGGCTTTGGACAAACATCTTTTGGAACTATAACTGAATAATTTTTTAACATTGCGCCCCTTCTTTTTGCGTTCACAAAAATAGGCTAAAACAAATTGTTTTTAACCTCCTTCGTTACCACTATAATATATACCCACGAAAAAGCTGTCAACCGGGGGTGACCCCAAAGTTGCCAGCTTTTTTAATCCAAAAAGTCTAGAACTTCTTCCAGCTCTTCCGTGGACCAAAGTGTGGCTTCACGACCGAGAAGTTAATCGCGTTCTTTTGGAAGCTTCTAACCGTCCAGCGGAGCACGAAGAACGAAGCCACGCCAAGCTCTACGATGCCAAGAATCAGTTCGTATGGTGGCAAGTTGCCGAAAGCGTTTCGCATCATTAAAGCGATTGGCGACGACAGCGGGAAGTACGACAAGATATAGGTCACGATGTTTGGCTCACCGGCGATAAAGTTGTTCATAAAGATTAGCGGCAGCACGACGCCCACCATCACGATGCCGATATATTGCGAAGCATCGCGCGCGGTTGGCATGAGAGAACCAACGAGCGTACAGGCACCAGCAAACATGAAGTAAGATACTAGAAGCAAAGCAAAGTTGCCAAGAATGCGCACCGGATCCCAGTCGATCTGGGCTAGGATGCCAGAAATTGCTGGGTTGTCGCGATAAATAATCAGCGCCGCAACGGCCGGGACGATAAACACCACCATCTGCAAAAAGCCGAGCGCAATTAGGCTTAGGATTTTGCCAATCACGAGGTTTTTAGCCGAGACTGATGTCAGAATCATCTCCGAAATACGATTCTCTTTTTCTTCGACGAGCGCCATAGTGAGACGGTTGCCAAACACGCAAATCAAAATATAAAAGATGGCAAGAATCGTAATCGGAACAATTGCCTGGCCAAGCACGCTGGTTTGGTTACCGTTTTCATCTAGGTCGATAGTTTCGTATTCTACGGCGTTTTCAACCAAGATAATGTCTTCGGGTGACAGCTTAGAATAGACGCTAGATTTTAGAATCTGCCCAATCAAAAACGAATTCGTATTAAATAGCCCAGTATCTGCGGCGCGATCGTAAATCGTAATCTTGTGGCTGGTAGCAAAATCGTCGGCGACGTGGTAGTAAATGTCTAGCTCGCCATTTTTGACTTGCTCGCGGCCGGCATCTTCGTCCGCTACAGAGATCAGCTCTGCTGGGGACTCTTTAACAATCCCAACGCTATCCGTGATGCCGATTTTTTTGTCGCCAAGTTCTGGTGATGTTAGATAATCCTCAATACCGACACTATTTAGCGTTGAAAGCCCAATCGCGGCAAAAATACCAAGCGGGAACAAAAGAAGCGAAATCCAAAAAGTCGGTTTTTTGAGTTGGCGAATCGCCTCAAATTTAAATACTATACCAACTTTACTCATCTTCACCTCCATAGACTTCTACGAAAATCTCGTCGAGCGATTTGCCGCCGAATTTTTTCTTAATATCTTTAATAGTGCCATAGGCATAGGCCTTGCCGTCTTTCAAGAGGATTGCGCGGTCGCAAAGGCGTTCAACTTCGTCCATGTAATGCGTAATCATGATGATGGTGGCGCCATTTTTGTGCGCTTCGTCGATAATATTCATGAGGAGCTTCCGGTTAACCGGGTCAAAACCTTTGGTTGGCTCGTCGAGAATCAAAAGCTCTGGATTGTTCATGATACAAATGCCCAGCTGGACTTTTTGCTGCTGGCCGGTTGAGAGCTTTTCGGTTTTTTCGTTGAGCTTGTCGCCGAGGCCTACACGTTCGAGATAATCAGCACTCCACTCGCGTGGATTTTTAAGGCCTTTTAGCTCGCCAAAGTAGACCATCGTGTCGATCACGGTTTCTTTTTTATAGAGGCCGCGCTCTTCTGGCAGGTAGCCCACGATTACGTCGGCGTTGGCGTCGAACGGTTTGCCGTTAATTAATAGCTCACCCGCAGTTGGGGTATATAAATTAAGTAGGGCGCGGATAGTGGTAGTTTTGCCTGAGCCGTTGCTGCCCAGCAAGCCAAAAATCTCGCCTTTCTTCACCTCGAAACTGAGGTCACGAATGACAGTTTTATTATTAAACGTCATCCGAAAGTTCTTAACTTCTATCATTGCACTCATAGTTATTATTATAGCACAGCTTCTGGGGCTGCTACTCCTTGACCAGGCAACAAAAAAGAAGCTTCCGCGGTAGGTACATACTGCGCCGTGCGGATGCTTCGTTACTTTTATACTATCAAATTACCTCATTAATGTCAACCGCAACGCCGCGTTTATTGATAAAGATTTATTATTCCGTCAATGTCGCCGTGACCAAATCTCCGTATATGGTATGCTCTACACCATCCGCATCTTTATACTTCAAATATGCTTTTACGTATACAGTCTGCTCCGTCGTGACGTTGTTTTTACCCAATGTAAAGTAGTAGTTGTCTCTATTACCATTATCAACCTTTGGCAAAAAGTCGGAGTCGAGCAAGTGCTCGAAACGGCCGGTCGTAAGGTTCTTGGTTACGACAAAAAAGGCGATAATCACTACGATAATATTTCCGCATTCATTAAGTCGATGCGTGGCGGCGATGCTTGGTATAAGGCGCAGAATTTGGCGCGTCGCACGATGGGTTTGCCGGTAGTGATTTTAGGGTCGTATGCCATGTAGGCTTTTTTCTGAAATACTACTGTTGGCGAAGCTTTATTTTGCTATGCAACGAACTGAAGTAGCATTGGTGCGGTAATGGGAAGATGATGGGATTAATTCTGTTTCGCTGATAGCAAAGCTACGCATGTAGGTAGAATCACCGAAAGTAGAAGACCAGAAGTGACCGGCTGTTCCTTGATAAAGATTTATTTTTTGTTGACCACTACTAACATCATAGCCGTAAACAGCATCGCCAGAAAAAGGAGTATGCAGAGCATTCATAACACTTGTTCTGTCTGAATCATATGCTAAGCTAACCGTATTAGTTTCTCCAGAGTTGCCGCCGGTAGGGAGACGCCAACCCTTCGGGCAAATATCCTCTGTAGCATCACCAGATGGATTCCCGTAATTATAATAATTAGGGCTACCGCCGTAGCAATAGCTACCAGCTGTTGCGGCGCAGTAGGTATAATATATGCCATATTTACCAGCCTCATATCCGCCGGAACCAGTAGTGTCGCTATATGCAGTAATAATATACGGTATGGAATAGTTGTAACTAGCAGTCCAGATGGCCGCACCTGACATAGCATACTGATCTGCGCCGCCACCACCACCATTCTTTAGATAGCCCAGTGTAGTATTTGATGCATTTGTAGTGTCTTCTGTAAGATTATCCTGGACATCGGCATCGGTAAGATCGAGGCTAAGGTTATCGAGCAACCAACATCTACCGTCTGCCAATTTGCCAACGCCGTAGACTTTGTTGTCCCTCGTATCGAGTAACTGCGTAGTCATCGCGTCACTATTATCCGTGTTGACCGGCGTGGTTACTGCATTGCAAATCGAATTGTCCATGTCCTGCATTGTATAGTAATTATTGACTTTGGTTTTGCCAGCAGCACTATAGGCATCATCAAAGGTCACCAACTGAACTGTTTGTTCCCACTGTGCATATAATTCGAGCGGGGTCTTGGACTCGGTGAGTTCGGTCATGACTTGTTCGTCAGTATATTCGTTGTTATCGGCATCCTTCCAGCCAGTAAATACGTAACCGTCACGGACGAAGGCGTTCTTCTTGAGTGAGTCGCCCGCCTTGAGGTAGTGGCTGGTCATGGTGCCGTATGGAGTAGCATTATCTGCGCCGTTGCCGTTGTAGCGGATGTAGCGAGAACCTCTTAGTGTAAATACTCCAGGTTTGCCGTCATCTGGATCATCTATCCTTAAGTAGCTAGGGTTGTTGGTTGGTGCAGTTCCGGCGCCACCTTTTAAGCGAGTTGCGGTGCCATACGTCGATGAGGTTGCACTGCTGAAATCTGTATTGTAATTCGCATAGATTGTGGTCAACTTACTATCATTGAAGAACAATCCAGCAGGAGATTGTGAGCCCGATAATTTTAGGTTGCTTATATCGATTGTCTCAAGATTGGCCATACCCCAGAAAGCTTCTTGAATATTCGTTATGCTGGTGGCCCCCAAGTTGCTAAGGTCTAGGTTTTTAACACCAGTAGTTCTGAACATATCAGACATATCTGCGAGGTTTGGTGCATGGAAGGAAGATAAGTCAAGCGCCTCGAGGCTACTCGTGCCTTTAAATGCAGACGAAGCATCTGTGAGTTTTTCTGCATTAATGTTTTGTCCGAGAGTAATATTTGCCAAAGCCGACGCGCCGCTAAACAAGTTGCTAATGGTCGTAACATTTTCAAATGTCACCTTGCTTAGATCAATGGATTCGAGTTTCGAACACCCATTAAACATATTTGCCATACTCGTGACATCAGAAAGAGTGAAACTATTACCGAAAGTAACGGATTGGAGGTTAGTGTTTCCCGTAAACATTTCACCTACAGTCAATAAGCTTTCCGAGCTAAACGAAGAGAGATCTAGGCTCGTAATACCCGTAGTCCTCCAGAACATTTGTCCCATTGTAGTAACATGGCTAGTGTCAAAATTACTGCCAAAGTTAACGCTTTCGACAATGCCGCCTTGGAACATGCGACTTAGATTTGTGACTTTGCTGGAGTCTAGTCCTACTAATGATACATTCTTTACCCGGACAGCATAGAACATGTTTCCGGATGCTGGATTCATATATACTTTGTTAGCTTCCGACCACCAGTAGACTTTATTGCCTTCTCTCCAGATATATGTCGGGAAAATTGAATCATTGGTAGACACTATGACGGTGTCTAAATTATCAATGTCCGGCGTGCCGTTGTTGTATTTCTCGAAGCTATCCAAAATATCATCGCCCGCAAGAGAGTTGATGTCGTCTGCGATCCCTCGCAAACCAGCATGGAGCATAGACGTAGATTCTTTCCACTGCGCATAGAGCTCGAGCGGAGTTTTGGACTCGGTGAGGCCGGTCATGACTTGTTCGTCAGTATATTCGTTGTTATCGGCATCTTTCCAACCAGTAAATACGTAACCGTCACGGACGAAGGCGTTCTTCTTGAGCGAGTCGCCCGCCTTGAGATATTCGCTCTTCATGGCGCCGTATGGAGTAGCATTGTCTGCGCCGTTGCCGTTGTAGCGGATATAGCGGGCGCCCTTGATAGTAAAGTAGCCCGGATTGCCGTTATCTGGGTCGTCGATACAAGAACCAGCGCCCGATGAAATCCCACCAACCTCATAAGTATGAGTATTAGCACCACCAACTAGGCCAGTATCATACTGGAATGTTGCAGTATTATCGGTGGCAACCTCAGGATTTACTGAGCTCGAAGTATAAATCGTTTTGAGACCACTATTAGCGTTGAAAAATGTCCATTCTACAGTCGTAACATCGCTCAAATCCATATTGCTAATATCGATAGTCTCAATGGCGCCACCGCCAGTAAAGGCGAAGGTCTGCTTGAGATTCGTTGGTTTCGACACAAGATTACTTAGATCAATAGTATTGATGTTCTTGACGCCATAAAATGTACCTTCCATATTAGTTACATTCGCAGCAGTGAAACTCCCCTTAAGTGTTAGAGACGTAAGGCCGCTCATATTCTTAAACATGCCGGCCATATCCGTTAGCGCCGTAGTATCAAAGGCGCTCAAGTCGAGCGAAGTGATCGCGGCGTCACCATCAAACATGCTACGCATACTGGTTACTTTGGCGGTATTGAGCGTATTAATATTATTGATTGTTGCTAGATTTGCATTAGCGTTAATCATGCCAGACATCGAAGTGACGTTATCCGTATTAAAGTCTCCACCGAAGGTCACTTCCGTGATGGTTGGCATAGATTGAATAAAGTTAGTTAAGTACTTTAAATCCCTCGTTTTTCAACCACGAAAATCAAGCTTCTTAAGTTTCGCACCGGCAAAGGCCATATTGAGGCTAGTAACCTTCTGAATATCGAAATGTTCCGGGAAGATAATATCTTCCAAATTTGAATGATAAGCAAAGTAGCTCATATCCGTAGCGTTACTCAAATCCCAGTCACTAATATCTACTCTTCTTATATTCGTATATTCGAATGGACTGCGCGAACCCACGATACCAGTCGTATCAAAACCGGTAAGGTCCATATATTCAAGGTTATTAACGTTGCCTTCTGCAGTACTTTTGCCAACCCCATAATAATGATACTCAACTGAATTGTTGGTACTAATTCTTGGCTTAACATCTTCGCTCCACCAGTAGATATTCTCGCCATCTGCCCAAGCATAGATTGGATCGATGGTGCCGGAAAGGTCCGTAGCGCTCGCTTTAATTTCATCGCTAGGTTCACCGTTTGGATAATGAAGGAAGTTCTTGGCGTCCGGATTGGCGGTCGTGATGGCTTTGAGTTTAGTATTAATACCTTTATTAGTCATGCTACCACGACCATCGAGGGCTGCATCGATTTCGCGCCACTTGGCGTAGAGATGAATTTCACCGCCGTTAGCATCAAGGTTTTTAATTACGGCTTTGTCGGCATATTTGGTGCCGGTACCATTTTCATTAGTGGTCCACTCAACGATTTTGTGTTGCCACCAAGTGTAGGCGTTGGCAGTGAGCGGGGTTTCTATGTCGTAAGTGACAATCTGGGCAGCCATAGCGTCTGGGTTTTCGACGTTTTCATTATTGGCATGGAAAATGATCGTATATTGGGTTGGCTCCCACTGGGCGACCATTGTGACTACGCCGCCGTCTTCGGCCGTGAGGTTCGTAACTTCTGCGCCGTCTGCGTAGTCTTCATTGTTATATTTCCAGCCAGCAAAGGTGTAGCCAGTTCTCTCGAAGCCGTTTGCGATGAGGTTAGCGGCCTCGTCATAATTCATATTCATAGAAGCGGTGCTACCACTAGTGCTGCCGTTGCCGTCGAAATTAATCGTGTAGGTATTCTTGCGGTAATGCGCGGTAAATTCGATATTATCGCGGACATGTGGTGCTGGGAGTGTATAATTCATCACTGGCGTATCGCCTTCGATGGTCGTGCCGGTCCAGCCGGTGAAGGTGTAGCCGGTCTTGGTTGGCTCGTTTAACATAAAGCTCTCGGTCTTGTCATGAGTGGTTGGGTTAGCGGTGGTTACGTTTCCGTTGTTAAGATCATAAGTGATGCTGTAACGTGGGAAAGGCACGTTATTCCAAATAGCTAGATAGGTTTTGGTACCAAGGTTGTTAGTGTTTGGCAAAACAATTATTGGATAGGTGGTAGTTTCCTGCCAGCCTACAAAAACCTGGACAGTGTCGCCATCGTTATCTTTGCGATCGGCTGGGTTGCGGAGCTGGAAGGCTGGAGTTTCGATTGTATATGCAGTTGGATTGTTCAAAGCGAAGCGTTCTTCGTCGGTGATTCCGTCGTAATGAATTTCGTACTCAGTTGGGGTCCACTGCGCCTCGAGCGTAATCGTGCCTTGCTCGATGAGATTGCGAACGATTTGACCATCGGTGAAGGTTTGATCGCCGTATTTCCAGCCCGCAAAGTCGTAGCCGTACTTAGTGAAGGCATTGGCGCGGAGTTGGCAATCCTCATCGTATTCACAGTTGGTGGTAGCCATTTCGCCTTCGCCACCGTTGGCGTTGTAATTAATATAATATGGGTTGATAGACCATTGAGCGTAGAGGTTGACGACACCATTATCTACGGTTGTGAGGTTCTTAACGGACTGCGCGTCGTCATAATGGACGCCGCTGCCGTTAGCTTCGGTATCCCAGCCGGCATAAGCGCGGCCAGTATAAGTGAAGGCGTTGGTGGTGAGGTTAGCAGCTTCGTCGTAAGTGAAGATTTGGTCGGCCATTTCGCCTGCGCCACCGTTAGCATTGAAGCGGACTTTGTAAGAAATCGCGGTAAATTTTGGCTTGATGGTGAGGTCTTCGTAGATTGGGTTGGTTGGATCGATGTCGTTGCCGTCCTCATCTTGCCAGCCGCTAAAGATGTAGCCAGGTTTTTCTGGATTAGTAATTTCGCCAGCATCTTCGAGTTTGTCACCATAATTAATGGTTACGTTATCGTCGCCGTTTTTGATGACGAGTTTGTCGTAAAGACCGTAATTAGTGGTGAGGGTGAAGGAGTTGGTTTCGATATTGGCAGCTTTAGCGGTAGTGGCCAAGCCGAAAGCAGAAACAGCGACCACGGCTACACCGATAATTTTGGCGTATTTTTTGTGCTTCTTTACGGCAATGATCGCGAGGATAGTGAGGCCGATGACTGAGATAATCATAGTGGCTAGGCTGATGCTGGTACCATTAGATTCTGCCGTGTTTTTACCAGTGTCTGGAACAGCAGGAATGTCTTCGTCGGTATTTGGTTCGACTGGAACTTCTGGAGTTTCTGGATTCTCTGGGGCCTCTGGAGTTTCTTCTTCGTTGGTATCCGGCACCACGATGTCGATTTCTTCTGGCTCTTCTACGTCGGTAAATTTAACGAAGAATTTGACGTTTGAAACCTCGGCGCGTTTGTTGGTATCGGTGACGGCGGTAGCGTATTTGGCGGTGAGTAAGAAATCTAAATTATCCCCTGCAGTGACAGTTTCGCCGGCGTGAGCGTCGTAAACGTAGTTGATAGATTCGCTAGCGTTATCATCGGTAATAGATTCGATGATATGATCTTTGCTGTCGGAGTTTTGGAGAACAATTTTGTAAGAAATGGAGTCGTTAATTTTGTGGAAAGTAACGTTTGAAACGATGGTTTGCTCATCGTAAGTATTGATATTGCCAGTGGCACCGGTAGAAATCTCGGTGATCTCGGCGGATTGAATTTTGAAAATTGTGCCTTCAGCGAGGGCCCGGATTGCCGGGACAATTGACAGCACAAAACCTGCGGCAAACACCACAGCAGCTATTTTCCCGACGATGCCTCGCACATCGCGGCGTCTTTGTTTCTCCACAATAACTCCTTAGTTACTTATGTTTATTTTATCACGCTCGTGGCTAAAAATGCTAGTGGAATTTTGGAGTTTTTTCAAAAAAAATTAAACCCCGCCGGTTGGCGGGGTTCGCTAGCTACTTCCAGTCAGTATTAAGAAGTTCTTCATCGTTGAGTGGCGGGTCCCCATCCTTATCTGGGGCATCGATAGTCTTTTTCGTTGCATCTTCCTGCAACTTTCTCATCACATTTAGACCTTGTTCTTTTGTTTCTTTCTTTGGGCCGAATGTAGGGCCCTGGTTCCCTGTCTCAACATTTTTCATTTTGCTACCTCCATATTCACAAAAATAAGAGGCTACCGTAACTAATTAATGGTTAAGGTTCGCCCCATTGCGATAGATTATAACATAAAACACCCCCGCGTGCGCGAGGGTGTTTTGTTAATAGGCCTAGTATTTATTTTTTCTTAAATCTGTTCATGAATTCAGTGAAGTTAGCTTCTTGATACGGGATTGCCTTTTCAACAATCTTGGCAGCCCAGTAAAGCTTTACGCCATCACTAAAGACCCATTTAATGCTTTGAGTCTTTTTGTTAAGAAGTGCGTAGTTTTTAACTTCGATTTCGGCAATGTTCTCTTTTGGAATAAACACATATTTGTCTGGTTGTGGTTCGGTTTTTTCAATCTTGATAGTAAGTTGAATGCCGCTAGCCTTGAGTGGGATAATGCCAAGACCTTTTTCGGTGTAATTCACGAGCCAAGCGCTAGCATTGGCGGCTTCTTTGAATTTTTCAGATTCGTTCATGCCGCGCACCATGCCACCGGCAAAGGCGCCAACTGCGCCGCCAAGCACAGTAGTAAAGCCGGTATCTTTGTTGGTGTTTCTGAAAGCCACAAAGATGCAGTTCTCTGCGCCGAGACCACCGACACTGTTAAAGATTGCTGTAGCCCCCTCAATTGTCTTAAAATCCATAATGATCCTTTTATTATGTTTATATTGTAATAAAAAACCGCTTAAAATCAAAATATCTTTAATTATAAACGGATGGTTGCATTTTTTCCATTAAAAAAAGGGTTAGGTAGTTGATATATTTACAATATCTTATGCCTAACCTTTGAAATTATGTTACACCAACTACCCCCTTATGTCAACAACTGCACCATCTTTCGTAATAATTTTTATTCGCTTGATTATGCTAGACTCCTTGCGTAAATACTCATCAATTCTAGATTTTGCTTTTGCTTCCGTTAATCTTGAGCGCGCTAAATCGATTATTATATTTTCGGATTGATTTTTGGCTTTTCTCAAGTTGTTTTGAATATTTCGTTTTCCGTCACCAATTGGGGATTTTAATTCCCATCGCACATTCGTTTTGATTATATAGAGATCTGGCGTTTTACTATTCTCTCTGCGGATAAAAATTACGTCACTTTTGAAATGGTTGGCAATAATTTGCGCGGCAATATCCTCGTGCGTACGTGGTCTAGATTTTTTGCTGTCTTCTTTTACTACTTTATATTTCGCCATCGGTGCAAAAATATCACAAGGCACCTAGCTTTACAACCCCCCTGTGGTAGCTTATGCTTGACCATTACAAATAGTTGCATTAATTCTTAAGAGCGGTTGTTTTAAAAATGCGTGTGATATAATCAAGTTGTCTCTAGCTATACTTCGGTCACTGGCATAGAGAAAAGTTAAAAGCTGCGGTTATCGTCATTTATGACCGTAGCCAGGAGCCAATAAATCAGGCTCGCATAGATGACTCTTTAAATTTAATTTTAGGAGTCTATATGAAAAATTTTAACAACAATAATAAAACAGAACGGGTCGAAGTGATGGCTTTGTTCGGTTACGAAATGACACCTTGCCAGCCGCTTTCCTTTAAGCGGCCGGGTGACGTCGAAACCGAGGTAACAGAGCTCCTCCGCACGCAAATTCGCTTTGCGGGCCAGGCAGCTATCCATATCTTCGACGTTTTAGTTGGACGAGAAAGAGCACGTCTCGAGTTCAACTCGAGGGACCTTTCTTGGCACCTCACACCAGTCGCTTAGGTTTTATATTTCTATAAAATCGTAACGACAAATCCGTTCAAAAAAATAACCCCAGTTTCTTGGGGCTATTTTTTTAGAGCAAATTTTGATGATCGTAAGTTTTATTGTAATCGAAATCGGATTCCGGAACCTCGAATGGTAGAGCGGAAGATTTGTCTTGGCGGCGATGGTAGGCAGCGCGAAGTTCTTTTACTTCGCCCACGCATTCAAACGGTTTGATTACGCCATCAATACCAAGCAAACCTTTGAAATCGTTGACCAAATTTTCGTTTTTGAACAAATCTTGGCCATTGAAAATCCTGGTGAGCTCGGCCGGATTTAAGAATGGCGCAAACAAGAGATATGAATTGGCACATTTGGCGCAGCTACCACACCAGCTCAAGCGTTCGTTGTTGGCGGCCTGGCGGTAATTTGCCACATTGCAAGAACTAAAGCTTTGGCCGTATTTTTGCCAACATTTGTTGACGAAGAGTTCGGCAATTTTGAGCTCACTGTACTGACGGAGAATGGAACCAACTTTCATATTGCCGGCGACGTATTTATCGACATACTCAGCCAATGCTTGCTCGGCTGGCCAGGTTTTGGACCATTGGTGATTAACTTTAAGATCGCCAATTTCGGCATGGGCTTCGTTACCTTCTTGGCCGATGCTGGCAAGCACGAGATTCTTGTTCAGAAGTACTGCTTGCACCAGGGCGATACTCTCGACAATGTAGGTAATTGGCACGTGACCATTGAGGCCGCCGGTAGCTTTTAGCGCCGCAACATCAACGTGGCGACGAATCGTAGTGAGCGGCTCATCAAAAGTGTCGAGCACGGCCGGGTGCACGTCGGAGTTTGAAATGTAAAGCGGTGTAAAGGATTTGCCCTGTTCTTTTAGGAGTTCGGCCATAAGAAGTGAATCTTTGCCACCACTCTCTAACGTAATGATTCCCTCGCCGGCATATTCTGGCGCTGGCATTGCAATAATTTTATCGGCAGTAAAGTGTGCGAGGTCAGCGCGGGTGAGGTGGTTTTCGAAGGCATATTGCGACAGACCTTCTTGATAGACCGTATTAAAGAAATTGGCCTGGAAGGCATCTAGCTGAATACTTTCTGGCAAAACCACTTCCTGAGTTGGGTGGGCTTTGTAGTAAGAAGTGCCGAGCAAAATAAAGCAAAGCTCAAGCGCGCGTCTTAGTGCTTCTTTGTCGTAATTATCATTTTCTGGTTTTTTGAACTCGATTTTTTCGGAGAAAAGCTGCGCGGTCGAATCCTGGTAATTAAACGTTGCCACCCCTGTACTTTCGTCAAAATCGTAGCCGATGAACTTAAATTTGTCGGTTTTTTCTTGGGCTTTTACGAGCTCCTGGAAAATCTCGCCGCGTTCGATAAAGTTTTTAAACATATCAAAACTTGGCGCGCCCGGGCTAAGCAAAACGATATCAGCGCCAAGACTCTTTGCGGCGGCGTTGGCTTTATCGAGAGCATCTTTCAAATCAGTCGCAAACTCGTAACGGTCTGGATTGAGATTTTCAGCCAAACGGTTTTTGGTTTCGCCAATTAAAATAGTTTTAACAAGATTTCTTTCGTTTGCAATCACGCTTTTATTGCCAGACAAATCTAGGCCGCGATCTTTGCCGCCAGCAATCAGCACAACTTTGTTGTTTGGAAATGCGCGCACTGCAACTTCGAGCGATGGGTAAGTAGCCGAATAGCTATCGTCGTAATATTTAATGCCACCAATTTCGCGCACGAATTCAATGTGGTGTGGCAAGCCGTGAAAACTTTCTATGCCCTTCACGATTTCATCTGCATATTTTTCGATAAAATCGTTCACTTCCATTTCCAGGAAGCTTGCAGCTACCAAAATGGCAGCCTCGGCATTTTCGCGGTTATGATCGCCCGGCACCTGAATATGATTCAAAATTTCGTTTAGTTTTGGTGAAGCTTCGTATGGATAGGTGCGCTTTTTACCATCGCCAAGGTGGCCGATGCGAGTAGAATCGGCATCGTTTTTATAATAAATGCAGTAATCCTTTGGGGTTTGCCAACGCACGATATTGGCCTTGGCGTTAACATAATCTTCGAAATTATCATGCACATCGAGATGGTCTGGCTCAATACGGAGCACCACAGAAACGTGTGGCGACTTATGAAGATCCCAAAGTTGGAAACTGCTCATTTCATAAACCACAACGTCGTCTGGCTGGATAGTGTCTAAAACGTCAAGTGATGGCACACCAACGTTACCAAGAAAGTGCACATTTTTGCCGAGCGCTTTCAGAATGGCGGCTGTGAACGAACACGTGGTACCCTTGCCTTTGGTGCCGGTCACACCAATAATTGGCGCCGGGCAGTTATCGAAAAAGTAGCGCGTGGCGCTGGTAAGATTATCGGCTGGAAACGGATGCAAACTAGGCGTACGAAAAACCCAGTCAAAACGGTTTAAACCAAGTTTTGGGATATCTTCCTTCGTGATTTTATCGAAGATTTCGATTTCGTTTTCTGGATCTTTTGAAAAATAGCGTTCGACGCTTTTGCCCTCAACGCCGTAGCCTAAAATTGCAATTTTCATACTATATATTATACCACAACGGATAAGCTAAAAGGCCTCATGGGGGCCGCGTCGCTCGCTCCCGTCGCCACGGGGCTCGCGCGCTCAACCTCGCGCTGCCGCGCTCCGGAAGCCCCCCAAGAGGCCTTTTCGCATATCCTGTGATATTATATATAGTATGCAAGATTGCCTGATTGATGCATTACTGGATACTTTGAAATTGTTGCCTTATCTTTTTGTGACATTTTTGCTGTTGGAATTTATAGAGCATAAAATCAATTCCAAAAAACTACTCAGCCGTGGACAAAAGGTTGGGCCGCTTATCGGTGGCCTTCTTGGTGCGCTGCCGCAGTGTGGGTTTAGCGCCATGGCGGCAAATCTTTTTGCCGGGCGCGTGATTACGATTGGTACCGTGGTGGCCGTGTTTCTTTCGACCAGCGACGAAATGCTGCCGATTATGCTCGGCGAGCAAGTGGACCTAAGCACTATTCTCAAAATTATCGGCATCAAAGTTTTGATCGGCGTTACCGTTGGTTTTATTTGCGACCTGGTGTTTTGTAAATTCTTTAAGAAATCTAAGGATCACGAGATTTCACATCTTTGCAAAGAAGAACATTGTCACTGCGAAGAGCACGGCGTGGTGGTTTCGTCTCTTATTCACACGCTTAAAACTGGTGCGTTTTTGCTGGCCGCAAACATTCTAATTGGTTTAATTATTTATTGGATTGGTGAAGAAAACTTGGCTAGTTTCCTGCTTGGTAGCAAGCCACTTTCTTATCTTCTCGCGAGCTTGGTTGGCCTCATTCCAAACTGCGCCGGCAGTATCATTATCACAGAACTTTATTTGGCTGGACTAATTAGCCTTGGTAGCATGATGGCTGGGCTCCTCACTGGCTGTGGGCTGGGGCTTCTTCTCCTTTTCAAGAACCACAAAAATTGGCGCGAAAATATCACGATTCTCACCATTATATATATTGTCGGCGTGGTGGCCGGGCTGATTATTGATCTATTTTAGAAATTAAGATAGGTTTCGAGCACCGAGATGGTGGCTTTTTCAACGCTTGATACGGTGGCAAAGGCGCGGATGCCGGAGCCAGCGAATTCGCGGGCGAGCTCGATCATGCGGGATTTATCGATCGAAGAAATTAGATTTGGCATATTTTCGTAGTGCTCGATGGTTTCGTTTAAGAAATAGTTTTCGGCATAGTAATCGGCGATTTGGCCTACGGTTTGGGCACCCATTTGGAAGCGGCCAAGGGCGTAGGATTTAGCAGCTTCGAAATCTTTGTCGGAAATTTCGCCGTTCAAAGT
>JAFZBJ010000020.1 GCA_017561835.1 Candidatus Saccharimonadota bacterium | reverse complement strand
TAAATGGTTGGAGCGGAAATTTTGTAGCCGTTGAGGTGTAAAATTGGTAGGATTTTACCGTTGTTTCTGCCGCCTAGGATGTTCTTGAGGTTTAAAGAGTCTAGTGCGGTGGCGGTCTCAAGTTCGCCGTCGCCAATCAGAACGGCGATGGTTTTTTCTGGGTGGCCAAGCGCAGCACCATAGGCGTTGGCGAGAGCGTAACCTAATTCCCCACCTTCAGTAATGACGCCTGGCGTGAATGGGCTAGCGTGGGACGGAAAACCGTCTGGCCAAGAAAAGTTTTTACAAATATAGGCAAGGCCGCCGTAATTTAGAGTGGCTTTTTCGTCGACTTTTAAGAGGTCGCCATCATAAAATAGGTTAGCTTGGAGTGCTGGAAAGCCGTGGCCAGGGCCTAAAATAAAGGAAAAATTCGGATCGTTTTTGAAGTTTTCTTTGAGGTTGGCGTAGGCGACGTTGATACCGTGGCAGGTGCCCCAGTGGCCGAGTAGACGCGGTTTAATGTCATCCGCTGCAAGTGGACGCTCTAATAGGAAGTTGTCTTTTAGATAAAGTTGGGCAACAGAAAGATAGTCGCATGCACGCACGCGCCTCTGAATCTTGGATAAGGTTTCGATATCAGTGATGCCCATCCCGTTCATGCTTATAATTATAGCATTATTTTAGGAATTCTTTAATCTTTTCGATTTTGTCACGGATGGTGGCGGCCTTCTCGAATTCGAGGTTGGCGGCGGCCAGTTGCATTTGGCTGGTGAGCTCTTTAATAAGCTTTGGCAACTCTTCTTGTGGGACTTTCTTAAGGTCTAGTTTATCTTCCTTCATCTTTTCTGGAATGATGGCGCGAAGGCCCATGCTAATTTCCTTCTCGACAGAAGTTGGCGTGATGTGGTGTTTGAAATTATATTCTTTTTGGATGGCGCGGCGGCGGTTGGTTTCTTCGATGGCGTGCTCCATACTTTCGGTGATGTGGTCGGCATACATGATAACTTTGCCTTCAACGTGGCGGGCGGCGCGGCCAATGGTTTGGATGAGAGCGGACTCAGAGCGCAGAAAACCTTCTTTATCGGCATCCAGAATTGCAACAAGCGAGACTTCTGGAAGATCGAGCCCCTCGCGGAGCAGGTTGATACCCACGAGTACGTCATAAACGCCGGCGCGAAGGTCGCGCAGAATGTCGCTACGTTCCAAAGTGTCGATATCGGAATGAATGTAGGCCACTTTGAGACCGCGTTCTTTAAAGTGGTCGGTTAGGTCTTCGGCCATGCGCTTAGTGAGCGTGGTTACGAGCACACGCTGCTTTTTGGCGATGCGCTGGTCGATTTCTTCCATCAAATTGTCAATTTGACCATCGGTGGCGCGGACTTCTACTTCTGGATCAAGCAGGCCGGTTGGGCGAATTACTTGCTCAACTGGTTTTGGCGTATGCTCAAGTTCGTAATCGCCAGGAGTTGCGGAAACGTAAATTGCTTGGTTGATTTTGCTTTGGAATTCGCCGTAGGTGAGTGGGCGGTTGTCGAGCGCGCTTGGCAAACGGAAGCCGTATTCTACGAGTACTTCTTTACGGGCATGATCACCGTTATACATGCCGCGCACTTGTGGCAAGGTCATGTGCGACTCATCTACGATCAACAAGAAATCTTTCGGGAAGAAGTCGAGCAAAGTGTATGGTGGTTCGCCGGCTTTGCGGCCTTCTAGGTGGCGTGAATAGTTTTCAATTCCCTTCACAAAACCAGTGCTTTCTAGCATTTCAAGGTCGTATTTGGTGCGCTGGGTGAGGCGCTGTTCTTCGAGATATTTGTGATGTTTCTCAAAGAACTTTACGCGCTCCTCATATTCTTTTTGAATGGCAACCAGGGCATTGTCTAGTTGTTCTTTTGGCGTGGCGTAGTGGGTGTTTGGAAAGATGTGGATGTGGTTCGGCGTTTCACGTACATCAAAAGTCAAAGGGTCGACGATCTTTACGGTTTCGAGCGTATCAAAACCAAATTCAAAGCGGTAGGCGAACTCACCATTGGCCGGGAAAAGGTCGATAGTGTCGCCCATCACGCGGAAATTGCCGCGTTCAAAGGCGAGGTCGTTGCGGTGATATTGCATGTTAATTAAGCGGCGCACAAAAGCGTCCTGAGTGATTGGTTTTTTGTCGGCGTCGGTCCAGCCGGATTCGGTTTGCCAAAGCGGCAACGACATTTCGGTGTAGTGGGCTGGCGAACCAATGCCATAAATACAGGATACGGACGCCACTATAATCACGTCGTCCCTAGTTAACAAAGCCTCGGTGGCGGCGTGGCGCAAACGGTCGATTTCGTCGTTGATGGCGGAATCTTTTTCGATGTAGGTATCGGTTGAAGCAATGTAGGCTTCTGGCTGGTAGTAATCAAAATAGCTCACAAAATAGTGAACTTCGTTTTTAGGAAAGAATTCGCGGAACTCCGAATATAGTTGGGCGGCCAAGGTTTTGTTGTGGGCGAGAATCAGGGTTGGTTTGCCGATATTTTGAATAATATTGGCCATGGTGAAGGTTTTGCCTGAGCCAGTAACACCAAGCAGAGTCTGTTCTTTAATACCAGCTTCTAGGCCCTTTGTGAGAGCCTTAATAGCCTCTGGCTGGTCGCCGGTTGGCTTATACTTAGAAACTAGTTCGAATTTTGCCACCGATTATTCTTTTTCTTTCATGGTCGGGAATGGTACGGCTTCACGGCCAGGCACACCCTCTAGCAACCAGAAGTTACGTTCACTATTGCCCCAACCACAGGCTGGCGGCATACCATATTCAAGCATCTCGACAAAGTCTTGGTCGAGCATTTGAGCTTCGTCGTCGCCTGCGTCGCGTGCGGCTTGTTGTTCTTTGAAGCGGTTAAGTTGATCCAACGGATCGTTAAGCTCAGAGTAACCGTTGCCCATTTCGGTGCCAGCAATGATTGGATGGAAGCGCTCAGTAACGAGTGGGTTTTCTGGTGAAACTTTAGCAAGTGGGCTTAAAGCCAATGGCTCTTCAACGAGCCAGTATGGGCCAGCGGAAGTTTTGCGGATGAGTTTCCAGACATCGTCGATGAGGCGGCTGGTCGAGACGCCTTCTTTTACTTCTACGCCGTTGTCTTTTAGAATTTGGAGAAGTTGGGCGCGGTCTGGGTTGAAGACGTCAACGTTATATTTTTCTTTCAAAAGATCGGAATATTTAACACGTGGCCATTCACCTTCGAGGTCGATATCAAAACCACCAACGTGGAATTTGAGCGTGCCCCAAGTTTCTTTGGCGACATATTTGATCATTTCTTCGTAAAGTTTGATACCGTCTTCGTAGTTATCGTAGGCGGCGTAAGATTCAAAGGCGATGTGTTCTGGCAAATGCTCGTCGTCGACGCCTTCGTTACGGAAGCGTGGGCCAATGTCGTAGACTTTTTCAAATCCACCACCGAGCAAGCGCTTCAATGGTAATTCATGGGAAATGCGAAGATATAAATCTTCGTCGTATGCATTGATGTGGGTAACAAATGGTGTAGCGTCAGCACCACCAGTGGTGTGCTCCAAGACTGGCACGTTGACCTCGATAAAGCCGTGGGCGTTCATGAAATCGCGTGTGGCCTGCCAGAATTTGGATCGGCGTACCAAGCGGTCGCGCACCTCGCGGTTGACGTTCATATCAACGTAGCGGCGGCGGTAGCGCTCTTCCTTGTTGGTGAATTGTTCAGGAAGTGGACGGAGCGATTTGGTGAGCAAGCGCACAAAGTTAGAAAAGACGGAAATTTCACCGGTTTGGGATTTATCAACGGTGCCTTTGGTTTCGATGAAGTCGCCAGTATCAAGCAAGCGAACATCTTTTGCGCCAAAGAGGCCTGCTGGCTGTTCGTCAACAGCCTTCATAAAGATTTGGATTTCACCAAAGTAATCGCGGATTTTTAGAAAGACTAGTTTGCCGAAAGAACGGATAGCGACAATGCGCCCAGCCACGATAACTTCTTGGCCGGCTTTTTCATCAAAATGGTCGATGATGTCGGAAATTTTGGTGTTGCGATAAGATTTAGCCGGATACGGATCGATGCCGCGGGCTTTTATCTCTTCAAGTTTTTTGAGTCTTTCGTTGCGATAGTCTTCTAATAACATAAATATATTATAACACACTTTGGCCGCGATTGACATTACCCCTGTTATAAGGTATAATTAAAAGAGGAACTTACCATTTTTTGTTCACAAGATGGTTTTAGCACATGTACAAATAGAGAAGGAGGGGTTTTTAATGATTGTTGGTGAGGTAATTCGTTATAGTGCATTAGCAGCGGCGACGTTTCTTTTTGGAGGTTTTTTAACGGTAGCGGTCTCGTCGCAAGTTCATTGGCACAAAGTTGACATGAACCGAAATCCGGTCGTGATGGCGGTATGTGTGATACTTATGACGTTTCACGCAATAGCTGCTATCTTCGCCAACTTGTCAGACTGGCAGAGTGCTTGGCCTATGAAAGTAAGAAACATCCCGTTTTATGCGGTAGTAGCTTGCTCTATAATCGCACTATGTTTTTTGGTTATTGCCATTAAGACTGAATCAACCTGGCGATCGGCGCTTTATACTACGCTTTTCGCACCCGTTTTTTTGACGTCGGTTGGCCTTGCCATTTGGCATTTTGGCTGGAAAGCCTACTTTAAGCCAACTCTCGTAGTTATCATAGCGTCACTTGCTATATTGGGGTTCATATTGCTGCTTCGGTTAATCGTCGCATATGTGCGATGGTTAAAGGAGTTTTGGGTAATGGTGCAAAAATAAGGAGGTGTTTTTATGACTTGGGTGATTGTAATGGCAGTTTGCTATGTTGTGTTTGCGGCCTGGTTTGCTTGGTTGCTTCACTTGGGATTTAAAAGAATCAAGGACGATGTCGGAAAAAGCACAATCTATCCAGCGATGAGATTTTCTTCAATTTTGCTAGCTTTTCCGGTGGTTTTTGCCGCTGTGTCAAAAAGTTGGCCGCTTTTAATTGCGCTTTGTGGCGTCGCGTCGATTATAATTGCAGCGATAGCATTCGATCAGATTGAAGAAGATTCTAGAAAACGCTCTAAGAAAAAATCTTCAAAAAAAGAAGCTCTTTGTTTTGAAAGCCATTTGCGCCGTTTTCTCTACTGCTGCTATCGAATTGATAGTTTGCTGGTTTACGTACCTTATTTTGGTATAGTTCCTAAGCCGCGTGATACACGCGGCTTTTTCATGCTTTAAATTATTTAACTTCGAGGATTTTGACGGTTTTGCCGTTAAAATCGAAGGATTCTTTGGCTTTGCGACCAAAGACGGCCTTGCCGATTGGGGATTCGTTTGAAATTTTCCCTTCTAGAGGGTTAGCTTCGGTTGGGCCAACGAGGGTGTATTCGGTTTTGCGGCCACCCATATCAAGCACGACGGTGGTGCCAAGGGTGACTTTGTCGCCTTTGCTGCCTTTAATGATGTTGGCGTTTTTCAAGATTTCTTGGATTTCAAGAATGCGGCCTTCGGCAATTTTTTGCTCGTTTCTGGCGGAGCTATATTCTTCATTTTCGGAAAGATCGCCAAAAGCACGCGCCGTAGCAATGCGCTCGGCGATGGCTGGGCGGCCTTTAATTAAATCATCAAGCTCTTTTTCGAGTTCTTTTTTGCCTTCAGCAGTAAGATTAATACTCTTCTTAATCATGGTTACTCCACAGTTAACAGTATTCAGTTTAAAGGAAAACGACTAATCTGTCAATAACTTTTCAAGCTCGCTGGCTGGGATTAATTTAGACTCGCCAGTCTTGCGGTTGGTGACCTCGATGGCGTTTTCGCCCAAAGTTTTATCAGAGATAACGACGCGGTATGGGATACCCATGAGGTCGGCGTCGGCGAATTTTTCGCCTGGGCGGGCGGCGCGGTCATCAAAGATAATGTCGTTTTCGTGAGCGGCATAGATTTGCTCGGCAAGTTTGATGCCTTCGTCGCCGATGGCAATGAGGTAGCACTTGTATGGAGCGATGTTTGCTGGCCAGACGAGACCTTTGTCGTCACAGAATTTTTCGGCAATCACGCCCATTACGCGGGATACGCCAATACCGTAGCAGCCCATGTAGACGTTTTGCATCTCGTTGTTTTCGTTAGAGATTTTGAGGCCTAAAGGCTCAGAATATTTGAATTTTAGTTTAAAGATATTGCCTACTTCGGCAGCGCGGGTGCTCTCGAGCTCTTCTCTTTTGACGCCAAGATCAGCTAGGACGTCGTCTTGCAAGACTTCTTCGTTCAAAACTTTGGAGCGGTCCGTGTTGTAGTAAACGGTGTCTTCGCCCACCGGGATAAAGGTTTGGTATTCGTGAGAATATTTGGAGAACACGCCGCCAGAAGCAAAGGTTTCGTAGGTGTCGTCGCCGAGGCCGAGGCGGTCATAAATGCGCGAGTAGGCGCCTTCGACTTCGTGGTAAAAACGATCTAAATCTTCTTCGGACGTGTGAAAACTATAAAGGTCCTTCATGATAAATTCGCGGGTGCGCATGATGCCAGATTTGGCGCGAAGCTCGTTTCTGAATTTGGTTTGGAACTGGTAAACGGCCAAAGGCAAATCTTTGTAGCTTTTGACGTAGGTTTTGACGAGGTTTGTGATTGGCTCTTCATGAGTTGGGGCAAGGCCTAGTTCACCACCGGCGGAAAGTTCGGTTTTAAACCAGATATCAACCTTTTGGTCGTCCCAACGGTCGGTTTTTTGCCAGAGTTCAGGGTTTTGCAAAGCGGACATCAAAACTTCTTGGCCGCCAATTTTGTTGATTTCGTCGCGAATAATGTCTTTGATGTTTTCGATGACTTTAAGCCCAAGTGGCAAGTAGTCATAAACACCAGCCATTTCTTTATAAATAAATCCCGCGCGAATCAAATAACCGGCCGATTTGGCGGTTTCGTCTTTTGGCGCGTCGCGCAAGGTCTTAATAAACGTTTTAGATAGTTTCATAATGTACATTATATCATAAAGGGCCGCTAACCACTATTCTTGAGGACACGCAGGCGCTTCGCTACGCCTTCGGCGAGCGGGCCGCTCTGGCCAAGTCTTTATGGTCCTCAAAAATAGTGGTTTAGCGGCCTTTATAAGCCAATGCCCATAACGTAGACTAAATAAAACGCTATACCATTCTTGATAATATGCACCAGGATGCCGGAGTAGATGGTGCCGGTCATTTCGCGCAGAGCACATAGTACGATGGAAGTGGCGAATACGTTGACACCCACGTTCCACTGTATATGTACGAGACCGAATAGCAGTGACACAATAAAGATCGAAGCGAACATATTAAGACGGGAGCGGATTTTGCCGTAGAGCCAGCCGCGGAACACGATTTCCTCGGTGATTGGCGCGATGATGGCGGTGGCGATGAATGAAAGGATGCGGTCGCCGCCATAAAGCAAGGTAGTGTAGCCAAGGTCTTGAGCCTCGCTGGCGTTGAACCACGGAAAGAGACTAAAGAGCGCAGCGAGCGCCATGGCGATTAGTGTTGCGGCGATAAAGCCAAGTGGCGAAAGCCAGATATCTGTCCAAGTTGGCCAGCCTTTGAGGCCGATTTCCTCGCGCGTGGTTTTGCCCTTTTTGGAGATTTTATAAGGAATATAAATTACCAAGAAAACCGTGAGAGCATAAGTTAGCACTTGGTAAATTACGTTAAACAAATTGGTTCTTAAAGTGTCTGCGCCAACGATCCAAAGCAGACTGTAGCCGATGAGATATTGCGCACCAATCGATGCGACCGAAGCCCACAAAAGTAGCGATAAAATTGCGAGCGGCGTGCGGAGTTTTTTCGGCACCGGGTGCTTTTTTCTGAAGTTCTCGAATTTTTCTGGCCAATTTTTCATTAGAAGAACCTCTTTATGTCCAGGACGGTGATTAATACGAATAGAATTAGCAAGAACAGAAAAGCGCGAGCCACGATTTTTTCTTCGGTTTCTTTGGTGAGCTCTTTTTTGCGGAGCTTAAAGATGGCGATGAGGAGCCAGCGGCCGCCATCGAGAGCTGGGATAGGAATAACGTTCATACAGGCGAGTGAAATCGAGATGAGTGCGGCCAGAAAGGCGACGTTGGTGGCGCCAGCCGAGGTGAAGGTTGGGAAGATTTGGCCGATAATGCCAACTGGGCCGGAGACTTGGTCTGAAGCGTCCGACAAAGCGGCGCGGCCGGCTTCGCGGTCTGCGTCGTTGAAGCTGAACTGGCTAAAGACGCCTGAGAATAGGTTGCCAATTAATTGTCCAACGCCTTTAAAAGTTTCGCCGGTAAGTTGGACGGTGAGCCCTACGCCCACGAGTGGTGCGGACCAGCTTGAGTAGCTAAGCGATTGCTTGGCGGACATTGACACGCCAAGTAGCGGGGTGTTTTCGCTAGAATTCAAAGCAACTTTGATGTCTAATTTTTCGCCGTTACGATCAATTGTGTAGGTGACTTCTTCCCCGGCGTGGGCCTGGTTAAAAGTGTTGACGTCGGTTGGAGTAATGATGGTGGTTTCGCCGATTTTCAAGATTTTATCGCCGCTTTTAAGTTCGGCTTTGGCGGCCGGCGAATCGTCGAGCACGCTTTCAATCATAACTGGTTCGTTGTCGCGGCGTGTGTCTGGTTCGATAGTAAATTGGTTTTCGATGAAGGTTGGCATGCCGGTCCAGGCCAAAATCGTGAGGATTAGAATGGAAGCTAGCCAGTTCATGGCTACGCCGGCAAAGAGGATTTTGGTTTTCTTCCAAAAGCTGGCCTTGCCAAAAGTGTGGTCGCGCGTGTCGCTGGCGGATTCGCCATCCATCTGGCAAAAACCACCTACCGGTAAAAGATTGAGACTAAAAATCAGGCCTTTTTGCGGCTTTTTCCATTCAGATTTTGGCAAACGATGCCATTTTTTGGTTTTTGGATCTCTTACCCAAGCGGCAAGACGTGGCGGAAAACAGATACCAAATTCGAGCACGTTGACGCCGTTTCGGCGGGCGGCAATAAAATGACCGAACTCGTGTGCGGTCACGAGGAGCATCAGGACTAAAAGACCAACAATAACTCCAACAAAAATATCCATAAGTTTATTATAGCATTATTTGCCAAAGCGTCTTTGACGATTTTTGAACTCGTCAATGAAGTGGTCGAGGTCGGAGCCATCTAAAGCTGGGAAATATTTTGGCTCAAATAGAAGCTCGGCATAGGATGAGCGCCAAAGCATGTAGCCAGACAAACGTTGCTCACCGCTGGTGCGGACGATCAGGTCGCAGGCTGGAATTTCTGGAGCGTACAAGTGATTTTCGATGGTTTCTGGCGTGATTTTTTCGCCGGCAGCTAAGGCTTCGTTCACGGCGTCGGCAATTTCCTGCTTGCCGCCGTAGTTAAAACAGAATCCCACGGTGGTACCGGTGCAATCTTTGGTGAGAGCTACGGCGTCGTCGAGTTTTTTAAGCAGAGCCGGGCTTACCGGTTCGCGGGCGCCAAGCACTAAGAGACGGATGTTGTTTTTCTGCATTTTTTTGGCGAGCGAGCCAATGCGATCAGACAAGAGTTTCATGAGGTACGAAACTTCCTCTTCGGAGCGGTTCCAGTTTTCGGTACTAAAAAGATAAAACGAAAGATAAGGAATTTGTTTTTTGCCGGCAGCCTCAATCAGGCTCTCGACGGCGTCGAGGCCCTTTTTGTGCCCTTCGAGGGTTGGTAACCCGCGTTCGCGAGCCCAACGGCGGTTACCATCGGCGATAATGCCGATGTGTTTAATCGTTTCTTCCATGACTATATTTTCATGATTTCATCGGACTTGAGCTTGAACTCAGCGTCGATTTTGTCAGAGAACTCCTTGGTAATGTCGTCGATTTCTTTTTCGGCGCGCTTTTTGATATCTTCAGAGAGCTCGGTAGCGATTTTGATAGCTTTACGAGCATCTTCGCGGATGTTACGAATCGCAACTTTGGCTTCTTCAACCTTAGAGGAAGCGGTTTTAACGATTTCTTTGCGGCGTTCCTCGGTGAGTGGTGGGATTGGCACGCGAATTACGCGGCCATCATCGGCAGGATTTAAGCCAAGTGATTGGTCGTTACGAATGGCGGCGGCGATGGCTTGGATGGTGGATGGGTCAAATGGGGTAATCACGAGAAGTGTACCATCGGCAGCGGTGACGTTAGCGACTTGGTTTAATGGCATAAATTGGCCATAAACCTCGGCTTTGATGCTGCTTAACATATCAGGATGAGCGCGGCCAGTGCGAACCTTCTTCATTTCTTCTTTGAAGCGGTCGACGACGGCAGTCATTTTTTTCTTGTCTTCATTAGTATCAAACATATAAACTCCTTTTTACTATTATAACATCTTAAAAACTAAAACCAAAATATGCGCTTCGCTCGCGCGGTTTTAATTTTTACAACGTTTCGCGGAGCAAAAAGACTACAGATGCGACTAACGTCGCGTAGTTTTTTGTCCGGAAATGTTAGTAAAAATTCCGGCTCGCTCAGAATGCATATTTTAGTTTCAGTTTTTAATCTATTAAACAAGAAAAAGGCGCACTGTTTAGTGCGCCGATTCCAAAATGTGATTACTCCGATGCCGATTCCTCGAACATGTTTACGCCATATTCTTCAGCCATTCTTATTAATGGGCTGGCGGCGGCGCCAATTTCGAAGAACGCTTTACACAATTCGTCAAATGTGAAAGTGCCTATTTCGCTCATTTCTCCGGCTTTGCCGGCGATTTCGCTGGTTTTGCGGACTATGTCACATAGCATATCTTCTACGGTTGGGTAGACATTATCGTGGCACCCGCGCTCTTTGAGAGCGTTGTACTCATCAAGGATGAGGGGATTTACTTTGCCAGCGTCGATTTGGTCGAGCATTCCGCGAGCGGCCAATTCTTCGATGGCGAGACTAGCGGTAGTTGTACCGCCATCTTTTCCGCTCGCACAGGAGTTGAAAAGGTACATAATAGTTTCGGGCGTCAGCATGCAAAACAATAGTTTTGCTGTTAATTCCTTAGGATACGCCATGACGTATTCCTCCTGCGTTTAATGCCCGCCGGCATATTTTTGAAGCTGGCAATAAAAAAAGGAATATTACGAAACTTCTTTGTTAATTATAGCATAAAACACCAAAAAAGTCAATTAAAACAGAGAGCTTGGCGCCTGAACAATGTGGGCAAGAATTAGAGAATTTCTTAAACATTTACCAGATTTATAAACGTAAAAAATACAGCATGTACCGAATGAGAAAAGCAAGAACCCTCCAAAAGGAGGGTTCAATTTTGCTTTTCGAATTTCGTGTACTGCTGTGTTTTTTACAGGTTTATAAGTCAGTTTAAGAAATTCTCTAATTCTTGCCTATATTACTCAGTAACGCCAAGCTCAATGCGTTTGAATTGGCGAACAGTGATGTTTTCACCGGTCTTTGCGATAGCTTCCTTGATGAATTGCTCAACAGTTTTGGTGTCGTCCAAGATGTATGGTTGGTTCAACAAAACCTTGTCGGCAAAAGCTTTTTTAGCTTGGCCTTCGAGAATTTGAGCTTTCATGTTTTCTGGGCCCTTGAAGTTAGCTTCGAGCTCTTTCATTTTGGCTTCTTTAACATCTTCTGGGATGTCTGCTTCGCTTACATAAAGTGGGTTCATAGAGGCAATTTGCATAGCGATTTGGTGAGCCAAAGTTTTGAATTCATCGGTTTTAGCTACGAAAGAAGTTTCGCAGTTAACTTCGACGATAGCACCAAGGCGGCCGTCGTGAATGTAAGATTCAACTAGACCTTCGCGGGTTTCGCGATCGCCGCGTTTTTCGGCTTTGGTCAAGCCTTTTTTACGCATAGCGTCGAGGGCTTTGTCAAAGTCACCATCGGCTTCAACGAGAGCGTTTTTAGCGTCGGTCAAGCCAACACCAGAGAGCTCTTTAAGTTTTTTGATTTGTTCAATGGAAATTTCAGCCATTTTTGCCTCCTAATTATTTTTTACCTTCTTTGATAGCTTCGACGAAGTAATCAAGGATGAGTTTAACAGCCTTGAGTGCATCGTCGTTTGCTGGAATCACGTAGTCGATATTGGTTGGATCGACGTTGGTGTCGGTGATTGCAAAGACTGGGATGTGAAGACCGTTAGCTTCTTTGATAGCGTTCTTGTCTTCAATAGCGTCAACTACGATGATAGCGGCTGGTTGCTCGTTCATCTCTTTGATGCCGCCGTAGCGTTCGTTCAAGAGGTCGATTTCCTCTTGATAGCGTTGAACTTCGAGCTTAGAATAGCGATTTTCGAGTTCGCCAGAGGCCATACGGCGCTCAAGGTCTTTTACTTTTTTGATTTGGCGGTTAACGGTTTCGACGTTAGTAAGAGTACCACCAACCCAACGTACGGTAACGTAAGGCATATCAACAGATTCAGCGGCAGCCTTAACGGTGTCTTTCATCTGTTTCTTGGTACCTACAAAGAGGATTTTCTTGCCATTTTTCACGATTTCGGTGATCTTTGGCAAAGCGTTTTCGAGGCCTTCTACGGTTTTCTCGAGGTTAATAATATGGGCATCTTGGCGCTTACTGTGAATGTAAGGGGCCATCTTTGGATGCCAGCGGCTCGTTTTGTGGCCAAAATGGGCACCAGCTTCGAGCAAAGCTTTCATATCGACACTTACGGTCATATATGATTTCCTTTCCTTATACTATGGGCATCGGCCTCGCAATGCGAGCAGGAAACCTCCCATAGCTGTTTCATTAATTTAGTAACTCGCTAATTATACTACATACTCTTGCAAAATGCAAGCTTCTCTGTTAAAATTAATATGCGCTCCGTTTATAGGGGTAGCTCTTGACAATTAGGAGGTGATAGCATGATCACGTTACCGAACGAATTGAACGGCACTATTAATTTTAATGTGACCACTGACTTATGCGACTACCAGTTTTATCTGGACTGCCAAAATCGAAGATTTCATCTTATTGGAGAAATTACCCCGTCCGGCGAGGATGGCGTATGTGATGAATCTAATGCATCAAGGATTGCGCGTGAAATCATACGGATTAACCAGGAAGATCAGGGCATTGATCCTAAGGATCGGAAACGAATTGTGATTTTTATCAATTCGGGCGGTGGCGATACTGCCGAGGGATATGCTTTGATTGGGGCAATTCAGACTAGTGAAACACCCGTCGACATAGTTAGTTTTGGCAGATGTATGTCAATGGCGTTTATGATTAGCTTAGCCGGTGATAGGCGTTTTGCACTGCCTTACACGCAATTTTTGTTACACGATGGCGGGGTGGGCGGTACAGATTCTACAAACAAGTTCCTCGATTACGCAGACTTTAAGAAGCGTTGCGAGAAAGACGTTGTTAAGCCCTATGTTTTAAAACATAGCAAGATGACCGAAAAAGAGTATGCTAAGTTTGAGCGTAAGGAATTTTATATGTTGCCGGAGGATGCTCTGAAGTATGGATTTATCGACGGAATTATCGAAAAACCCGGCGATATGCCTTAATTTCATGTTTTTCACCCCAAAGAGGCAGGTTTTATACCTGCCTTTTTTCTGCTTTCCCTTTATGGCTCTTGACAATTATGCTTATTTGGTGTATAATAAGAAGAGTAACTATTGTTGCCACATCTAAAAAAAGAAGGAGGATGAAACTATGGCACGCATTAAGAGGGCTGTGAACGCCCATAAGAAACGCCGCAAGGTGCTCAAGCTGGCGAAGGGTTATTGGGGAG
>JAFZBJ010000019.1 GCA_017561835.1 Candidatus Saccharimonadota bacterium | reverse complement strand
GGAGTGGTATAGAAAATCACAACAGAGGCTATCCTCTTAATACGGTAAATATCACTTACGAGGTCGTTCCACTTCGATTCCACAAGGGTCACCAAGAATACGAAAAAAAAGAAGAGCTTACTCTTCTTTTTTTGAGTATTCGCAGGTGACCCTAGCCAGCGAACGAAGCGAGCTGGCGTTGTCACCAGAAAAGTGTGAGGCGAACGCAGCGTTCGCTCGCCGAAGGCGAATTGGCTCGCGCAGCGAGCCAAACTCGCACCATTAACTATTTTTCGTCGTATAATATATACATATTCAGTTTCGTTTAATATTCAATAACTAAACTACTATTAGGAGGCACAATGAGCGATAAAACCATAAAAGAAAAACCCGTAGAAATCGAAAAAGTCGAAGAAACCCCTAAGGCCGACAAGCCTAAGAAACACCGCAACCTAGGTTACAAGATTATTATTGTCCTACTTCTTCTCACCATCGTTGCTGGCGCCGGCGTCTGGGCCTACACCACTGGCAAACTCGACTTCATTTTTAATCCAACCACATCAAAAGAAGAAAAAGTTAAAATTCAGCATACTGACACCATCACCGTTAAAACAGACGGCGTATATATTACTGATGTTTCCGAAGTTGTCGACGAAGTCATGCCATCCATCGTAGCTATCACCAGCAAAACTGTTATTAATTCTGTTAATTCTGGTCTGTTTGATTTCTTCTTTGGTAGCAACACCCCTAGAAGCTACACCACCGAAGGCGCCGGCTCTGGCGTAATCGTCGCCGAAGATGACGAAAATCTCTATATTCTCACCAACAACCACGTGGTTAAAGACACTAGCGAGCTCTCTGTAAAATTTATCGACGACAAAAGCTATGACGCCACCATCAAAGGCGTATCAAAGAGAAAAGACATCGCCATCGTGACTGTTAGTAAGAACAGTATCGAAAACGAAACTCTAAGCAAAATCAAGATCGCTACCCTCGGCGACAGCACCAAACTCAAAGTCGGCAACGGCGTCATCGCCATCGGCAACGCCCTCGGCTACGGCCAATCCGTCACTATCGGTGTAGTCAGTGCTTTGAACCGCGAAGTCACCACCGAAGATTACACCCAAGAAATGATCCAAACTGATGCAGCCATCAACGGCGGCAACAGCGGCGGAGCCCTTCTTAATAGCAAAGGCGAAGTCATCGGTATCAACTCCGCTAAATATTCACAATCCGGCACCAGCACCAGTGCGAGCATCGAAGGCATGGGCTTTGCCATTCCAATCTCCGACGTTACCGAACTCATCGTTAGCCTCATCAAAGGCGAAGACGACAAAGAACTCACTCTTGGCATCGAAGGTTACATGACAAACTCCGGCAACATCGCAAGCTACAGACTACCAGAAGGCTTCTATGTGTCCGCCATTACCCCTGGTGGTAACGCCGAAAAATCCGACCTCGAAATCGGCAACATCATCACCGAAATCGAAGGCAACAAAGTAACTTCCCTCGAAACCATCCGCAAAGTTTTGAATAAAAAACAACACGGCGACACCGTTACTCTCAAAGTAAAATACGCGAGCAGAAACGAATATAAAGAAAAAGAAATCGTAATTACATTACAATAAAAAAGAGTCCCGCGGGGCTCTTTTTTGATTAACGAGTGTATTTTTCGTTAAGATCTGAGTAATCGTAAAGCTCGTTTGCATTGAACCAAAGGTCGATCTCAGCCTTGGCTTCTTCGAGAGAGCCAGAAGCGTGTACCAAGTTAGGAACACCAGTGCCCTTAGCGTCAGAATAACCAAAGCTCATGTGTGAGAAGTCGCCACGGATGGTGCCCATCTCAGCGGATTTTGGTTCGGTTGGGCCAACGATCTTGCGAACGAGTGGTTGTGCCTCAACACCTTCAAGTACCATAGCCACCACAGGACCGGTCATCATGTATTCGACGTTGTAACGGAAAACTTGTTCGCCACGACGGGTAATCATTTTACCGATATCTTCGTAGTGCATGCGATAAAGTTTTTCATCTGGCATGACCATCTTCATACCAACGATCTTAAGGCCAACACGTTCAAAGCGTTGAATAATCTCGCCAATAATACCACGTTGCACTGTGTCTGGTTTCAAAACCACAAGCGTACGCTGAATATAGTCTTTTGCTTTTGATTCTGCCATATTTTCTCCTTTTAGCTTTTGGCAATTATACCATACTCGGGTGTTATAATAAAACCATGTATATCTCTGATCTCATCGAAGAATTTCTTGAGCATCTCGAAATTGAATCTGGCCGCTCGCCAAAAACCATCGAAAACTACCGCCTTTACCTCGAGCGCTTCCTTGAGATTATCACCGATATTTTAAATACCGACCCTAAGCCAAACATGATTGACGCCGAGGTCCTCCGTAAATATCGTCTCAAACTCAACCGCTACGAATCGCCAAAAGATGGCGACGGCCTAAAAACCATCACCCAGGCTTATCATTTAATTGCTCTGCGTGGCTTTTTCAAATATCTTTCCCGCCGCGGCATCAAATCGCTTGATCCTTCCCTAATTGAGCTTCCTCATGTAGTTCGCAAGCAAGTCACCTTCCTACATTTTGACGAAGTCGAAGATATGCTAAACCAAATTGATCTTTCTACCGAATCCGGTCTTAGGGACCGCGCTATTATTGAGCTACTCTACTCTGGCGGCCTCCGTGTCTCCGAGCTTATCAATTTAAACCGCGATTCCATTAATCTCGAACGCCGCGAATTCGTAGTCCGTGGTAAAGGTCAAAAAGACCGCCCAATCTTCATCTCCGAAGCTGCCGCCGACCGCATCGCCGAATACCTCGGCGCCCGCACCGATTCCCTGCCAGCCCTCTTCTTGAACAACAGCAAAAACCAGCAATCCGTGGATACTTCCGGCAACTTCCGCCGCCTCACCCCGCGCAGCGTCGAGCGCATCGTCGAAAAATACGCCCGCATGGCCGGCATCACCAAGCACGTCAGCCCACACACTTTGCGTCACTCTTTTGCAACGGACCTTCTAATGAACGGCGCCGATCTTCGTGCCGTCCAATCCATGCTCGGCCACGCCGATATTTCCACCACGCAAATCTACACCCACGTCACGGATGCTCACCTACGCGAAATCCACGAGAAATATCACAGCGAAACCAAATAATTATTCACTTGGCGCAATCATATCCGGATCGTACAACCGAATCACGGTAGAAATCGTATTCGGAACGCTTTTGCCCGATACATACCAACAAGTGCGAATATAAAAATCATAATAAACCGAGCCCTTTACGACGTTCTCTTCCACCTTGGTCGAACCCGGGTCACGCACTGCCGTCACATAAATGCCCTCTACGCGTTGCGCCTCGCTACTGGTCAAATTATCGAGCAGCGCGTCATCATCATAAATAATTCTCGGGTAGGTAGACGGTGAGAAGAACTTCTCGCTCTCTGTTACGAGCGACTCAGTTGCATCATCACTCAGACCAATCTTACGCACGTTAATCACGAAACCATTGAGTTTTTGCACACTCCTTGAGTTCTCAATAGAGTATAGTTCAGGGCAGCTGTTTGGATTGTACTTAGTTACCACATCGGTGGCTTCGTTTGCTCGGCCCACAATAGCGTGCCACAAATTGGCAAAATAGCCTTCATTGCTATTGTCACTGCGTTCAGCCACATAGGAAGACTGGATAAACCGGAGAGCCTCGGCCTGGGCATCGATTTCGTTTCTAGCCATGGTCGACTCAAGTGTCCCCTGCGCGTTGGACATTCCGGAGTTCATCACGGCAACTGCAGAGATTGCGACCATCGAAAAAATCGCCACCGCAAACATTACCTCAACTAACGTATCTCCAGTCTTTTTGCCCACTTTCATACTCTTATTTTACCATAATTTCCCGGATAAAAATCCGCTTAAAAACTCCGCAAAAGTAATCACAATGATAAAGGCCACAACTAGAAATGGCCCAAAGGCGATCTTCTTTTGCTTCTTGGGTAACATTATCATCGAGCCAATAAAGTTAGCCAAAAATAGCAAAATCAACGCTAGCCACGAATCGCCAAGCGCCAACCCCAGTGCCAAACCCAAAATCCAGTCTCCATCCCCCACCCATTCACCTTTGGATAACAGATACAAAACAAGATAAGTACCACCTAGAATCGCTACGGCACCTAAAGTATTTAAGATTGGCCCCCAAGAAAACCCCACAACAGAAAACAAACTCCATTGTTTCAGGATTACTATTATTATAGCACAAATTACGGCAAAAATCAATACCGCTTGTGGTAATTCCCTCCATCTAGCGTCATAGATTGCCAAAAAGCCTAGGCTTAAAATAAGCGCTAGCATAAAGCCAAAAATTACCCAGTTCATCACGCTCATGCTTGACGGATCTACCGTACTACCAAAGCCTAAGAAACCAAGCCCAAACAGCAGCTCAATCACGATTTCACTTGCGCCAATCGGTTTCTTACAGGCACGACATTTACCGCCCAGCATCAACCACGAAATAATTGGAATATTGTCGTACCATTTAAGTTGTTTACCACATTTAAGGCATACTGAACGTTTGCCAAGTTTCTTCTTTCCCTGTTCTTTGTACCTCAATCGCCAGGCCTGGCAGCTCAAAAACGAGCCCATCACTGCGCCCACAACAAACATCAATACCATAAACCCAATTTTCATACTTCTATATTAGCATAAGCCCATTGATTTTTTTTAATTTTCACTTTATAATAAGCACAAATAAACTTTCTAGAAAGGATTATTTCCATGACAAAAAACAACCTAAAATCGAAAGAAGGCTTCACCATCATCGAAGTTGTGCTCGTGCTTGCTATCGCCGGCCTTATCTTCCTTATGGTCTTCATCGCCTTCCCAGGTTTGCAACGTGGCCAGCGTGATACGCAACGCCGCAACGACATGTCGAGATTCTTGTCTCAACTTAGTCAATATCAAACCAACAACCGCGGCCAAGTTCCAGAAGCTACTACGACCGCCTATAACAACTTCATCAGCAACTACCTAACCCTAGGTGGCGTAGATACGTTTGAAGATCCATCCACTGGTGGTACATACAACATTGCAAAGGTAGTAGACTGTGGCGCCGGTGCGAAATGCACAGGTGAAGATACCGACTATACTGGCAAAGTTGACAGTGAGGGCAAAGTTGGCGACATCTATATATACACCAACGCAACCTGCGACGGTGAGTATCCAGTAACCGCTGAAGGTAGCCGCAAGATCGCTATCCGCACCAAACTTGAAGGTGCTGGTGTTTACTGCGGTAACAACTAATCCTAGCTAGTAAAACAAAGAACTTCCCATAGCGGGAAGTTTTTTGTAGCCTATACTACCGGCAATACCACCATCAATACATCCCCAAACCAATCAAAAAAATCACCATATATTATATGGTGATTCCCTTTCAAGAATTAATCCTATACGATCGACGTCACAAGCGAGTAAATCGGGAGCAACGTGCCACCAATCACTACGCCAATAAGGCCAGCCATGATCACCATCAAGATTGGCTCAATCATCGTAGAAATCGTATTAATCTGCTGGTCGAGCTCGGTTTCATACACCTGCGCGGCCTTACCAAGCATCTCGTCGATGCGGCCAGACTCCTCGCCGATCGCCGTCATTTGCGGCACCAGCGGCAACATATATTCGCGGTCTTTAATCGCCTCAGAGAGCGGCTTACCGCCTTTGATAATATCAAGTGCCTTGCTATATTCTTCCTCAACCACGATGTTGTTTGCAGCGCCAATCGCAATCTTAATCGAATCAAGCATCGGCACACCGGTGGCTAACATCATCTCGGCCGTACGAGCAAAGCGCGACACATAAAGCTTCCTAAACAAAGCGCCAAATAGCGGAGCATGTATTTTAAGCGAATCGCGCGTCTTTTGACCTGGCTTAGTATTCTTAAAGTAAAAACCAATACCGCCAACCAGGGCAATCAAAAGCATCATTACGAGCCACCAATAGGCCCCGAAGAAATTCGTCAGCTGCACGAGGAACTTTGTAAGTTCAGGCAAAGGCTTCTTGAGATCAGTATAAAGCGCATCTACCTGTGGCACCACCGCAATCATCATGAATGCGAGCACCGCGATTATCACCACGAGGATAATCGCCGGATAAATCAAAGCACTACGAATGCGCGAAAGCATCGCTTCATCCTTCTCTTCTTGGTCGGCAAGACGCCTCAAGGCAACATCCAAAGTGCCGCTCATCTCACCAGCTTTAATCAAAGAAAGATACACGTTATTGAAAATGTCAGGTCGGCGCGAAAATGCTTCATATAAAGATTTACCGGCTTCCACACTAGCCGAAATCTCCTCAATCACGGCCTTCATCGCCTTAGATTGCGTTTGCTCGGCCACGCTACGAAGGCTCGCAGCAAGCGGCAAACCCACGCCAATCAGCGTAGCAAACTGCCTAGTAAATAGAATCCTATCTTTGGCACGAATCTTATTCTTGTACTTAGCAAAAACGCCATCCTTATCGTGCGGCACAATCGTCTGCGGAATATAACCCTGCTCGAGCAACAACTTGCCAGCCGAACGTTCATCGTTGGCCTGGATGCTCCCTTTGACATTCTTGCCAGAGGCCCGCTCAGTTGCTTTGTAATCAAACCTTCTCATTAGCCTCTCATCAACCTTTCAAGTTCATTAACATCAACCGCATACTCGCGCGCGCTATCATAAGTAATCACACCCGTGCGCACCAATTGCGCCAAAGTGCGATCCATCGTCTGCATGCCCTGCTCAGCACCAGTTTGGATAGCCGTATCAATCTGGAAAGTCTTACCTTCACGAATCAAAGCGCGAATCGCCGGATTTGCAATCATAATTTCAGCTGCCGCTACACGTCCACCACCAATTGCCGGCACTAGGCGCTGTGAACAAATCGCCATCAAGATATTAGCAAGTTGCGAACGCACCTGTGGCTGCTGATGAGCTGGGAAAACGTCAATAATACGGTCAATCGATTGCGCAGCAGAGTTGGTATGAAGCGTTGCAAATACCAAGTGACCAGTTTCAGCAATCGTAATCGCTGCCTGAATCGTTTCAAGGTCGCGCATCTCACCGATGAGCACCACATCTGGATCTTCACGCAAGGCCGAACGGAGCGCCGCACCAAACGAGAAAGTATCATAATGTACTTCCCTTTGCACGACGACCGAGTGCTTAGACTTGTGCGTAAACTCAATCGGATCTTCAATCGTCACGATGTGTACGGATTTCTCACGGTTAATCTTGTCAACAAGAGCTGCCAGCGTGGTGGATTTACCAGAACCCGTAGGTCCAGTCACCAGCACTAGCCCGCGCGGGAAAGTCGCAAACGACTCAATAATATTAGGAAGACCAAGGTCATTAATCGATTTAATCTGGTTCGGAATCAAACGAAAAGCTGCCGCCATGCGACCGCGCTCATGAAAAGCGTTCACACGGAAGCGCGCAATATCACCAAAGGCAAATGAATAGTCAAATTCCTTGTCTTTAAGATACATTTTTTGCTGTTCTTCATCGAGAGTAGCAAAAATCACTTGCTTCAACATTTCATCGGTCATGGCTGGCATGCCAGCGATCGGCACCAAAGCGCCATCGATACGCAGCACTGGAGGCAAACCAAATTGCACGTGCAAATCCGACGCATTTCTGCGCACGCATTCATCAAGTAAGTTCTCGATTTTCACGTTGTTTGTGTTTAGCCCACTGTTTTCCATAACCTTATTATACTCCTATACAAGATCACTCGCAACACGGTTAACCTCGTCCAAAGTCGTCACGCCAGAAAGCACTTTGAGAATACCATCCTGGCGCATCGTCACGACGCCCTTCCCTATTGCAGTCTTCATAATCTCGCCTGCCGTTGCGTGATTCACAATCAACTTCTGGATATCCTCATCAACTTCAATCGCCTCAAAAATACCAGTACGTCCAACATAACCACCCGGCGTCTCCCGCGTTTCAATACCGCGCACCAAGGTATAATAATTGTCATTCTTTACCGGCAAGCCTGGATAGCCCAACTTGTCGCTCACCACCGCCACTTCTTCCTGGCCCTTTGGCAAAATATCGCCCACAATCTCGTTAATTGACTCAGTTTCAAGCTCCGAAGAACGATAAGTTTCGCGTTTTTCCGTCACACGACGCACCAAACGCTGGCCAATTACCGTATTGAGCACGGAGGCAAGCAAGTATGGTTCCACGCCCATATCCAACATACGTGGCAAAATACCAGCAGCAGAGTTAGTATGAAGCGTCGAGAATACCAAGTGACCCGTAAGAGCCGCCTGCACAGCAAGAGACGCGGTTTCTTCATCACGAATCTCACCTACCATTATCACGTCAGGGTCCTGACGCAAAATCGAACGCAGGCCATTCGCAAATGTCAAACCCGCATCCACGTTTACCTGAATCTGGTTCACGCCCGGCATCTTATACTCGACCGGGTCCTCCAATGTCACAATATTAATTTCTTCACTTTTAATCTGTTGAATCAAAGCATAAAGCGTGGTCGTTTTACCAGAACCAGTAGGACCAGAAGTTAGTACCATACCGTTTGGCCTGAGCAAACCGCCCATCACCGTACGCAGCGCGCCACCGGTCATGCCCATGTCACTCACGCGCATCACCATGCCTTCCTTATCGAGCAAACGAATCACTACCTGCTCGCCCCAAGCTACCGGCGAAATCGCAATACGAAGGTCAATCTCCTGCCCTTCTACTGCCACCGTAAACTGGCCATCCTGCGGAGCACGGTGTTCATCAATCTTGAGATTAGCAAGAATCTTCACACGGGAAACCAAGGCCGGCGCCACCGTTTTAGGCAGCTCCATAATCTTACGCAGCATACCATCCACGCGGCAACGAATAATCACCATGTCCTCAAGTGGTTCAATATGAATATCCGAAGCCTTCGACTTAGCGGCATAACTCAAAATATTTTGCAAAGCCTTTGAAATCGGCGAATCTTGTACAATCGTCTTAACGTCACGGCCTTCAAGATCCTTTGCAATTTCTTCGTTAGTCGTCTTAACGGCTTCTTTAACCGAGGTAAAGTCACCGCGATACTGGTCCAAAGCTTCTTTTAAGCCTTTTTCCGAAGACATCCAGACGCGAATCGGCATTCCAACAAGGCTAGACAAAAAGTCAATCGTTTGCACGTTTGAAGCATCGAGCATCGCCACATTTAGCATGCCATCTTTTTCGCCCAGCGACACCGCCATCGTGCGACGTGAAGCGTCCCAAGGCAATTTCAAAAGAGTGTCTTGTTCCAAACGAATATTCTTAAGATCAACATAAGGCACGCCCATCACTTGCGCAGTCGCACGGGCCACCATTTCCTCATTAATCACTTTGTCATTAATGAGTTCTGCAATCAGCGGTTTGTTTTCCTGGTCAACGCGTTTTTGTACAATTTGTACTAAATTAGCATCAGCAAGACCCTCATTCACGATGAGTTCTACGATTTTATCTTGTGTCGCTTTAGTTAAAAGCGCCATGCTAATCTCCTATACAGTTGCCATAAGAGTCAACATCGCAATCGCCTACATAAACCTCAACCGTTGGGTTCAGAGCTTTGTAGTTAAACACTTCTTCGTCAGGTTCAAGCAGGGTCAAGTCAACCTTGCCGCTAATAGTCTTAAAACTCACATCTTCAATTTCACCAAACAACATATTGCAAACCACAAATGCCACCACGGCGCCAAGTACTGCTAGGCCAATTGAAGTCGCTAAATCAGTTTTCATTATTTGTTTCCTCCCGCCTTAATTGTTTTTCTGGTTTCAATAATCGTGGTTGGCTCTACATAATAAGCCGATGCGCGTGCTGAGAAGTTGAGGTAGCCATTCTCTGCCCATTCTACGTTGACGTTGTTAAAATCAAATTCGCGGATTGAGCGTTCCATGTTATTCAAAACTTCCATCGTCACAGTACTGTCAGATTCTACCGACAAGTTCATACCAATCGAGAGCAAGCCATCACTATTTTTCTGCGTGCCCGAATCGCCCGGCATCAAAGATTCTGGTTGCCAACCAGACAAATCAAAGATTTTATTAAGCGACGACAATAAAGCTTCCTCGTTTCTAAAGGCCGGCAAGGCATCTGGGATCACACGCAGCGCTGAGCAAGCTTTGAGAAGATCAGAGGCTGCAGCACGGTTTTCTTCAGATGAAGCTTGGTAAATTTCATTCAATTCATCATAAGTATAATTTTTACCAGTGCTTGAATTAATACAGCTATCCTCATCTTCTTTTAGAACCGAAGTTAAAGCCGGATTAGAAGCAAGACCTTGCAAAATATTTGCACGTAGAGTACCTGGAATTTCAGACAAAGTAATGCTTTCTGGATTGCATTTCTTCAATTCTTCCTCAGTATAAACCGAACCTTTTGGTTTCTTACAAACGCCAACACCCGAAATCACTTTGGAATATTGGCTAATTGCCTTATCCTTTTCAGTAATCACATCGGCATTAAACGAAATGCGTTTAATGAGGTTAATCGAAATCGAGAGCGCGGCACCAAGAACGATGGAAGCAATCAAAACTGCAAACAACATGTTTTGTTGTGCTTTAGTGATCTTTAATCTTTTGCTAATTGCTACTTCTTTTGCCATTACTCAGCCCCTCCCTTTTCAATTTTTTTACATGTCTCATCGGATGCCGAACAATCTTCTGCAGGTTCAGAGAACATTTCGCGGATTTGGATGTAAGAATCGGTTACGTTGTGGCGGCCAGATGGAGCAATTGCGATCATGTGCTTGTTGGCAAATTTGTAAGCTTCTGGATCAATCGTAATAGTTGCCGAAAACCTTAGTACTAACTCGCCAGAAGATTCGCGGCCGTTTGATGACTCATTCACCACGATGCCATCTACACCGTCTGGCACTAGCAAGCATTTGTCGTTGGTTTCGGTCCATTTGCCATCATCGCCACGAGAATATTTGATACATTTACTTTCAAAGTGTTGTACATCCAAGATTACGCCATCAGCAGTCATTCTCTCGTTCTCATACCAAAGATCAAATTGTGGCGTGCGCCAGATTCTTACTACTTCCTGACCGTCATAGTATTCATATTCATAGTTCGCATTTTCATCTTCACTATTCTTACAGCCTTCGGCTCCAATCGTCCAGTAAGCATAGCTACCATAGGTACGATCATATAGATCATCCGACTCGATCATACAATAAGCCGGAATCACCGTGCCGCTAGCATCTACATAGTCGCCATAATCATAGCGCATGTAAGGCATGCTCTTTTTGAAAGCATCAAGCACGTTGTAATCAATGTATGGCGCCTTTTCAGCGTTGGCTTGTGCTTCGATATATAGTTTTGGTTTCTCACCCGTCAAGTTTACGTTGAGTTTTGAAATCGTAATTCTATCAGCGCCAGTTGGGAGGAATGCAGCGAGAATTCCAAACGTTCTAGAAAAAACGTTCTTGTTATTAGAAATCGTATCGAGTTTTTCTACTTGGTCGCGAATGGTCAAAAAGTCGCCAAGGTCATCATAACCATTAACCTTCTTAGACAAAGCGCTAAGCATCGTATCCTTGCTGCCAAGTGCAATCTGCTGGCCACCTACGATCGAACCAAGCAAAGCAACCACGCCAAGGCTTGCTACAACCGCGACGATACAAATGAAGAAGATCAAATTCCTCAGCTTCAGAGCCTTGATCATCTCATTTTTAATATCAGGAACTAGGTTAATCTCGCGCGCCATTAGTCGTTACTCCTTTTTGCAAGGCCAATCGCTACCAGGAATTCGCTCGACACTTGCGACAAAGCTTGTTGTTGTGCCGGAGTTAACCTTACGGATTGCCATGGATTACCACGCATCGTTGGAATTTGCGTTTTGGCTTCGATATATTCAGCAAATAGTGGAACCGTTTCAGCAAAACCAGCCAACACAATACTAGAAACTTTAGCATTCATATATCTGGTCTGGAAGAAACGAACGGATTTTACAAGCTCAGCAGCAAAATTATCAAGTAAGCCATCAAGCACCTTAAAGACTTGGCCTTCTACCTTGTCTTGGGCGAGACCAAATTTCAAAATAAATTGGCGAGCCTGCTCTTCTTTCACGTTCAAAGAAGAAGCCGTAGTCTTAGTAATCAAACCAAAAGCCCATGGAATTGTGCGCACCAACCTTGGTTTTCCTTGATATACGATAGCAAGATCCGTAGAGTGTTCGCCAAAATCAACAAGAAGCGCCGCATCGTTCATGCCAACCGGAGTCATCGAGCGGGCCATAGCGAGAACTTCTGGTTCCATAGCCACTACGTTAAAGCCAATCTTTTCGACTAGCTCAAGCTGAGCCTCAGCATATTCCTTGGCAGTAGAAGCCACCAAGATTTCGGTTTTAGCTGCACCATTTGGGCTAGGACCAAGCACGATATAATCAGCTTGCGCATCATTCATTGCCATTGGTACATACTTATCAATTTCGTACTTAAAGGCTTTTTCTAGCTCCTTTTCTGGCAAAGTATCAGTTTCAACAATCGAAGTAAAGCTCTTATTGGATGGCAAACCAAGCGCGATATTCTTGGTCTTGATTCCAGCTTGGTTCACAGCCGTCAAAATAGCCTCGCCCAAACGCTTCCTACCAAGTTCGCTTGAGTCTTGGACTAGCTTCTGATCTACTGGCACATAGGCATATTTCAAAAGAGACCAACCCCTCTGGGCGTTCCCAGAGAGTTGCACTATTCGCATTGAGTTCGTCCCGATATCCAACGAGAAGAAATCGCCCACGCCATGCAATAATTTCATATCTTATATTATAAGCACAAGCAAAACGAAAATCAAGCTTTTTTGGCAATTCTTACGAAATAGAAGCGTTCTTTATTGCCATTTTTGCCAATAACTTCATTGTCACGTTTATTTAGAACCACAAAATCGTTGCTTTTTAGCCAAAACTCAAAGTTTTTGATGATCTCGCGGCGCACTTTTTCGTTCTTCACTACGCCTTTCCAAAGCTGGTCTGGTCTAGCTTCAAATTGTGGTTTCAACATCACGAGATAATCAGCCGTTTTTGGCACGATCTTTTTAGCATGCGCCAAAATTTTGGTTAAACTCACAAAAGATACGTCCGCCACCACCGCTTCAACTTCTGGCATTTTTTCACAGTCAAAGAAATCAGTTTTCTCTCTTAAATCAATGCGCCCATCAAAACGCAGCGGGGCCTTCATTTGATTAGTTCCCTTTTCTACGGCAATTACTTTTTTTGCGCCTAGTTTCAGCGCTAGTTCGGTAAACCCGCCCGTAGACGAGCCAATGTCTAGCACTGTTTTATCGCGAAAATCGTAGCGGAAAGCTCGCACCGCCCCTTCGAGCTTTCCTTCTGCGCGTGATACAAAATTATTTGCGGCGTTCCCTGTATGCATAAGTATCAGTGTCCACCGAAACAACGTCGCCTTCTTTAATAAAGGCCGGCACCTTAATAACTACGCCGGTTTCAAGGGTAGCGTCCTTCATTACTGAAGTAGTGGTGTCACCCTTTACTACAGACTCGGTATAAGTTACTGTAAGCCAGATATTTTTAGGCAAAACCAAGTTGATTGGAGTGCCATTGTAGAATTGAATTTCCATTTCATCGCCATCGCGCATGAAATCTTTAGATTCACCTACCATATCGGCGCCAAGCTCATATTGTTCAAAGCTTTCTGGATCCATGAAATAGAATTTTTCATCATCACGGTAAAGATATTGAACTTTGCGAGTAGTAACTTCAGCTGGCTCGATTTTTTCCTGACCTTTAAAGGTTTTAGGAAGAAGGGCGCCAGTCATCAAGTTTTTAACCTTGACGTTAACGATTGAGCCACCACGGCCCATCACTTTTTGTGAGTATTCAACTACTTTGTATGGTTGTCCGTCCAAAGTAATCAAAGCATTTTTCTTTAAATCTGTTGGTCCGTACATAGTCCCCCTTAATTGTTAGAAACAAATGGCAAAAGTGCCAAATGGCGAGCACGCTTTACAGCGACAGCAAGTTGACGTTGTTGTTTGGCAGAAAGACCAGTCTTTGAGATTGGCTCAATGCGACCATAAACATCAAGATAGCGTTGCAAAGTTTTGACATCGCGATAATCGAAATATAGATTTGGATCGTTTTTAATCCTTCGCATCTTTTTCTCCTTCGTTTAATAAATCTTTAGAATGGGATTTCGCTAAGATCGACTTCTTCGTCGGAAATCTCGGTTGGTACTACCTCATCGGCAGGTTCGGCAGCACCGTCGGCTTTAGCTCCACCGCGTTCTTGGCTGTTTGAAAGGAAGTTGAAATCTTCTACTACAACCTCAACGCGTGAACGTTTTTGGCCACTGTTTTTGTCTTCCCAGCTACGTTGATCAAGACGGCCAGATACTAGCACGCTAGAACCTTTTTTGGCATATTGACCAATCATTTCGCCGAGTTTACCCCAAGCAGAACAATCAATAAACGAAACATCTTCTTTTTGCTCACCATTTGAGTCACGATAAACTCTGTTTACAGCAACTGAAAATGAACAAACTGAAGCACCGTTTGGTGTGTTTCGTACCTCCGGGTCACGAGTTAAATTACCAGTGATGATTGCTTTACTAAAACCGCGCATAAATATTCTCCTTATAAATTATTCGTTTTCTTCGGCTTCTTCGTCTGAAGATTTGCGAGCTTCGCGTTTGGCTGCCAATTTAGCCTTGCGTTCGTCAGCTTTTGCCAACAAGTAACGGATTACTTCGTCGGTAATGTTGAGAACGTTCGACATTTTGGTTGGAGCCGTAGCAGGTAGCTGCACGTCGAAATAGTAGTAGACGGCAAATTCTTGACCGGCAATAGAATAAGCTAAGCGCTTCTTTCCATCGCTTTCTTCTTTGACAATTTTGCCGCCGTTAGACTCGATGATTTTCCTCACCTTGTCTAGTGCGGGGTCCAAATTCATCTCTAGATCAGGATGAAATAGAACCGTGAGTTCGTAATCTTTCATTACACTCCTTTGGATTAAAGCAAACGCAGACACTTCCCGTTTGCTGAGCTAATATTATGCTTTCATCTTAGCACAAAATAACCAGTTTGTCTAGAGGTGACTAGTATTCCCCGCCGCCATTAGCCATCTGGTCAAATTCGTCTAATGATGAAATCAATAAATCACGAGGTTTATTACCATTGGCGGGACCAATAATGCCAATCTCTTCAAACCAGATTGCGAGGCCAGATACAAAGCCATGGCCTTTACCTAGATAAGTTTGAAGCATAGCAGTCGAGAATTTGCCTTTAGCGAGAGAGATTTCTACAGCACGGCGCACAATTGGGTCGTTTGGATCATAACGACGGCCAAGATCACCGAAGGAGCCACCATCAGTTGGGCCCATACCTTTGATTTGCACAGCCTGAGCCGTAACTTCCTTGTTGTATTCTGGTGCACGTTGCGCACGAAGGAAGTCGGTGACCTTCGAAACATCTTCATCAGAGGCCCACGCACCCTGAATACGGCGTGGTTTGCCCATCATTTCAGTAGTGAGAAGCAACATATCACCTTTACCAAGCAATTTCTCGGCACCACCTTGGTCTAGCATGATGCGAGAGTCGATTTGTGAGCCCACTGCAAAGGCGATACGGCCCGGAATATTGGCCTTAATAAGACCAGTAATAACCTTAACTTCAGGACGCTGGGTAGCAAGCACCAAGTGAATACCAGCAGCGCGGCCTTTCTGAGCCACACGCACAATCAGCATTTCAAGGTCTTTCCCCGCCATCATCATAAGGTCGGCCATCTCATCCACCACAATCACAATGTATGGCATCTTGCCACCGTCTTGTGGTTTCTCGCCCTCTTCGCCTTCTTTTTCGGCAGCTTTTTCTTGAAGTTTGGCCATCTTTTCGTTGTAGTCACTAATGTTCTTGACCTTTTCTTCGGCCATCAACGTATAGCGGCGCTCCATTTCGTTCACAGCCCACTTCATTGCAGAAAGAGCCTTATCCGTAGCAGTAATCACAGGAGTAAGAAGGTGCGGAATATCATTATATTGCGCCATTTCCACCTGTTTTGGATCCACGATAATGAGCTTCATATCGCTTGGCGAATTACGGTAAAGAAGCGACGTAATAAGGGTGTTAGTCATGACGGACTTACCAGAACCAGTAGTACCAGCAATCAGAAGGTGCGGCATTTTGGCGAGGTTCGCCACCACAGCCTTACCAGAAATATCTTTACCCACAGCAAAGGTCAAAGGATTATTATCCTTCTTCCATTCTGGACTTTCAAGAACGCCACGTAAGCGTACGTCAGCTGAGCGCGTATTAGGAATTTCAACGCCCACCGAGCGCGTACCCGGAATTGGAGCTTCAATACGAATTTTATCTACGGCGAGATTCAAAGCGAGCTCTTTATCACGAGCAAGAATCTTCGAAAGGTTCACGCCGGCAGGTGGACGCATCGTATATTGTGTAACGCGTGGACCCACATTGGCACCTTCCATTTCAACTTCAATACCAAACTCGGCCAAAGTCGACTTAATAATATAGGCATTCTGCTGAATATTACCAGCATCGGCCGGCGATTGCTTCTTTTCGAGCAAATCAACAGTCGGCATCTTCCAGTTTGGATCAGAAAGCTCAACGAGAGCCTTTTCTTCAACTGGCGCTGGCGCAGCCTTTGCAGCAGGCGCCGGCTTTGCGGATGGCTCAGCCACCGTCACGCCCGAATTAACTTTAATTTCAATATCGCCAAGCTTCTTGCCTTCTACATTGATTTCTTCGCTCGGCGCATGTTCTTTTTTCTTTGGTGCTCTGACTAAATTTTTTGTCTCCCTGAACACAGTAAGTGGTGAAACCTGCAAAATAAAGATGGTGGTGAGGAAAATCAATATTATATATATAAATATAACGACACTATTATCCAAAACCTGGGTGGATAAATTATTTAACCATTTGCCAACTTCGCCGCCATTATTCCAAATGCCGCCAATGCCAGCAAACCACACAATCATCAAAACCGAAGCCAACCATACTACAAATGGCAAACGGTTGTTTTCGCTACGGAAAATTTTCACAGCCAAATAAATTAGCAGCATTGGAATAATATATGTAGCAATGCCAATCGCAAACACTAACCATTTATGGACTTGGTTTAATGCTGAGCCACCATGGCCAAACCAGGTGACAACACAAAATAAAGCAACAGCAATCATCAGCACAGCCATTACCTGGCGCCAAAAGCCGCCCGGAAGCTCATGCTCGAGTTTTGTTTCTTTAGTATTTTTCTTTTTTCTGCCGCGTTTTTTTGCCATAACCGTATTATAACACAAAATCCCCTTAAAGTGAATATGCTTCAAAAAATATTACGCTTATGTTAAAATGGAGAAAAGGAGATTTTTTGATGGAAGATATTAAGAAACCTGGCGTTCAGCCAATTCAGCCGGCCACCCCAGCCCCTGAAGAGCCTGCCGAGCCAGCTCAATCAATACAAATACCAGTTAATAATTCTACAGTAGAGCCAGTAGTTCCTGCGGCCGAACCAGTAGTAGAGCCTGCAGCCGCACCAACCACACCGGTTACACCAGTCGCACCAAATGTTATTGCTGAAGCACCATCCGAAACTGCTGCTGCCGAATTCGCTAGCGAAGAAATCCCGCTACAAAACGAAATCTTGCAAGAACTCGATGACCCAGATGAGATCATCGAAGCAGCTGCCGCTGCTACACCAGCGCAACCAAAAAAATCTCCAGTCCTTACTATTTTGGTAATTATCTTGGTCCTTGTTGCTGTTGGCCTCGCCGCTACCTTTGCAGTTTTGTATTTCACAAAACCAACCGTTAGATATACCGACAACACATCAAATACTTCCACCAACACCACTCCAACTCCTACTCCAACACCAACACCTACCCCAACCCCAAATACCCCAACTCCAAATGATGGCACCTTTGCCCCAGCCGGCAACACCATCACAAATAGTGAAGTCATTAATGAACTCACCAAAAAAGTTTCACTACTATTCGGATACGAATTCGATGACAATCTCACCATTTCAACCGGTGGCAGCGTAGCAACGGAAGATATCGATCTTATCACTACCGGCAATCTCGAAGAAACCTATAAAATTAATCATCTCGCCTTTTCATCCACCGAAGCTCGCAGTCTCACTGACCAAGAAGTCGAAACCATCGAAAATGAAGATAACATTTCACTCGTTCTCACCGACAAGAAAGGTATCGATGGCGATGTTTTAGCCGAAGCCTATAAAGATCTTTTTGGCAAAGAACTTGAAAAAGGTCCCGTTGAAAAAAGCGCCTGCTCATTCTCCTACAACAAAACCGTAGATGTATATTACAATGGCAACGGCGGCTGCGGCGGCTACACTAGCTACTTCCGCTATTACCACATCACCGACCTTACCGAAGAAGAAGATGCGGCCTATGTCTACATTCAAGCCGCATCCGTAGAAAGTGACAGCGCTGTCTTCTGCGATGTGTCTAGAGAAATCCAAGAAAACGGCACCAGCACCACAATCAAAACCTGCGCCCCAGCTCTCACCGAAGCCACAGGCCCAGACGAAATCTTTGCTGACACCACTGCTGAATTTGCCCGCTATCGTTTCGTCTTTAGCCAAGCCGAAGATGGCAGCTACTACTTCAAGAAAGTCGAAAAAGTTTAACAAAAATACAGCAAAAACCCCAGGAGATCTCCTGGGGTATTTTGTTTTAAGGAAAGACTAAATCGTCGTCGCCATGCAACGAAAGCTCGGCAAGTCTCTCAATGTGAGCCTGAGTAGAATCAACTATGCAACAGCCATAGGTCTTATAAAGCCAATACGAGAATTGATTGTCAATTAACATATTAAGCTCAGTACAACCAAGAATAATTGCGTCAAGCGGCTCGCTTCGGCGTCTTTGTATTTCTACAAAATCCTGGCATACGCCCTGTAAAAACTTCATGGAAGAATCATAGACTTTTCCATAACAAAGTTCATCGAAGATGATCCGATCGACTTCGGCAATCGTATTGTCGGTAAAACCATCGACTACTTTGAGTCCATTCTTCCTTAGGCGCTTTTTCAAAAAATCTTCCGTCATGGTAACCTTCGTACCCAGCACGGCAACCCGTTTAGCGCCAAATCTTTGGCACTTATTAGCGATAGCATCGCCAATATGCACAAATTCATGAAATCTCTCCGGGTCACACTCAACAGCAAGCTCAACCTCATCGGCAATTTTGTGCATCGTGTTTGAAGCGATCGCAACATAGGTACAATGGCAACCTGCAAGAATAGTAGCCTCCTCGCAAATTAGGTGACTTATATAGTCCCAGCTGCCTTTTTGCATCAGATCGTAGTAGACATCGAAATCACCTGTACGGATAATCATGTCGGCGGACGAATGCCCACCTTTGATCCTGTTGATGTATTGATCGATGCCGGTGCAATACTTTGGTGTTGTCTCGGGGCTTAAGCCCGCAATAATCCCAATACGTTTCATACATCTACCTGCCTTTCCAAAAATTTAAAGTACAACTAGCAATATTATAACAGATATGCGCTCTCTTATCAAGTAAGCGCTCGGGCTGTGATATAATAAAACCATATGGCTACATGTAGCGGCATAGACACGAATATTATCAGTTGCGAGGGTGGCGGCGATGCCGGCATCTGGTCTATGCTGTCTCTCGTTATCAATATCTTTACTGCTGGCGTCGGCGTTTTAGCCGTCACCGGCATTGTTTTGTTTGGTATTCAATATATTACATCGGCTGGCGACACCGCAAAAGCCACCAAAGCCAAGCGCCGGCTCATAGAAATAGTTATCGGCCTGGCTGCCTACTTCACGCTCTGGGGCATCTTCCAGTGGCTAGTTCCGGGTGGCGTCTTCCACGAAATGGGTTCTACGGACAGCATATCGTTAACACTAAATAATAGTTACGTGTATGTGGGCGAAACTACCAGCGTAACAGTTAAAGTCTACCCAGAATCAGCCATCGATAAAACCTTCACACTCGCCAGTAGCGATAAAAACATAGCCACTGTTAGCTCTGGCGTTATTCGCTGTGTTAGGGCCGGCAACGCCACCATCACGGCAACCACCGTCGATAGCAAAACCAGCTCCGCCACAATTTATTGTCAAAATAAACCAGTTGATGTGAAACCAGAGCCAGATAACGATCAAGATGATGACTACTACTACGACGACGATGATACTGAAGGACTTTCCAATAAGGATCCTAAGACTGGAAAAATTATCCTCACAATCGAGGATAGAGCCCTGACGGAAGAAGAAGTAAGAAAATATAAATTTGATGTCAATCCAACCTACGCAGATATTGTGACGCTCGCAAAGCAATATAATCTACAAGAAAAAAGCGACAAGCTTATAGCGGTCATGAGCTGGGTACATGGTGAAGGATATTGGAGCGCCAAAGTGCACCCAGACAGTTATCTTGCCTATCTCTGTGCCGTAGTCATGATTAATAACGTTACAAAAAACATGGATTACAGCAACCCGCTTCGCACAATGGCGGGTTGGGGCGATTGGTATAGTCCAGACAACGTTAGGGCAAGAGCTGAATATGCAAAGACGTACCTTCCTACTCTCAAACCGCTCTACCTAGCGTTCAGATACCCAAGAAGCGGAATTTGGAATTGTTATGGTGAGAATAAATCCAACCGACCAACCGTCTACACAGGGCTTAACAATAAAAACGAAAAAATATACGTCTATTAATTAGTGGACCGGCAGGATATTCATCCAAGCCGGTCGCACGAAACAAAAAACGAGAGCAAGCTCTCATTTTTTTTCGTGGCTGGACCGGCAGGATTCGAACCTGCGAATGCTGGGACCAAAACCCAGTGCCTTACCACTTGGCGACGGTCCACTACTCCAAGTATTCTACCACAAAAAAAGAGCGCGGTCAAACAGACCGCGCTGAAGATTAGAATTCTATGAAGTCTTCCTTGCCCTCAAGCCATCGCTTAAAATCATTTACTATATCGTCAAAAGCAGTTACGTCTTCGCCATTCTTTTTAAGGTCGCTATAAACAACCATAACATCCTTAAAAATATCTACGATCTGAACTACTTGTTCTTTTATCTCTTTGCATTTCTGCAATCTTTGGCTAAGATCTTCCGGCGTGAATCCTTTAATCTTCTTAATTTGCTTGGATTTTCCCATTAAAGATCACCCTCCCTCTATGATAAATCCAACTACCCCCTCATTATAGCACGCTTATGATATTATAAAGACATGATAAAAATACTCGCTGGTGGCAAAAAACACCCGGCCTGGCTCGCTGAAGCCATCGCCGAATACGAAAAGCGCCTTCGTAAACCATATGATATCGAATGGGAATTTTTGGATGAGGAAAAGCTCTTGAAACACCTCGAAAATTGGCCATTTACCGGGCGCGATTACGTAATTCTAACCGATGAGCGCGGCAAAAATCTTAGTTCGCCAGAATTTGCAGCAAAACTTGAAAACCTGTTTGTAAACAGCAAAAACATCGTCATCATCATTGGTGGCGCCTACGGTTTTCCAGAGGAAATCCGCGAAAAAGCCGACCTCATGTGGAGTTTTTCCAACCTCGTCTTCCCGCACCAAATCGCTCGCCTCATTGTGGCCGAGCAAATCTACCGCGCCACCCAAATTTTAGCCGGCTCGCCTTATCACCACGCTTAGGTTTTCCCCTATTGTGGTATAATTAAACCTATGAAAATTTTAGGCATCGAATCTAGTTGCGATGAAACCGCCGCAGCCGTTGTTGAAAACGGCACTCATATTTTGAGTAACGTCGTGGTTTCGCAGATCGACATTTTTGCTGCCTACGGTGGCGTAATTCCAGAGGTCGCGGCTCGCTCGCACCTGGAAGCTATTTTACCGGTTGTTGATAAGGCCTTAAAAGACGCTAACTGCACCTGGGATGATATCGACGCTATCTCTGTTACCCACGCTCCGGGGCTACTTGGATCGCTCCTCGTTGGTACCCTCACTGCCCGCACCTTGGCCATTATGCACAACAAGCCACTTTATGCCACTCACCATCTTAAATCCCACATCTACGCCAACTGGCTAGAGTCTGAATCTACCCCTGATTTTCCGCTGCTTGCCGTAGTGATTTCTGGCGGCCACACCCAGCTTATCCACATGAATTCGCATAATCATTTCGAGATTATCGGCACCACCCACGACGATGCCATAGGAGAATGTTTCGACAAAATCGCCAAAATCCTGGGTCTTCCCTACCCTGGTGGCCCATCTATAGCGAAAGCCGCCGAAAAAGGTGACGCCAACAAATATCGCTTCCCCCATCCAAAGGTTGAAGGCCTCGATTTTTCCTTCTCTGGGCTTAAAACTGCAGTTCTAAGGACCGTCCAAAAAGAAGTAGGTCTTCCTATCAGCCATCCGTCTTCAGACCTTAAAAATCACATAACAGAGGCTCAAATTTGCGACTTTGCGGCCAGTTTCCAAAAAACCGCGGTTGATATCCTCCTTGAAAAGGTAGATCTAGCCTTAGCCCAGTACGGCGATATCAAATCTATCGTTTTTGCCGGTGGCGTGAGCGCCAACCAGGCCTTAAGAGATGCAGCAAAGGCCCGCTACGGCGCCCCATTCTTCCCTGAGCCAAAATTCTCTGGCGACAACGGCGCCATGGTTGCTGCCGCCTGCTTCTTTGAAATCGAATCCGGCGTCGAACCAACCGACCCCTATAAACTCAACATTTACCCAAGGGTCGAAATCGCCTAGTGGTATAATAAACTT
>JAFZBJ010000018.1 GCA_017561835.1 Candidatus Saccharimonadota bacterium | reverse complement strand
GTTCAGAACGTCGTGAGACAGTTCGGTTTATATCCGGCATGATCGTTAGGAATTTTGAGGAGATCTGCCCCTAGTACGAGAGGACCAGGGTGGACGAACCTCTAGTGTACGGGTTGTGGTCACCTACTGCAACGCCCGGTAGCTATGTTCGGAAGAGATAAGCGCTGAAAGCATATTAAGCGCGAAGCCCACTCCAAGATAAGAATTCCCTAGGAGACTCCAGAAAGAAGATCTGGTTGATAGGTGCAAGGTGGACGCACGGTAACGTGTGGAGCCGAAGCATACTAATAGGTCCATCGCCTTTTTATGTCTTGAACATAGCTAGCAACCGACGCTCGATTGAATTTATAAGCGTCGTGAACGTCATTAAAATCTTTGGCAAACCTTATGGACATCAATAGTAATAATAATTGACGTTATTGTTACGATTTGGTGCCCATAGCGCTGGGGTAATACCTGTTCCCATTCCGAACACAGAAGTCAAGACCAGTCGCGCCGATTATACTGCAACAGCGGGAAACTAGGAAGGTGCCAAATTATGAAGAATCCACCCGAAAGGGTGGATTTTTCTTTGGTTTTTAAGCGTTATAGATATGTTATAATTCAACATAGATATGAACGAATCTAAAGGAAATTCCGGCAACAACAACGTAGGTAATACTTTTAATACTCTAAAAAACCCGGCAGAACTCAGAAAACAATACGGCGAGATTGGCCACAAAGCCCACGAGGTTTTTAAACAAGCGCTCAGCGCAGAAAAAACCAGCATACCGGATAGTGCGGAACAAAACAATTTTCAGAACAATAGTCCCTATAATTCTTTTGATCAAGATGTGAATGATAAGCCAGGCCAAGAAGTAATTCAACCGGCACCAGTTATGACCGTTCAAAAAACAGAAGCACTAAAACAGGAAACGACGAAAAAAGGCATTGTGGGAAAAGCGCTAGAAGCCATCAAAAATCTTCTGCCGCAAAAGAAACCAAGCAAAAACTATTTGCTGTTGGAGCACGCATCGGAACGTGACAGGAATAGTAAGTCTATGCGCAAGCTGCTTAAAGATATAGATAGAAGCAGTAAGAAGGGTGGCGTTGATATGCCGCGTGAATTAGGCGATTCAATAGAAGCGTTTGTTAATAACCCTGAATACTGGATAGGCGTACATCGTTCTTGGATGGTGGATGGATCCAAGTTCGAACACGATATTTCATTGCAAAACATCATGAAAGAAGGTTTGATAAATTTCGGAGATTCTTCCAGTGGTAGCATCCGTAAAGATCCTAAACTAAATAAAACGTTGGACCACTGCGATAATATGATGCATACAACCATATACCTAAAGAATTCATACAAAGGATCTACTGGTGCAATTTTGGTTGCAATACCGCGAAAATACTTGGAAAAGGGTTACGACTGGGCGGATTGCAAGATCAAACCTGGCGCAGAAGATTATATCTATAATCACAATTCAACTGGCAACTCAGTTATTAAACCAGAATATATCATGGGATTTGTGCAAAATCTTGGCAAAGGCTCCACGTTGCAATTTAAAACTCGAAATGAAATTCTTGCTGCTGCAGCAGAAGATGAAAAGAAAGAGCAAAGCCAGCAATAATGGATAAAGGTATTAGGCGGGAAATAGTTGATTATATTAAAAATGTTATTTTGCCACAGTACAAAAACTTACCCGGGCACACTAATGCTCATATTGATAAAGTTATTTCGCGAAGTTTAGCAATTGCAGATGACCATCCGGAGCTAAATCGCGAAATGATTTATGTGACTGCAGCTTATCACGACCTTGGCCGTTTGGTAGATGATGAAACTCACAATATTGAGTCCGGCAAGATGATAAGAAAAGATGAAAACTTGCGCAAGTTCTTCGCGGATGAAGAAATCGAAACTATGGCCGAGGCGGTAGAAGATCACCGTGCCTCACTTGAAGGTGACCCACGCAGTATCTATGGCAAGGTCGTTTCTTCTGCGGATCGCAACATGGATATAGAAGATATGATGGCGCGCTCATATGATTATCGTAAACATTTGTCGCCAGATATGCCGGAAGACGAAATAATTGAAGAAGCCAGAATTCATATTCGTAAAAAATTTGGGCCCGATGGTTATGGTGTGAAAAAAGTATATTTTCCAACCGAAGAACATTTAAAATGTTTTAAACAAGTTGATGAACTTACGCGCGACCCACTCACTTGGCGAAAAGCCGTTAAAGAAAATAACAAAAAACGCTGGCAATAAAAAAATACCACCTTGCGGTGGTATTTTTTTTGAATTATTATTCTTCTGATGCTTCTTCAAGAGCGGAGAGCAAAGAATCTTCAACGTTTTGTTTTTTCTTCTTTGGAGCAGATTTAACGAGCTCGATGTCGATTTCGTAGCCGGTAAGCTTAGAAGCGAGGCGAACGTTCTGACCTTGCTTTCCGATCGCGATCGATTGTTGATCTTCGGTCACAGAAACTTTGGCTTTCTTGCCGCTGATGTCAACTTTAGCAACCTCAGCTGGAGAAAGAGCTTCGCGAATATATTCGGAAATGTTGTCGCTCCAGTTGATGATGTCGATTTTTTCGCGTTCACCAATTTCGTTCATCACGGCTTGGACGCGAACACCACGACCACCAACGAAAGTACCGACTGGGTCGATACCAGGAACGGTAGAAGCCACAGCGATTTTGGTACGGCGGCCAGCTTCGCGAGCGATGCCTTTAATTTCTACAGAACCATTTTCGATTTCTGGAACTTCCTGGCGGAAGAGGTATTCTACGAATTCAGCGTTACCACGAGAGAGAATGAGTTGAGCACCACGATCGTTGCGTTCGATACCTTTGATGAAAACTTTGATACGTGAACCAACTGAATAGTACTCGCCTTCGATTTGTTCGGAGCGTGGCATGATACCACTGGCTTTGCCAAGGTCGATGCGCACGAGTTTTGGCTCAACACGGGAAACGGTACCAGTAACTACGGTGCCAACTTTGTCCTCGAACATGTTGAGAATGGATTCGTTTTCAGCTTCGCGGAGTCTTTGTACGACAACTTGTTTTGCTGTCATAGCAGCTACGCGACCAAAGGTTTCAACCTTGAATTTTTCTTCTTTGATGTCACCAAGTTTAGCACCTTTACCGGCTTCCTTCAAAGGAATTTCAGTGGCAGGATTGTAAGCAACGTCATCTTCGATAACTTCGCGCATTACATAAACGTCGGCTTCACCAGTCTTGGTGTTCAAAGTAGCGCGCACGTTCATGTCGCGGTCACCATTATCTTTGCGCCAAGCCGCAGCGATAGCTTGTTCAATCACATCGAGCACGGTTTCTTTTGGCAAATTTTTTTCTTCGGCAATAATTTCAACCATTGCAGCCATTTGCTTGAGATCAAGATTTTCCATTTTGTCCTTTCTTTAAATTAAAAACGCCGTCCCTTTTTAGGGGCCGGCCAAATTCTGTATGCATTAATTATAGCACGCCGGTGGTATAATGTAAAGAATGGAAATCTTTGTAACCTATTTTTTAGTTTTCATGATCTACTCGTTTGCCGGGTGGCTTCTTGAGACTGTTTTGAAATCGCTTTGGTACCGCCGCTTTATTAACCGCGGCTTTTTGATTGGCCCATGTTGCCCGATTTATGGTTTTGGCGTGCTCGCCATTACATTTTTACTAGAGCAGTATAAATCCGATGCGGTTGTAACTTTTTTCCTCGCCTTTATCATCATCGGCGTGCTCGAATACATTACGAGTATTATTATGGAAAAAGTTTTCCACGCGCGCTGGTGGGATTACAGCAAAAAACCATTTAATGTAGACGGCCGCATTTGTTTGCAAAACCTTTTGTATTTTGGTTTTATTTCACTCGGTGTGGTCTATGTTTTTAATCCACCAATTTTTGAATTTATTAAAAATCTTGGTGACGCCAAAATTTGGATCAGCATCGTGCTTGCTATTATCTTTGTTGCCGACATTGCGATTTCTACTACGGTGCTTGCCGGCATTAGCCGCGAAGGCCGCAATTTGAATAAGGACAACACTGAAGAAATGGCGAACAAAGTTCGGCAATCACTAAAGGAACGTAACTGGAGCTACCGCCGCATTTTGACCGCCTTCCCAGACATGCGCCATATCATCAAAAAGCAAAAAGAAAAAATCAAAAAGCTCCGCAAAAAATCTAAGTAAGTTGCGGACACAGGTGCACATATCGGCATAAAAAAATGCCCCACACCATCTGATGCGGGGCTATTTTTATTCGTCTTTGTCGTTGATGCTGATGCCGCCAAAGCCACCAGCTGCGTCTACATAAATCGTGTATTTACCTTTGCCAGTGTCACCTTTGCGATCATCTGAAGCACCGCCAAAGATGAAACCAGATTTGATTTTAACTTGTACATCATCTGGGACTTTGATGTCGATACCGCCAAACAAGCAGAAAGCTTTAATTACGGTGTCTTTTTCAAATTTTGCTCGTCTTAGATCCAACTCGGCGCCGCCAAATACGGCTACGAGGTTAGAACCAGCAAAGACTTCGCCGTTGTAAACGCGGTCGCTGCCAGAAAAGACTGCGGTTTGCGCGTCCATAGTCTTGCCATCGCCAAGGTCTTTGACCTTTTTCTCGATTTCTTTGTCGCAGCTTTTATGGACCAAGCTTCTGAAAATAATCATGAGGCCGGCTGCCACGAGGAACATCGCCAAAATAGTTTTGCCAGCGGTTTCATAGCTGAAAACATCTTGTGCAGCCAAGAGGAAAATCACACCTGCGGCCAAAAAGATCAAGCTGGCGAAGCGGTTTTTCTCCGTAATCAAGCTGATGGCGCTTGGTACGATGATGAAGAGCGTCCACCAACCGTCGAAGAAGACGTTAAAGTTAAATAGTCCTAATGCGTTCCCGCCAAAAATCACGCCGAGCGTAATGATCGCGAGCCCCCAAATGATTGCTTTAAATTGTTTCATGTTTCTCCTTTATGAGACAATTATACGCCTAACATTGTGTTATGATAAGAAAAATGAGTCAAAAAACCTACATCGCGATCGACCTAAAATCTTTTTATGCATCGGTGGAATGCATGGAAAGAAATTTGGACCCGCTCACCACAAACTTAGTGGTGGCGGATTTGTCGCGCACCGAAAAAACGATTTGTCTCGCGGTGTCGCCGGCGCTCAAAAGCTATGGGCTGTCTGGCCGCTCAAGGCTTTATGAAGTAGTTGAAAAAGTGCGCGAAATAAATGCGACGCGTTTGAAAAAGGCTGGCAAATTTTCGGGCAAATCGGTTAATGACATTGAACTAAAAAAGAACCCGCATTTAGAACTTGATTACATTGTAGCTACCCCGCGCATGGCATATTACATGCGTTATAGTGCGCGGATTTATAATATTTATCTTAGTTTTGTGGCGCCGGAAGATATTTTTGCATATTCAATCGACGAGGTTTTTGTTGATGCTACGCCGTATCTCAAAATGTATAATATGACGAGCCTAGAGCTTACACGAAAAATTATTAAAGAGGTCTACGACAAAACCGGCATCACGGCCACGGCCGGAATCGGCACCAACATGTATCTTGCTAAAGTTGCGATGGATATTGTAGCAAAACACATGGAGCCGGATGAAAACGGTGCTCGCGTGGCGGAACTTGATGAAATGAGCTATCGCGAAAAGCTGTGGACACATACGCCGATTACGGATTTTTGGCGCGTAGGGAAAGGCATTGCAAAACGTCTTGAATCTGCGGGCTTAAGAACCATGGGCGACGTTGCACTTTGTTCCGAAACCAACGAAGACTATTTGTACAAAATGTTTGGCGTGAATGCGGAGTTTTTGATCGACCATGCGTGGGGCTATGAGCCGTGCGAAATCAAAGACGTGAAAAACTATTTCCCGGCTTCAAATTCATTTTCGTCCGGCCAAGTTTTGAAAGAACCGTACGACTTTAAAAAAGCGCGCATCGTGGCAGACGAAATGGCAGATGAAACCGCATTGATGCTGCTGGCAAGAAAACTCACGACCGACCAAATTGTACTTACAGTCGGTTATGACAAAATTAGTCTTAATAATTATCACGGCGAAACCACCAAAGATTTTTATGGTCGCGAAATTCCAAAACACGCGCATGGCACCTTTAATTTAGGCACGCAAACCGCGTCATCAAAAATGATTCGCGATGCTGTGACTACACTTTTTGATAAGTTGGTTGATAAGGGTTTATATGTTCGCAGAATCACAATTGACGTTAATCATGTTTTGCCAGAAACCGCCGCAGAAAAACCGCGTCAATTAAATTTCTTTTCTAACATTCCGGGACAAAAAGAATTAGAAAAAGAAAAGCGCGTGGGTAAAGCGATTGTCAAAATCAAAGAGCGCTATGGTAAGAACGCGATTTTGAAAGGGATTAATTTTGAAGAAGGCGCCACTGGCCGCGAACGCCACGGTCAAATCGGAGGACATCGCGGATGAAATATGACGAAATAATTAATCACCCACACTACGAACCAAAGTTGCATCCGCGTGCATCAAAAGAAACTCGCGCCGCACAATTCTCGCCGTTTGCTGCGCTTACGGGTTTTGATGGAATTTTGGATTATACCGTCAAAACTCACGAGCTTAAATCGCGTCGCGTCGTGCAAATGACTGACCCGGACGGTGTGAGCGAGTGGTATAATGAAGACTAAATAAACAAGGAATAGTTATGGACCACCAACTCATTTGCCAAAGCTGCGCAATGCCGCTGACTTCAGAAGACATGTTTGCTACCGAAAAAGATGGCAATGTCAACAAAGATTATTGCAAATGGTGCTATAAAGACGGCGAGTTTATTGATCAATGCTCGATGGAAGAATATATTAATAAATGTTCTCAGTTCGGCGAACAAGCCGGCATGACTAACGAACAAATGCATGAATATTGCAGCAAAGTATTTCCAACTTTGAAACGCTGGAAAAAATAATGGCTAGCTCAAAAGATTATCGCGATTTTGTTTTGGAACAATTGTCATTAGTGCCAGACATTTCTTGTCGGCCAATGATGGGTGAGTTTTTGTTATATGCTGGCGGTGTTTTGTTTGGTGGAATTTATGACGATCGTTTGTTGGTAAAAAAAGTGCCAGAAAATTCTAGTTATAATATGTCGGAAGAAATTCCGTACGACGGTGCCAAACCGATGTATTTGGTGGAAGATGTAGACAACGAGAAATTGTTAGCGGAGATTGTGGGGGTGACGGTTGAAGGGTTAAGTAAATAGCGGGAGGGGCAGGGAATCCCGCGCCCGGGAGGAGCAAGGATGTCGCTCGCTAAAGCTCGCTCCATTCGAACTCTATAGGCCGAACCCCATTATCACGAATAAAAAAACAAACCCCGCTGGGGTTTCTTTTTTTATTCGTGGTGATCCGGGAGGGGCTCGAACCCTCGACACCAAGCTTAAGAGGCTCGTGCTCTAACCAACTGAGCTACCGGACCGAACGAAGACAAATGTAAAAACTTGTTTTTGCATTTAGTCTGAGTGAGGGCCGGATAGCACGAAGTGCGTCCCGGACCTGCTAAACTATTATACCACAAAACCGCTAAAAACAAAAGATTTAAGGGCGTGATATAATTAAGGTATGCAAAAAAAAGTTGCAATAGTTTGTGATTGGCTGACGAATGTGGGTGGCGCCGAGCAAGTTTTGCTTAGGGTCCATCAGCTCTATCCGGATGCGCCG
>JAFZBJ010000002.1 GCA_017561835.1 Candidatus Saccharimonadota bacterium | reverse complement strand
TTGAACTATAAAAAGAAGAATTTACTAAATTTGCTGACTCACACAAAGACAAATCCTTTTTTCAAACCACCAAAATCGCAGCTCTTCGTGAGCAAAACGGCTGGAAATCACACTATGTAGGTGTCAAAGAGGGCGAAAAAATCTTAGCTGCCACCATGATGGTATCAAAAACCACCTTTATGGGCCGCAAAACTTTTTATGCGCCGGGCGGCCCGCTGATCGATTTTGAAGACCAAAAATTACTCGAATTTTTTGTCAAAAACCTCAAATCTTATCTTAAAAAACAGCACGCACTGGTTTTTCATATCGATCCATACTACGAACTAATCGAGCGCGATCGTGACGGTTTAGTCGTAGAAAAAGGCTTTAACCACACCGTAGCTGCCGAAAATTTGCAAAAACTAGGGTTTAAGCCTCTTAAAGTCTCTGAGCAGCCAAAATATCTCTTTGCTCTAGACCTCAATTTCAAAAACGAAGCCGAAATGCTTGATAGTTTTAAATCTAACACCAGAAATAAGATCAACAAAACCATCAAACACGGCATTAAAATCCAAGAACTCAAAAAAGATGAGCTAGGCCGCTTTAAAAAAATCACCAGCGAAACCAGCAAACGCCGAGGTTTCACAGATAAGCCAGAAAGCTACTACAATTCTATGTACGATCTGTTCGGCGACCAAGTCAAATTTGTCGTGGCCACCATCGACATAGATGAATACCGTGAAAGCCTGGGTTCTTCCCTTTCCTCTCTAGAAAAAGAGCTCGAAAACATCAAAATAGAGTACGAAAAAGTCAAAAAAATTGAGAACAAAGACAACCAAACCAAGAAAAAATTGGCTCGTCTGGAAAATTCTCAAAAACCAGTGCTTTCCGCCATCGAAGACGCCAAAAATCGCCTCAAAGATGCCGAAAAAATCACCGACAAAACCCTTGATCTCTCCGCCGCCATGTTCATTCTCTACGGCGACGAAGTTATCTATCTCTTCTCTGGTTCCTACGAAGAATACATGAAGTTCGACGCCCAATACACCATTCAGTGGCACATGCTAAAATACGCCCTAAAAAACGGCTACAAACGCTACAATTTTTACGGTATTCAAGGCCTACCAGACCCAAAGAAAAAGGACTACGGCGTCTACGAATTCAAAAAAGGCTTCGGCGGCCGCGTCATCGAGCTGCTCGGCTCCTACAACCTACCAATTTCGCCACTATACCGCCTGCACAACCTGTTATCAAAAATTAAATCACTGGTATAATTGAGTTATGACACAATCTCTGCTGCAATCGCGCGCTTGGGAAAAACTACAAAAAGATCTCGGAAAAACCACTTTTTTTGAAGAAGGTGCCGATTTTTCCTACCTAGCAACTCTTGAGAAAACCCCAATGGGCAATTACTTGTATCTCCCTTATGGCCCAGTCTACACGTCTAAGGCGAGCTTTAAGGAAGCCGTTAGAAGCCTCAAAACGCTTGCGTTAAAAAATCACGCTATCTTTATCAGAATTGAGCCTCGTGACCCTAAAAACGCCGAAATTTTGCGAAATAAGGCCAAAATTGAAGGGCTATATGTCCGCAAAACTACCGACTTAAATCCAAAAGAGACTTGGGTGCTTGATTTAAACAGCGAGCCAAAAGACATTGTTCCATCTCGCCTTCTCCGTTATTACAAGGCCCGTGAGAAAAATCACCTAGAAATCACTACCAGCAAAAACCCAGACGACATACGCTTCTTGGTAGAGCTCCAAAAAAAGCTCGCCAGCAGCAAAAAAATCAATATTTTCTCAGAATCCTATCTTAAAACCGAGCTTGCCCAAGATTTTGCCACTCTATATCTAGTAAAAGACACCGAAAACAACCAAATCGCCGCCGCCGGCCTGGTTTTTGACTACGATAGCACCCGCTACAATTTGCAGGGCGCTCAAGATGAAAACTACCGCCGTTTGCATGCTACCGGCATTCTCACAATTCAGCTAATCATGGATGCCTACGAAAAGGGCCTCAAAACCTTTGATTTCTGGGGTATCGCACCAGAAAATGCGCCAAAAAATCACCCGTGGGCCGGCTTCACCGCCTTCAAAAAGACATTCGCGGGCACAGAAGTCGACTTTAAAGGCACCTATGATCTTATCTTAAACACCAAAAAATATCGCCTCTACGGGGCGCTTCGCAAAATCAATCGTCTTCGCCGCAAGATCTAAACTTTTTTCGTAAATTTATCGATGTTAAACAGCGGATTTTTGTCGGCATCAATCACCTGCTGGGCTTTTTTGAGCAACTTGTTTAAACCAGCCTCAGAATTAGCCGAACCAACATGTACAGTCTTTACTACTCTTCCCTGCTCTTTGTAACAAACCTGCACGCCTGTAGCGCCAGAAGCAGTTTTGAATTTACGAATAAATGCCATACCGCCATTTTATCATAATTCCCTGTCAAAAAATTCTTCTGGAGCCGATAGGGTTTTCGCGAAGCGAAAACCCAAGGGGTAAAATACGTTTTTGGAGTCTCAGAAAATGCGTAATGGCGCGAAGCGCCGAAAAATTTTTTTTGAAAAATCCATACTTTTCCCCACCAATTTCGCAGTTTTATCCACAGAAAGCATAAGCAATAAAATACATAATACCTTATTATTAGCAACCACTTGACTTAGCATCCCGCTCACGCTAAAATAAAACCAACCAAGGTCATCACGAGTGATTTTGGGAGATAAAGCTTATGCTAGAGCATAAAAAGCTTCTGCTTGTCAATGCTTACAAAGCATAAACGCAAATTTGTAAAGAAAAATCACGTGTGAAATACAACGTGAAAGATTTTGGTTATCGAAAATAACAGAGAAAAGGGAAGGAAAAAGAGCGTATAACGTACGCCCTTATCCGACCAACAATGATTTGTTGAAAAGTTCGATGAAATCTCTCTTCCATTCTTCACTCGTGAAGTAGACAACGGTCCTGTCGCAAATCCTTCCCTCAAGTCCTTCTCTAAAAACGTAGTAGGGGCAAATCCTTTCGATAACCTCAGGCAAATTTTGACTCATCTCTTTGAGAACGTCGTCACAACCCTGAAATTCCAACTCGCCTTCCGATCCGATCCGATATCTCAGCCAATCTGTTCTGCGTAATCTGCAGACATAAAGCTTAAGACGAGGATATACACTTTCGGGAAGTTTCGTCGAAAAGTTTCTCTTAAAAGCGGAAAAACGACTCTTATTTTTAAAGCATAGCCTTGCATTAACGCGCATCATAACATCATTCGACTCAGTCTCAACGTACTTATACAAGTCCAAATAGTAATACTCCGTAACACGCTTCAACGTGTTTGCAACATGAGCCTTGATCCGGTTAAGATACAGGACGTTTTTCCCAAAATAGAATTGAGAGAACTTATCAGAAGCGAGATAACTTGCAAGATAGTTAGCGATATCGCTACAATCTGCATCGAGACTGATCTGGCCACAATAGTTCACCATCTCATTTACCTCCAAAATAAAATTAGCAGGGAATACCTGCCATATTTATATTATATCACAAAACCCATAAAAAAGCCACCCCAAAGGGTGGCTGGCCATCATTACTTCAGCTTGCGCCAAAACTGAGTAGCGCGATCTCTGCTGTCAAAAGCAATAATGAGTTTGGACTCATCTTCTCTTACAGAATGGCCAAGGTGCAAGGTTTCTACCATATCTTCGATGGTAGCGATGGTGTCGACGGTTGCAGATTCCACAATCACAATACAATTGTTTGAATTCTTGCGTCGAATCGACATAGGTTTTTTGGAAAGATTTTCCAAATAAAGATTAAAAGTTTCTTCATATTTTTGCATTTTTGCCACCTCCATAGCAAAAAAATTAAACAGGATGAAGAATTCCTGTTACCACTATTATACCACATATGCTACAATATGTAAAAGGGAATTATGGCAAAACTACATTTTAGATACGGAGCTATGGGGTGCGGCAAAACCATGCAGCTTTTGCAGGTCGCCTTCAATTACGAAGAGCGCGGCCATAAGGTTTGCGTCATCAAACCAAAAACCGACACCAAAAACGGTGTCAAACTCCTCACCCGCATCGGGCCCGAAAGGGAAACAGACCTCTGCTTTGGTAAGGAAGTAAACCTTTACGACGTCATCAGCCAAGCCTTCCCACACGTCGCCTGCGTGCTTGTAGATGAAGCTCAATTCTTAACCCCAAAGCAAGCAGACGAACTCATGCTCGTTGCCGTTAAGCTTAACATCCCTGTTATCGCCTACGGCCTCCGCCTCAATTTCCGCCAAGACGATGGCGGCTTCGAAGGCGCCACCCGCCTCTTACAAATCGCTCACAACATCGAAGAACTCAAAACAATCTGCGAATGTGGCAAAAAAGCCACGGTCAACACCCGTTTTCTAAATGGCAAACTCGTTACCACCGGACCAGACATTCTAATAGACGACGGCACCACAGACATCCAGTACCGCGCCCTCTGCCAAGACTGCTTCAACAAATATAAAGAGAAAAACAAAAAATTCGGAGCATGAAAAAGGCCGCTCATGCGAGCGACCTTTTTTAGACCATTAATCCATCCACCTACATAGGGGAGTCACGACAGAAACTAACCCAAATAGACAACCCATGATCCCAAAGAGATTGATAAAACAAACCGTCAGGACACCGGGCAAGAAAAGTGTCAGTGAAAGATCCCATAAAAAAACAACAACAACTTCAAAAATTGTTTCTAGGGCTGGGTTGAGAAAATATTGCGTCGGAATTCGAACATCATGCGGATCTCCAGGATAATAAAGCTCAATAGTACCACAGGCCGTAACCGAAAATGGAACCGATTGCTCCGATACGTCAACCGCAAAACAATAGAGAATAGTTAAGGCAACTATCAAAGCAAGCTTGTAATTCAAAATTCCTAAAAAACCAAGAACAGCAAGAATACCAGAAATGCAACAAAGTGGCCTAGGAGAGAGGCTCAACCAGCGGTTAAGCTTCCTTTTAAATGATCTCCCATCCACCATAATTGCGTCCTCGTTTTTGTCTTTTCGGCGACCATAAATAATAGCGACCAAAAAGAACAATGCAGCCAAAGAAAAACAGCTGGCAAAGACGATCAATCTAATGCCCAGAACCGTGCCGTCCAGGTTTAACGATCTAAACATTATCACACACCTCCTTGTTAAGGAGCACACGCCACAGCAGAGTGGCGAAACAAAAACTTCCAACTCAGTCAGAAGATTACCTATAATTATAGCATAAAAACTCTAATTTGTCCAGAGCAACCATGCTAGAAGCATGGAAAAAGGGTCACTCAAATGAGCAACCCCTCTTTTTTGCGTGTATATGCGAGTACAAAATACTAGACAAATGCTACGAGAAGAGAAGCAAGGAAACAAACCGCAGCCATCTTCCCATAATTGTCTTTCAGGCCCATGATCTGCCCAGCCTGTCTCGAAAAATACAAAAGGGAACAAAAGCTCCCATACAAGGAATGAAAAAGGCCGCCCCTAAGGGCGGTCTTTTTGTCCGGGAGTGAATTTAATCATAAAAATTGGCACATCCAGAATCTCAGGGTGCTCATTCAGCATCCGAACCATGCAAGTAGCACAATCACCACCGCAGTCATCGCATGGGTTCCTGCTATCTATCTCTTCGACTTCCTCTTCTGGAATTTCGGGATAAAGTTCAGGATGCATCTCGACTTCTCTGGTAATATCTTCCAGCACTCGTTCAAGCACAGCGCCAAGAGAAGCTGATTTCATCAGTTCACTGGTGTTCCCATATATCTTCGTAGGGTCATCGTCTTCCTCATCTTTTTCTTCCTGCTTCTTCTTACCATTTCTCAAATGCAAATGAATTCCAATGTCTGCTGCGGCCCAAATAACTGCTGCAAACATCAACCAGCAGGCAAATGGCCTCAAGCCCGCAGACTTAATTGAAGCGACGACTAACATAAAGGCGGCCACCAAAAGAATTGGTGTCCAGGTCGAACCTTCCGTCATGCGGTCAATCCGCTGATCACCGATAAAATCCTCGTTCTCCTTCATACTAGTTCCTCCTGTCCTTTTTTCCAAACTTCTCGACGAATCTTCCATCAGAAGAGCCTCGGAGCTTTGGCCTACCTTTTTTGTCGAATACCATAATACCAAACCATCCGGCAAAAACAGTATCACCGTTTTCCAAGACGGTTTTGGTATACGACGGATGTTTGGCTAACTCAGCCTCGCGACTAGCCTCTAATTCCTGTTTAATCTGCTCCTTCATAAGAGCCCATTCACAGTCCTGCGCAACCGCAAAAACATTCTTTTTGCAATCGCCTTCGGTATCGCCACAAATATTACTCATACTACTTCCTCCTTCTATTCTTCTTGTTCCTAATTGCTCTAAGTTCAGCGTCTACGGTCGAGCTAATCGCTCTCTTGTTGATATTCAAGTTCTGAGCTTTTACAGGTCTCACTGAATTTTTCTTAGCGATCTCCTCTTTGTGCTCGTGTATAACTTTTCCCACCACATCAGCGGGAATATCCGCACTGAGAGAAACGTTAGACAAAGGATCTATCGCAAAAACCATAACCAGAGTCAGGAAAAGAAGACCTAAGCTCCAAAATTCGGTGACCATCATAGAAATAATCAAAACTATAGCCACCGGCAAAAACGATAATAGAAACATCCGGTTGGCGGCACGATCCATCGTGTCAACTAACCGACGTATTTCTTCTTCACGCAGCGTTTTTTCTTCGCGGCGTGATTTCCGCGTTGCTAACATTCGCTCTCTTACGCGCTTTCTTAAGCTCGTAAGAGCAGCTTTCTTTTTGGCAAGTCTACGGGCTTTTTTGTGCTCAGAGATTCTCCACTCAAACCAGTCTTCAAGGTCTTGATATCCAATCTTTGCCTGGTAAAGCAGACTACCTTCGCGCCAAAATTCATGTTCCTCGCCTACAGAATTCATCCATTCTATCTTATTGCGACCCCTACGAACGAGGTGCAATCCAAACAAAATGTTTGAAACTGCGCATAGCGACAGATAAGCCATTAATAGCATCTTTCTCACCTCCCATTTGTAAAATTTCTTAGTGCCACTAAAAACACTGGCACCACAAGTGCATATCTATATTATAGCACAAAATGCTTATTTTTGCAAGAGCAGCAACCAAAACCAGACCCCTGCAACAACAAAAATCCCCCGAGATTACTCTCGGGGGGATTTAAGTTACTTACAGCGACCTATGCCTGCCACTGTATTAAAATAAGGACACGTTTCGAAGCACCGAAACCAGAGTGTTAGCTACCGTACTCATCATCTTAATAAAGATGTCAAGTGCTACGCCAACTACATCTTTACGGGTGTCGCCAATGGTATCGCCGATAACAGCCGCCTTGTGAGCAGCCGAGCCCTTGCCGTAGCCTTCCAGATTGCCACCTTCGATGTACTTCTTGGCGTTGTCAAACGCACCGCCAGAGTTGCCCATAAAGATAGCCTTCGGAATTGCCGCCAGTGTCGAGCCAATCAGCACACCACCAACAAACTCCAGTCCAAAGATGAAGCCACCTATAATCGGCACAAAAATCGCGATTACAGACGGTACAGTCATCTTACGAAGTGCCTGCTTTGTTGCAAGCTCAATACATCTGTTGTAATCGGGTTCAGCCGTGCCAGCAAGAATGCCGTCAAGCTGTCTTTCGCCCTCATCAGCCATCAAAACTGCCGAATCGATTGTGTTCTTCGTCAGCATAGCCGAGAAGTACTCAACCAGGGCAACACCGATGATTGCGCCAGACATTACCACTGCCGAGGCGATATTGAGAATCGGCTCACCAGCGGAATACCCACTTACAAACGACGTAATCCACGAAACCGTGGCCAGAGCTGCCGAACCAATTGCAAAGCCCTTACCGATCGCCGCTGTTGTGTTACCTACAGCGTCTAGCTTATCGGTAATTTCTCTACATCTGGGGTCAAGCTCACAAGCTTCTGCGAGGCCACCTGCGTTATCAGAAATCGGCCCAAAGGCATCAATCGACACGGTCGTGCCAACGAACGACAGCATACCAAGTGCCGCGATGGAGATACCATAAATACCACAAATTCTATACGACGCAAACGTTGCCAGTGCAATGCAAAGGCACGGCAGCAGAACGCTTTGCGAACCCAGAGCATCGCCAAGAGTAACGAGGAAAGCCGGGCCTTCCGGTGCACTTTTAGATACTCTTTGTGTCGGCTTGTAGTCGCCAGAGGTATAGTACTCAGTAATCTTACCGATTGCCACACCTACAGCTATCCCAAGCACTGCCGATACAAACGGCGATACCCAACCAAACTTAAAACTGCTATAGAGCTCTTCCTCACCAAAGATAAAGTAGGAAACTACAAGGCCGCCGAGCATTGTCAGGCCAGCCGAAATATACGTAGCCAAATCCAATTCTTTGGAAGGATTGTCGCTCATCTTGCGGAACGTTACAAACATAATTCCGAGCAGGCAGCTAAGAAGGCCGCAACCAGCCAAAATGACCGGATACATTACCGTTGCATCGAACAAACTTCGAGTCGCAGCTTCAGACTTATTGAAGATAGAAACCGCAATTGCCACAGTTGCTGCGATGGTCGCAACATAGCTCTCCAAAAGGTCGGAGCAGTTACCAGCAATATCGTTTACATTATCTCCGCAGAAGTCTGCCATAACATTGGGTACCCGATGATCGTCTTCAGGCATATCGTGACGAACTTTCGCCAAAATATCCGAAGAGATATCGGCTGCTTTCGTGAAGTTACCACCAGAAACACGGTTAAACATTGCTACAATTGAGCAACCCAGCGCATAAGTTGTGGTCATCATAACCGTAGGGTTACAACTAGACAGCTTAATCAACCCGTAACCGGTAGCTGTGGGGTCAATTCCTCCACGAATGCAAAGAATCAGAACCAAACCAAAGGTTCCACACGCCTGGACCGCAAGTCCAGAGATACTTCCGCCCATCAGAGCCACTTTTACGGTTTCACCAATCGAGAAAGTGTTAAGCGCGCGGTTCGTGGTACGCACATTAGCGTGAGTCGCACTATGCATACCAAGGATACACACGGCAGAGCTCATGGTCGCTCCCAGCAAAAACGTCAAGCCGCTCCACGTTTCTATGAACAGTGAAAACACTATCGCCAGAAACGCTACCACTATCGCAACTGTTCTAAACTGAATACGAAGAAACGTTTTCGAGCCGTTACGAATGATATCGGCCAGTTTAATCATCATGGGAGTGCCTTCGGGCATTTTCTTGATTCTTGCGTATGTGAGCATCACATACAGCATCGCCAAGATGGCGACCGAAAGAATAATGTAGTATATAAAAATATGTACCTCCCTTTCTCTAAATTTTCAAACCATCAATGCCCGGCATAAAGGCACTGTAAGTTCGTAACAGATTATAACAGAGGCCACCCCTAATTGCAAGCATAAGCACCTCTGTTAATGCTCATGCAAAAAGGCCACTAACGTGACCCTTCTGATCTTTTTGTTTATTTAATTACTTCAAGTTCGCGTTTCAACCGCTCAATCAAAGCAGTTTTTTCAGCGATACCGTCACGGGTCTCTTTCACGAGCGCCGCTGGGGCCTTGTCTACGTAATTTGGGTTCATCATACGAGCGTTAAGAGCATCAAGCTCACGACCCACCGAGAGAATCCGCTCAGTCAGAGCTTCTTTGTAGTCCATCACCACTTTTTCTGGCGTATCTAAGTAAATCTCTTGGTTTGGCAAAGCCAAGCGAATACCGCGTGGGGAACCATCGAGAGCCACAACTTCTGGCACCCTGGTCAAAACCTTGATCAAATCCGCGTTATCACGCACGAGCGAGTCGTTGTCATAGAGGAGCGGCCACTTAGAGCCTCCTGGGAGGGCCTGTAAGGTGCCTCTCACCTCAACCACGATATCCATAAGCTTTTCGAACGAAGCGGCCGAAATTGGGTCAAATTTGAAGCCAGACGGCCATTTTTGGTTGATGATCATACCCTCAGTCCACGACAAGTTCTGCCAAATGGCTTCCGTCACAAACGGCGCCACTGGATGAAGAGCAATCAACAAGGCTTCGAGAGTCTTCTTAAGCAGTGGTACATTCTTGTAAATCTTTTGTGATTCAATAAACCAGTCGGCATATTTATCCCAAATCGTGCTTTGCAAAGTTTCCACCGCTTCGGCAAAACGATAAGTTTTCATATCATTTTCAACCTGTTCGAGACAGTCGTTAATCTCACGGCAAATCCAATCTTCGCCCATGTTCTCAGTTTTCACTGCGCCCTCATCTGGGTTAGCGTCCACCATCGACTGCACGTAGCGAGAAATGTTCCACAGCTTATTGCACAAATTGCGACCCGCCATCACGGAATTCTCAGAGAATGCCTGGTTAAGACCGGCTGAGCGGCCACGCAAAATACCAAGTCTAAAGGCATCCGAACCGTATTTGGACACCAAATCGAGTGGGTTAATCACGTTACCTTTGCTCTTGCTCATCTTTTGGCCATGCGCATCAAGCACCAAACCGTGCAAATACACCTCTTTAAATGGCACTTCACCCGTCACATAGAGGCCCATCATAATCATCCTAGCCACCCAAGCGAACAAGATGTCGCCGGCGGTTTCCATCACATTCAAAGGATAGTAAGGATTGAGGTTGCCCTCGGTCCAGTTCGTACAAACAATTGGCCAGTGCGAAGAAGAGAACCACGTATCAAAGGTGTCTTCGTCGCGCTCGTATTTCACGCCACCTACCTCAATCGTCTTCAAATTCACACGTGAATCAAAGATCCAATCTGGCTCATCCGTAGCGTTTTCATCTGCCTTCTTAAACATTGGAATAGCGATACCCCATGGAATCTGGCGGGAAATATTCCAGTCTTTCAAATTCTTCAAATAATTAATCAGAACTTTGCCCTTGCTCTCTGGGTAGAATTTAATTTCACCCTTTTCGAGGTGCTTAATCGCCTCAGCTGCGAGTTTTTCAACATCCACAAACCATTGCTCTTTCAAGGTTGGCTCGATCACCGCGCCACACTTATAACAGTGTGCTACCGCGTGCGAAATCTTTTTCTCGCCACGAAGGAGGCCTAGAAGTTCCAAATCTTTTAGCACCGCCTCACGGCAGTCTTCCTTAGCCATGCCAAGATATTTTTCTGGCACGTTAATCATGTGACCATCTTCGGAAATCACCTGGAGGCGCGCCAAATTATGGCGTTCACCTACTTCAAAATCGTCAAAATCGTGGGCTGGGGTAATCTTCACGGCACCAGTGCCAAACTCTGGGTCAGCATGCTCATCGGCAATCACTGGAATCTCGCGCGTCGTGAGAGGCAAACGTACAGTTTTGCCAACCAATTCGGTATAGCGCGCGTCATTTGGATTCACCGCCACGGCCATATCGCCAAACAAAGTCTCTGGACGCGTGGTCGAAACGATAATTTCGCCGCCGTCATATTGGTAGGCAATATCCCACAAATGACCTTCTTCGTCTTTGTGCTCAACTTCAATATCAGCAAAAGCCGTCTGGTGATGTGGGCAGAAATTCACGAGCTTTTCACCCCTATAAATCATGCCGTCTTTCCACATTTTTTCAAACGTTGAGTAGACGCGGTTCACCACGTTTTCATCCAAAGTAAAGGTCAAATCGTTCCAAGAACAGGAAGCGCCGAGCGCGCGGAGCTGCAACTCCATGTTGCCGCGCTGCGTCGCCACAAAATCCCAAACCTTGGCATAAAGCTCGTCGCGAGAATACTCAAAACGGGTGTGGCCCTCTTTTTCGAGTGCGCGTTCGTATACTACCCAAGTTTCAAAACCAGCGTGGTCCGCCCCTGGAATATACCAGGTCGAGCGCCCGCGCAAGCGGTAATAACGCGTCAAAGAATCTTCAATTGCAATAGTCAAGCCATGGCCAATGTGCAAGTTGCCGTTGGCGTTTGGTGGTGGCATCACAATCGAATAGGTTTTTGGGTTGTTGGCGCTCTCTTCGCGATCGTCTATACCGTTCGCGTCATCGTCAACTGGCACCGTAGCCACAACTGGGTCAAAAAATCCCCCAGCCTCCCACGCTGCATAAATGTCTGATTCAAATTCCCCCGGTTCGTAACTACTTGCAAATTTCATGCTTTCATTATAACACTAGAAAGCCAGTTTCTCTTGAATTTCCTTCATCTCCGCATCAGAGAGCTCCAAGGTGCGGCCATATTCCCAAGTTTCATCAAGTGGTTCGAGGTGAATATGCGTATGCGGCACGTCCGTTCCTACCACTTTCCAGATAATCCTAGCGCCAAGAACGTCTTCCATGTGGCGCGCAATCTTCTTGGCTGCCATCATCAAAGCCATGTAGTTTTCATCGTCTAGATCATAGATTTTGTCTACTTCCACCTTTGGAATTACCAAAGTGTGGCCCTTGGTTTCTGGATGAATATCGAGAAACGCCATTACCTTGTCATCTTCATAAACCTTGTAGCAAGGGATCTCGCCCGCTACGATTTTTGCAAAAACACTACTCATTTTTCTCCTTTCTTAAGTTAGCATAAAGCGAAACCAGCGTTGCACCATATAAAAGTCCGCCAAGAACGTCAGTCGTCCAGTGCATGCCAGCCAAAATGCGACCCGCCGCAGTGATAAGACCAAGCAGCACTAATCCGCAGGTTAGCGCCACACGCACCTTCTTGTTTTTGACGTAATCTTTCAAAATCAAAACCACGGTAAGAACCACCGTTACTGCGATCAAAGTATGAGTGGAAGGGAACGAGGCCTCGAGTGCATTGTTCACAAGCACTGGACGAGAGTTAATAACGAGCAATTTTTCAAACACCACATAAATCAGCGCCAATGCCGCATACACCACGCCAAGCATCTTGATGTTCCAGTCAACTTTTTTAAAGCTTTTGCGCTGAATCCATTGCACCAAGCCCATCACGGCAAACACTACGCCAGACACAATAATCCCCGCGATTAGCACGTCGGTAATTTTGTCCCAAGTTTTGTTTGCTGGCACGTTGTTGAACACTGCCGAGTTCAATCCCGCAAAACCAACTTCCGAGCCATTTGGCCCCACAGCTTTTTTATCAATAAATAGTAGCGACACTGTCAAAAACGCCGCCATCACCCCTAAAATTATAGTTAACCAATATTTTCTCTTCATATTTTTATTATACAAAAATAGACCTTTTCGGTCTAGAATTTGGCGAAAACGTTCGCCCCTTGGGACGCGTCGCGAACGCCAATTTATTTGGCGGAAGCGAGAGGATAATTATCCTTATCGCATCCTTCAAGCTAACCAAACCAAGAGCAAGCTCTTACTTTGCTTAGCTTGGCGGAAGCGAGAGGATTCGAACCTCCGAGACTTTGCAGCCCACACGATTTCGAGTCGTGCGCCTTCAACCACTCGGCCACGCTTCCATCAACCATTTTATCACATCCCTATTGTGTAATCTTTATTTTTTCAAAAAAATATGCTATAATCTGGTTGTCATCTTTTTGATGATGCTCATTTAATTTCTAGGTGGATGTTTTTACATCCACATATGCACCCGTAGCTCAGCTGGATAGAGCGTTTGCTTGCGGAGCAAAAGGTCGTAGGTTCGAATCCTGTCGGGTGTACCATGATAAGCATAAAAACTTTTCCATTCCAGGAGAGTTTTTTTGTTGTCTGCACCCGGGCTTCGCCAACGGGTGTACCATGATAAGCATAAAAACTTTTCCATTCCAGGAGAGTTTTTTTGTTGCTTTATACAGACGACGAGGATGTATATCCTGTCGGGTGTACCTATCTATGTTATAATCTTCTTATGAAACCAAAGGGAACATCAAAGCTCAAAGCCAAACTTTTAGGCGTTTATTACGGCAACCCCGCCAAAGACATGAAACTCATCATTATCGCCGGCGAAGGCAAAGTCACTGTTTCACATTTTGTGCACGAAATTCTGCGCTCTGCAAATGAACAGGTCGCAGTTTTTGCTTCCAACCAATTTTTTAAAATGTCCGTCCTACACAAATTCTTAAACGATGCCTGGAAGGCTGGCGCTAATTACGTCGTAATCACCGCTCCACTCGAAACTTTGCAAAATGGTATTTTTGCCGATCTGCCAATTCAGGTTGCCGCCACCACCGAACTCACCGACGACCTCACGGCCACCGACCTATTCAAACTATCTCCAAAAACCGCCGTTTTGCCACTTAGCAATTCCAAACTACCAGAACTTAAAGATGTAAAAGGCGACGCAAAAACCGTTACCTTTGGGCAAACCACTGGCTGCGATGTCAAAACCCTTAAGTCCAAACTCTACAAACGCGGCAGTGAAGCCACTTTAATGGTTGAAAAAGATGTTATCAACCCTGCCACCTTTGTCCCGGGCGAAGCCGCCATCAATTACATGGCGCTAGCCACTGCCATTGCCCACTCTCTCGGAATCAAAAACGATGCCATTTTGGATGGCATCGCTAACTATGATCCAGAAAATAAATAATTATTTCAACTTGCGCAAGATTTTTTGCGCCACTTTGATGTCTTCAAAATCATGCGGGCCATCGGCACGGAGAATGGTTTTTTCGTGACCCTTACCAAGAAGAAGCACTAGATCACCTTTTTTCGCCATCTTTAAAGCCATTTCGATCGCTTTTTCGCGGTCCATTTCTACAAACAAATCCTTATCAAGTACCTTGCCGGCCTTTTTAGCGCCTTCAACAAAACCTTCCGCAATCTTGATTGGATCCTCATCACGAGAATCATCCTCGGTAATAATCACAATATCCGAGTTCTTACCAAGAATCTCACCACGAATTGGACGAGTAGATGGATCGCGACGGCCAGCACCACCATGCACGCTAATAATGCGACCTTTATGCCCAGCTACGGATGAAAATACCTTATTAAGAGCATCCGGCGCATGTGCATAATCTACAATCACAGTAAAATCTTGACCTTCATCAACCACATTCATGCGGCCTTCAACCGATTCGAGTGCGTAAATACCACGGCTGATTTCTTCAGGAGTAAGACCAAGTTTTTCACCCACCAAAGCCGCGGCAAGAGAATTGTAAACATTGAATTCGCCCGGAATTTTCGTCTCGAGCAATATATCACCACACGAATATTTTACGCCAGAAACGCCCAATTTTACGTCCGTAGCGCGCTTTTTTCCATTTTTTATGCCGTACGTGATATAACTACCAGAAGCTTTTTCAAACAAAGGCGCATATTTATCGTCTGCATTAATCACGCCAAATTTGGCTTTCTTAAATAACTTCGCCTTGGCCGCAGCATAGCGCTTCATGGTCTTGTGATAATCCAAATGCTCATGTGTAAGG
>JAFZBJ010000017.1 GCA_017561835.1 Candidatus Saccharimonadota bacterium | reverse complement strand
TGAACCAACGATTGAGCTTGTGGACGAAGCAGCCGGGAATCATCAAATTACTAGCCGCTTGCGTGAATATGTGGGGCAGGCTGAGAGTGATTTTAGAGACCTTGGCTATACGCCGCTTCGGGCGGTGATTCCGGCGGGTGCGATTAGGGAGGTAGATTTTTATCTTTCTGGATGGAATGGCAGAATTAAAATGACGATTGACCGCGAAACGGCGGTGTCCGTAGAGGATGCAGACAGAATGTTAAGGTATTTACAGGGGATTGGTGTATCTGAATTTGAGTATATCGATGTACGGGTGGAAGGGAAAGGATACTGGAAATAACAGGGGCGCAACAGGGGTAGAACAGGGGTGATTCTGCTCTTCTGATGGTTCTCTACCCTATTGTTCGGTTTTTGTTCTATATGGGTTTTCGGCGAATACGTACGCGCTGAAGTAGGGGATTAACAGGGTAAAATACATAGTAGGGAAACATAAATGGGGAAAAGTCAAATCCGAAAATCCGGGGCCGTGAAAAGTGGCGTGAAAAGTGGATTTCACAACAAGGTTGTGGAAAAGTCAAATGAACATCCATTGAAACGCAAATAAATATTTCATTAAGACATCTTTTAATGTGATCAGTTAACACCAGCCTAACTTAGTGGTTATATTAAGGGTTTCTTTTAGTCTTAATGAAATATTTATTTGCGTTTAATAATAAATCTTCATTTGGCTTTGACACGGAATTATAGGATGATTCTCTCCTACCATAGGAGAATTGTGGGTGGAGCGGGTGAATGTTTATATATCCCGGCGGCCACTTCTTTAATGTCTTAAAATATGTATTGTGCGACATTAGACTTGTAAATGAAAGTCGATTGACTTTACGTCTTTTTGCAGTGGTTTTTATTCTGCTTATGGTTTTTTTCGAATAATTCCCCATTTTGTTTGTGGGTCTTCTATAATTCTCGGCCTTTATTTCTATATTTGCGCGTTTTTTGGCTTTTATAGGGATTGTCAGAGGTTTTATAGGGGTGTAACAGGAGTGTTATAGGGGTATGACAGATATATAACGGGGGCGGAACAGGGGAGCATAGGATATAAATAGTGTTACAAAAGTGTTTTGGCGATAAGCCCCTGCTATCAGAGAGGGAACAGGGGTAGATTTGCTAATTCCCTTTTAATTCTTAGGGGAATTATTAAATTTGCGCTTTTTGTTGAAGTTCTTTTTAGGTTTTTCTTGATCGTTTTTCACTGCTTCTTTTTCTGAAACGAGCTTGGCTAGGTCTTTTAAGCCTAATCTTTCTTTTCCTTCAGCGGCGTTTGGACTGAGATTCTGCTTTTTGAAATCGTCTTTAGCGGATTTAGGATATTTAGGCTTATAGGCAAAGTTCGGTTTTTGTTCGTTTTTAACAGGGGTGAAAACAGGGGCAGAACCTTCTGGTTGGCGGCCTGAGTCGGAAAGCTCTTTTTTGTATTTCTCGGATTGCTCGATAGTTTCGCGGATCTCAGCCTCTACGGCAGCGCGTGAGCGAGCATATTTGGAACGAGACTCGGCAATAATGGCGTCAAAGTTGTCCTTTGGAGACTTTGGAATCGACAAAGTAGTAGCCGAGAAGGCTGGAACTTTCTCGCCATTAATAATCATCGAGATTACGAAGTGGCGGTTGTTGAGTTGGATGATATCGGACTCTTCGAAGGTTGGTTCGAATTGTTTAATGAGGATTGGTGCATCGTCGGCAGAAACGCGGAACGAGATAGTAGTACCGACGTTACCGAATACAGCATCACGTACGGAATCGGTCATCTGAGCCACGTACTGGTTGGCCACAGTGAGGTTAAGACCGTATTTGCGGGCCTCAGAAAGGATTACGGCAAAGGAATCAGTAGCGAAGTTTTGGAACTCATCTACGTAGAGATAGAATGGGCGGCGATCCTCGATGTTGGCGATGTCGGAGCGCGACATAGCTGCAAGTTGTACCTTGGTTACGAGGAAGGCGCCGAGGATGCCGGCGTTATCTTCGCCGATGAGACCTTTCGATAGGTTCACAACGAGGATTTTACCTTCGTCCATGATCTTGCGGATATCAAACGATGACTTTGGTTGGCCGACGATGTTGCGAATGATAGGATTGGCAGTAAAGGCACCGACCTTGTTAAGAACTGGAGCAATAGACTCGTTAATCTGTTTATCATTCCATTGGCCGAACTCGTGTTTCCAGAATTGAAGCACAGTGACATCTGTACAATAATCGAGAGTTTCTTTGCGGAAATCTTTATCGGTAAGCATGCGGGAGATATCAAGAAGGGTAGTTTCTGGACGGTCGAGAAGAGCGAGAAGGGTATAACGTAAGATGTGTTCAAGACGAGGGCCCCAGGAATCGCCGAACATACGCTTAAGCACGCCGATCACTTCAGAACAAATGTTTGGTTTGCGGCTTGGGTCGGTGACCTCGAGCGGGTTGAAGGCCACTGGATAAGCGGTATCGGCTGGGTTGAAGTAGACTACGTCTTTAATGCGGGATTCTGGCACGAAACGGAGGTTATCGATAGCGAAGTCGCCGTGCGGATCGATAATACAATAACCGTGATTGTAAAAAGTATCAGAGAGCGCAAGAAGTTCGAGAAGACCGCTTTTCCCTGCCCCGGTTTGACCAATAATATATAAATGACGAGAACGATCGCGGCGGAGTAAGCCAAATTGGTGATTGATGCCGCGGAAGTTGGTAAGACCAAAAGCAGAGATGTTTTCGTCGATGCTTGGCGTGCCGGTGAGGACTGGGAGCTTGGCTGGTGGCTCAGCAGTCTTGGAATTGGCCCAAACGATATTTGGGGTTTCTACAGAGGTGTGTGGTAAGTGGTATACCGAAGCGAGCTCAGAGATATTTAGGATAAAGCCGCGATCGGTGAATTGACGCATCTTATAAGAGTTGAGGTCGTTTGGATTGAAGCTGCCGCCGGACATCTTGAAACCGTTGAGGTTGGTTGAGTTGAACTGTTTGAAAGTACCAACGAGGGCTTGCATATTGAGTTTGGCATCTACGTCGGATTTACCAAGGTAGGCAAGGCGGATTTTAACTTCGTAGCCAAGCTTGGTAGCTTTTTCTTCGGCTTTTTCGATGCGGGTTTTGTCACGTTCTGAAAGTTCGATTTTAACTTCAGAATTGGTGCCGCCAGCTGGTGGACGGAAGAGTGCGCCGAGCGCCTCAACGAGCCAGGTCCAGTCGATACCAGCAGAAGTAAAGAAGCCACTTTTGCCGCCAGCTTTGATCTTTTTGACCCATTTATCGGTGGTATCTTTGTGCCAGTCGTCCGGAATTGGACGAGTAAGGATTTGAATCCAAAGCTCTTCGGAGTTGTCTGGATCGAGCTTGGCAAGCGTACCAGTGATACCGGCGAGTGGATCGACTTCGAACGTATCGAAGGTTTTGATTGGCAAAACCTCGTTGTCGGTTAATGATAGTTCTGTTGAATATATAACAGGATATTTAGAACGGTTATCAACGTAATCTTCGTTCATGCGATAAATTTGCACGGTTGGGTATTGGGAATAAATCTGGCCTTCTACAAAGCTTTGCAAAACTTTTGGTACCCATACATAAAAACGGATTTGGCCAGCGGTAGAAACGATTTCAAATGATAAGTGCTCTTGTACGCCGCCGGAGTTTCTAAGCTCGGCTTTGTCGCGCAAAATACCGTGAAGCGAAGCAAAAAGCTGCTCGGCCGCGAGCTCTTTTTTGTCGTTGGCGCGCGGAATTTCGAGCATCAAAAGCACGGAATCAACGTTTAAAACTTTGATTTTGTTAATTTTTTTATAGTTGCGATAGGTTAGATAGGCTAGTAAAAGAACAACCGGAATCCAAAATATTGGCATTAGAATAAATTGTATGACGCTGTCCATAGATTAATTTTAGCACAAATTTAGGCTAAAGTATAAGAGTTTTTGTCGATCTTTTTGAAGAGTTTTTTGTTCTGAAGATTGAGTAAAATGGTGGTCTCTTTAACTTTGCGGGTTTTGAGAACTTGTTTAACGATTTCTTCACGAGTTAAAGGTTTTTCAGATTTTTCGAGGATGCTCTTGATGATATCAGATACGGTTCCCTTGCTGTAGCCCCAGGTGCTGAGAGCATAAATACCACGACCAATCAAAACGAAGCGAGAATCTTTGATGAGTTCATTGTGAATAGCTTGGATAGTAACATTTTTGCGTTTGAATTTGGAATCAGCAATTCCCTTTGCGATTTCAGAGAAGTGCATTGGTTCTTTTTTAGCTTCAAGAATTACAAAAATCTTGTCACGAATATTCTTTGGGTTGACTGAAGGCCATTTGGCGAGACCCCAGATGCCATTAAGGCTGGCGAGAAGTTTAGAAATTGACGCTACGGCTTTAATGTGGTCAGGATGTTCATAATTTAATTTGTTGTCAAGCTCCTCAATCGTCATTGGTTTTTTGTTCTCTTTGACGATAGAGACGATTTCATCTACTTTGCCACGGATGGTTTTTTCGTCACCATATTCGGCGATACCAACGGCAGCATTGTATTTGTCGTTTTCTTCAATAACGGTAAGATTGTTCGAAAAAGTGGCAATGAAATAAATGCCAGTACGTTCTTTATTAGTGGTTGCCTTGCCGTAAACTTTGTCGGCGAGGTCCGAGATCTTGGCGATGCGGCCCATCTCGGTAAGATTGCGAATAAGGATTTTTTCAGCGGCGGTCAGTTCAGGTATCTTGTTCTCCTCAGCGGAAATTTGGAGACGAATTAAAATAGCCTTCTCTAGTTGACGCACGCGTTCACGAGTAATCGACAACATTTCGCCAATTTGCTCGAGCGTTTCTTTAGTTCCGGATAAACCGAAGCGTCGAGAGATAATTTCTTTTTCGCGATCTTGCTCAATGATTTTGAGGCTGCCCGCGATTGCATTTTTTAGGATTTCCGCATTTTTGTCCATGAAAAATTTCCTTATCCCACCTCTGTTAATTATTAGAATTTATATTATAATATCATAAATGTGCACTTACGTCAACTATAAAAATCGACTTCCAATAACATTATTGTAGCATATTTTTTACAATACGCGAAAAAAATATAGTAGCTATAGCGCTACTGTATATTTTTTGTTAAAACTCGCAACAATTATTTCTTTTTAGTTCTAGTAGTGCGTTTGGCATGGCGAGCGGTTTTTGGCTTATTTGCTAGCATTTCGGCTGCCATTTCTTTAGTAATAGTTTTTGGATCTTGGTCTTTTGGAATCTTCACGTTGTTACGGCGGCCTGGGCCCTTAACATATGGGCCGTAGGCACCGTTAATAATCATAATGTCGCCCCAGTCGGCGATAATAGAGCTAACTTTGGCTTCGTAAAGCGGCAAGGCTTCTTCAAAAGTAATAGTATATGGATCAAAATCCTTGATTGGAATATTATATTTACCACCCTTAAGGTATGGGCCGAATGGGCCGCTGGCCGCAATGAGTTCAACGCCGTCTTTGGCGGTACCGAGTGTGCGCGGTAATGATGGCAAAGCAAGCTGCTTTAAGGCGAGCTCCAAAGTAACAGTTTTGACAGATTTACGCTTTGGCAAAGGCGCAAAGCGTGGTTTTTCGCCGGAGGATTTTTCGTTGTCACCGAGCTGAATGAAGCCGCCGTTTTTGCCAACTTTGGCGTAGATTGGTTTGCCGGTTTCTGGGTCGTGACCAAGTAATTTGGCATTATTGTAGCGTTCAATTCCCTCTGATGCGAGTACGGTGTTCCTGAATGGGCCGTAAAAGTCGCGCAACATTTTGACGCGCTCGAGCTTGGCTTCGGCCACAAGGTCGAGATCCTTTTCAATGTTGGCGGTGAATTTGTAATCAACGATGTTTTTGAAGTTATCAACGAGGAAGCCTGCCACGAGCTCACCGATTGGGGTTGGTATCAATTTGCCCTTGTTGGCGCCGAATTTTTCGGTGACGGCGGAGCGGCTGATCTTATCGCCGGCAAGGGTTAACTCGGTGACTTCACGTTCTTCCCCTTCGGATTCGCCCTTGACGACGTAGCCGCGGGCTTGAATAGCGGTCATAATGGATGCGTAAGTGGATGGGCGGCCGATGCCGAGTTCCTCGAGTTTTTTAACGAGTGAACCTTCGGTGTAGCGGGCGTTTGGCTTAGCAAAGGTTTGGCGGGCCGTAATCGATTCGGCATTCAAAACATCGCCAACCTTCATAGCAGGAAGTTCTAGATCTTTAGATTTGCCGTAGACCTTTAAGAAACCGTCAAAGACTACAACTTCGCCTTTTCCTTCAAACATATATTCGGTAGGTGTTGTAATTTTTACAACAGTTTTCGCTACTTTGGCGTTGGCCATTTGGGTCGCGAGTGTGCGTGACCAAATCAAATGATAAAGTTTTTTCTCGTAATCGTTTTTGCCGGCCGCAACGTTTTCGATATGGGTTGGACGGATTGCCTCGTGGGCTTCTTGGGCGGATGCATCTTTGGTTTTGAAATGGCGAACTTTCAAATAATCTTTACCAAAACTACTTTCGATGTAGTTTGCGATGCTGGCCACGGCCTGTGACGAGAGATTTAAAGAGTCGGTGCGGTGATAAGTAATAAGACCAGCTTGATAAAGCCCCTGGGCGGCGGCCATGGTGGTTTTGGACGAGAAGCCGAGCTTGGCATTGGCCTCGATTTGCAAAGCAGCAGTGGTAAACGGTGTTGGATTGGCTTTTACGCCTTCGGTTTCTTCAACTTCGGCTACAGTATATTTAGCGCCGATGAGCTTTTCGAGGAAGGCCTTGGCTTCGTCTTCGCTATTAAATGAATGATCGAGCGCGGCCTGAAAGCCGAAATCGCCAGTAACTTTAAAACTAAATTTAGATTCAAATTTTTCAATTTCGCGTTCACGCTCTACTACGAGGCGCAAAGCTGGGCTCTGTACGCGGCCGGCCGAAATTGCGCCTGGCACTTTTTTGCGAACAATATCAGAAAGGTCGTAACCGACTAGCATATCGAGGGTTTGGCGGGCCTGTTGTGAGGCGACCATATTCATATCTACAGTACGAGGATTTTTGATTGCGGCCTCAAGCGCTGGTTTAGTAATTTCGTGGAAAGTAATACGTGCGGTATCTTTTGGTAGCTTTAAAACTTCGAGTAAATGCCAAGAAATTGATTCTCCTTCGCGGTCTTCATCCGTTGCGAGCCAGATTTTGTCGGCTTCTTTGACGGCTTTTTTGATATCGGCAATGATTTTGGTGTGACCCGGATCAATTTCGTAGGTCACGTCAAAAGTGGATTTATCAACCTTAGTATCTTTACGAATGTGGCCAACCGAAGCTAAAACTTGAAAATCAGCACCGAGGTATTTCTCGATGGTTTGGGCCTTGGCAGGCGACTCTACGATAACTAGGTTTTTTGACATATATATTATAATAGCACACCCATGCAAGCATGAGCGAGTTACGAATTAATGGTTCCGATGTTTTTGTAACTGATTTTGTGTATTTTTACAACCCCCTTATGACACCAAAAAAGCTTCAGATAATAATGGGTGGGCATATCATCATCTGAAGCTTTTTTGGCCCTCTAACGCATCTCTTTTGACACCGGGGAGACCCCGGAAGCGCGACCCACCTCACACATATTGGGGCCCGCCGGTTAGAGGGATTGCTATGCCTTCGAAAGATTCCCCTCTTAAGTGGAGGTAATACTTATAAAAGTTTTAAACCTTTAAGAAATTTAAAACCCGAGGGGGTTTCAAAAGCACGCAATTTTTGCTACGCTAAAATTAGTGTAGCTAAAATTATAATTTATTTAGGTGCGGTGTGGGGATTACTCCCCAACTGCTTCTCATTATATCACGGAGCGAAAAAAATGTCAACACCTTTTACACACTTTTTGTTAAAATTCAACCAGATCTCACCCCTGGAAGCAGATTTTACAGAGGGGTTAAATACTATTGCGCTTAAGCCTAAAATATTGTATTTTTATGGAAAAATGCCGGAAAAAGTGGTTATAGATGGCAATCTTCAGCGGCCAAAAACTGTAGCGATCGTGGGGTCTAGGCACAATACGAAATACGGTGAGGAAGTGGCTTATAAGCTGGCTTTTGATCTGGCGCGGCACGGGGTAGTAATTGTTTCTGGGTTAGCCTACGGTATAGATTCGATTGCGCATCGTGCGGCGCTTGACGCGGGTGGAAAGACGGTCGCCGTGCTTGGCACCCCCATAGATCAGATATATCCGCGTGCGCACGAGGGGTTGGCGCGCGAAATTATAGAGAAGGATGGGGCGGTGATGAGCGAGTATGCACCAGGGGCCTTGATATATCCAAAAACCAGTTTTCTAGAGAGAAATCGCCTAATTTCGGGGCTTTCGGATGTAGTAATTGTAGTAGAAGCGGCGGCGCGGAGCGGCACTTTAAATACGGCGACGCACGCACTAGATCAGGGCAAAGAACTACTGGTAGTGCCTGGCAATATCACAAGCCCGCTCTCTGAGGGTTGCAACAGACTACTTTTTCAGGGGGCGAACCCCTGTTTGGGGGCGGAAGATGTGCTAGATTTATTATTTCCGAAGCACAGCAAAAAGGTAGTCAAACAGCCGGTATTATTCGGTGATACAGAGGAGGAAGTGGGGATTTTGCAGGCCTTAACAGATGGCGAGCGTGATGGCGAAAAAATAATGGGGCGGCTAGGGTTGACGCCTTCCCTGTTTAATCAAACAATTACTCTGATGGAGATTAAGGGGTTAGTGCGCAGTCTTGGCGCTAATCGATGGGTAATGCGATAGAGCGGAGAATTTCGGGGAGTTTTTGGCGCTCTCCCTCTGTAAATTTAGAGAGCACAAAGTCCATATCGCCGATTTTAGTGCGCAATTCGTCGTTCCCTGTGCCTAGGCGTAGTCTTGGAAAATCTTGGCTACCGAGGGTCGCAATGATAGATTTGAGGCCGTTATTGCCGCCGGCGGAACCTTTTTCGCGGTAGCGCGTAACACCAAAAGGTAGGTTGAAATCGTCGCAAATTACCAAAATATCAGAGAGTGGTATCTTGTAAAAATCGGCAAAAGCGCGCACGGCGGTGCCAGAATCGTTGTAATAGGTTTGCGGCTTAATAAAGAGGTAGTCGCCGTGTTTTAGATAGATGGCGCCGAATTTTGGGTGTGTCTCCCAGGTTAAACCGTGAACTTTGGCATAAAAATCAAGGGCCAAAAAGCCGAAATTATGACGGGTAAAATTGTATTTTGCTTCCGGGTTGCCTAGGCCAACGATCAGTTTCATAGGTTAGTCCTTGTCTTTGTTGCTGTCGCTGCGATAAGAAATCATAATAGGTGTACCCATGAATGGGTATTTTTCGCGGATTTTACGCTCCAAAAAGCGTTTCCAGGACCAGTGCAAAAGCTCAAGATCGTGGCCGTGCACTACGAACCAAGGTGGGCAAGTATCGGTTTGGACGATATATTTTGGCTTTGGACGGGTATTTTTGAGCCCGGCTGGAGCGTGTTCAACGATGGCCTCAGTAAGGATTTTATTGAGGTCGGAAGTCTTAATTTCTAGGTGACGATTGTTTTTAATCTCGGTCGCAAGCTCAAATAATTGAGTAACGTTTTGGCCGGTTTCGGAGCTTGTAATAATAACTGGCGCGTATGGCAAGAAGTCAAAATCTTTTTCAAGACTATCGAGCAAGAAATCGGCGGCAGTGCGGTTTTTGATGTTTTGTTCGCCAAAATAATTGGTTGGGTTGGCGTTTTCGAGGAGGTCGGATTTAGTGACGACCATAATAATTCCCTTGCCGGCTTCTACGATTTGGCCAGCGAGCGATTGGTCGAGCTTCGAATGTGGTTCAGTAGAATCGATTAAGAGTGCGCAAATATCGGCTTCTTCAATAGCGGCGAGGGTGCGAATAGCGGAGAATTTTTCAATGCCGACTTCGCGTTTGCCAGGTTTTCTAAGACCTGCGGTATCTAGAACTTCGATTGTTTGGCCTTTGTAACGAATTTCGACGCGGTTAATGTCGCGCGTGGTACCCTGTTTTGAGCTCACTACGGCTTGTTGTTTCTTAGCTAACGAGTTGAAGAGTGACGAGTTGCCAACATTTGGACGGCCAATCAAGGCCAGTTTGATGGCTGGAGCTTCATCTTTTACGGTTTTAGTTGGGATAGTTTTTAGAAGGGCATCGATGCCAGATTTGAGGCTGTTAATTCCCTGTCTGGTGGTGGCTGAAATGCGGAAAATATCTTTTTCTTTAATGCCAAAGCGCAAAAATTCGTCGTTTGGCAGGCTTTCTTTTAGATCGCATTTGTTCAAAATAAGAAGCACTGGTTTTCTGGATTTAAGAGCGTTTTTTGCGATATCTTTATCTCTGTAATCCGGGTATTTGGCGGAATCTACAGTGACCAAGATAATATCGGCCGACTCGATAGCGTCGTTGATTTGATCCTGGATTGAAGCCTCAAAATCATCTGAAGGATCTTTAAGGCCGGCAGTGTCGATCAAAATGAAACGGTCGTCGATTTTGGTGACGACGTTGTCGCGCGTGGTGCCCTCTTCGCGGGCCACAATGGCGATATTTTTATGAGCCAAACGGTTTAAAATGCTGGATTTACCGGCATTAGTTTGGCCAATCAACGCTACGATC
>JAFZBJ010000016.1 GCA_017561835.1 Candidatus Saccharimonadota bacterium | reverse complement strand
TCGCTGCGCTCGCGCTCCTCGTTTTTCATTGAAAAAACCACCTCAAATGAGGTGGTTTTTTAATGTACTTATTCAAAGAATAACTGTTTGAGACTGCTGCGATCGCTTCTTTCGCGCCAGTGTTTCCAAGCTGCAAGCTCCGGAAGTTCACACTTTTTGAACAACTCCTTGACGTAGCTTCTGACATCGTAAATTCCAGGATATTTACGCGTTTCAATATAAAAAATTTCGTCACAGGAATTTTGCAGAACTTCGTCCTCTTCACACATTAAAGCAAACGCCTGCACTACAGCGCAATAAACACACGCCATGTCATCATAATGGCCGCTGCCAACGTAAAAAGCACAGGTGAAACGACCATACTCTGCCCATAGCCGCAAGAAAGGTGGCGTATCGATATAATACGAGATCGCACTATGTCGCGACATGCAGCCATGTTCGTTTCCAGCATCCAGTACAAGGGTATCTTCGGCCACTGCGTGGCTATACAATCCCGAGTAATAAAAATTGTAAGTCGGGCCACGGCCAAAATCAAAAGAAATCAACCGCCGCGCCGGGTATTCGCCATTCTTTATGCCCCATAGCATAAACGTGCCACTTTCGGCAGAAATTCCAAAGTTGTCAATGACGTCTAGCACCACAGCAACAATAGCGTTGGCTTCTGCCTTATACAGAATCATAGGTGACTCCACGTCAAACTTTTGATTAGTCAACTTCATTTTTGACCTCACTTTCTAGAGTTACTCCTTAGGGTTCATCTTTTTAAGATAAGCCTTAACAACTTCCTTCAAGATCGGGCCTTCCGCTACAGAAGGCAGGTTTTCATTGAAACGGTTTGTTTTTACGTAGATTACGTAAAAATCACGCAAGTCTTTGCCTTTAACCGATACGATGTAACTTATGAAACCATGGTTTTTCTCGCCAGAGCAAGATTCCAAAATGCCAATCATAAAAGTAACCGTGTCTTTTACCTTGATGCCGACTTGGTTGACATACAAAAGCTCCTCAAAAGAGGTCAGCTCATACAAGAATGGCGGGTCGTAATGTTTTGTCCCGGCGCCAAAAGCCAAATCTACTGGCGGGGAAATTTTTGCCCCTCTGTAAGCCATAGTAATCCCGCTTTCAGAAGAACATTCGCTTAGTTTCAAGGTCCCTGAACGATATTTGTCGGTATAATAAACATCACAAATCGAGGCCCTTCCATTAAAACCCATCACAGCGCAAACATTCTCGGCTAAATTCTTGAGATTTACCATATCATCACCTCCTTCAAATTCTTAGCTAATCACTTTTTGGTAAATCGCTTTTGCAATAACTCTCCTCAGGGCCTTGTCATCAAATCCTGGAGTCTTGCCGATAAAAGAAATAATCAGCACGGTTTGCTCTCGCGCAGACGTAATCGCAGCGAGATACGTCACGCCATCGTTGTCACGATACAAACAACTACTTAAAATAGAGCCGGGTTCGCCATCGGGATACTTAAAAGGTTTCATATCCGTCAGTTTATACGGCCCCTTGTAGCTACTCATCACGCGCGCGTTCCAGTTGCCGAGCACTTGGTTTTGATCCTTGGTTAATTCAGGCGGACAAGTATAAAACTCATCCCCCAAATTGAATTTACCGGCAAAACCTTCTTTCTTAAAACTCACCGACACAATCAGATCTTTAGCAAACGAACTTCTCGCAAATTCAGTTTTGCGGAGCGTTTCCGCTAAACTTAACAAACTCTGGGCAAGTACCATGTTGCCACCTCCTTTGTCTCAAAAAATAAAAGATCACCAACTTTAATAAAACTTTATGGTCAGCTATCTTTAATTATAACATTTTTTAGGCACATTAGCAATGCGCCATCTGGCAAAATGCGACAGTCACAAATTACCCAACATATCTTGACATTTGTCAATGTTTATGCTAAAATATACACTATGTAGCTCTTTAACAATACGACAGACTATTTTTTGTCTGTTACGCGCCAAAGGAGGCAAATATGGAGTTTTTTAGGTTTTTATGTTGGTTAGTTCTACTCGGTTCGCCCATCGCCGCAGCCTTTATCCGTATCTTTTGGTACGATAAGCTCAAGGCTTGGATCAGGCGACTGATTATCACATGTATGGTCGCGATTCCGTGTACAATAGCGGTCTATTCGGTCGAAATCGTACCTACTGGTTTCACCGGTGTTAAAGTCACCGTTGGTCAGGTCGATTCGATGCCGCTATCGAATGGGTGGTATTTCAAAATACCATTCATTCAGACCATTAAGTTGGTCAATAATAAACAGCAGGACATCGTCTTCGACGCACAGATTTGGTCGGAGACATCTCAGCGCACCACGATATTCTATGAAAAAGTAACGGTTACTTATAGAATTAATGGTGCCAAGTCGGCCTGGATTTATGCCAATGTGGCCGACTATGAAAATTCATTAATCAATGAGGGCATCTTGCAGTCCGCCCTGAAAGCCAGCAGCAAAAAACTGGTGGACGAAGAGGCAACCAACCGCTCTATTATAGAGCCACTTTGTATGGAGCATCTGCAGGCTGCAATCGACGAGAAATACGGTAAGGAAGTCGTTCTTATCGTTAAAGTCATCATCGGAAACGCTGACTTCGAGGAGTCGTATAACAATACGCTCGCCGCGAAGCAGCAGGCCAAGATTGACGCTGAAAAACAGCAAATTGAGAATAAGCGTCAAATCGAGAAGGCTGAGGCTGATGCTAAGGTCAGGGAGACGCAGGCAAATGCAGACGCCAACGTCAAGCTGATCGAAGCAGAAGCAAGGGCAAGGGCAGAGGTAATCGAGGCAGAGGCGAAAGCCAAAGCAAACGAGCTTCTGCAGGAGTCTCTCAACGACCAAATCATTATAAAAATGTGGGTCGAAAAATGGAACGGCCAGTTGCCGATTTACATGCCTGGCAGCGAAGCCGGCAGCCTAATCGGAATTGGTATGCCTACAGCTAACGCCACGCCTACGCCGAGCCCGACAACAGAGCAGTAATAGTCTGTCAAAAAACGAGGAGTTTTAACTCCTCGTTTTTTAATGCTACAATATAAGTATAAGTAGGATCACATGATAAAAGCTCACGCCACTAAGGAAACCGAGTTAGACCAACAACAAAAACTCACCATCTTTATGCTAATTATTGTGCTCGCTGGGTTTTTTGGTTGGGCGTGGGAATTTCTCTTTGCCGAATCTAAGGCTGGCTTCGACCGTTTTTATGTTACCGGCGGCAACCTTTTGCCGTGGATTAATATCTATGCCTATGGCGCAGTACTAATCTTGATTACCTGCACTAAGCTTAAAAAACACCCTCTTTTGGTGTTTGCTGTAGGCGCCGTAACCGCTGGGCTACTAGAGCTTTTGGCCGGCTGGCTAGTATTTACGTTTGGTAACGGCACCCGCTATTGGGATTACACCGAATCATGGATCGGCGCCGGCAGTATTAACGGATTCGTTTGCCCAGCTAGCGTTATCGCGTTTGGATTAGGCGCACTGGCCCTAGTCTATTGCTTGTTGCCACAATGCATTGGACTGGTTAAACGCGTGCCAAAAAAGACTATCCTTACTGTAGCTATTATCTTGTTCTCGGCTATCATTCTAGACGACGTAGTTAATCTTACCCTCAAAAATCTCGGCCGCCCTGGCGCACCAGCTTTTTATACTTCACACGGCTGGGTAAAACTCGAACCAAAACATAAAGAATAAAAAACACCCCGCGCAGTTGCGCGGGGTAAACATTACTTAAGTGGCGTCTGAAACTTTCACAACAAACCATCCGCGGCGAGTTACAAGATTAAACCTGCCGTAAACTTGTTTGTAGGGATCACCACCATTTCTGAGGCGAAATCGCCCGATAAAGGTATAGCATTCGGAACCAAACCTGCGACTGCTAGCGATGTGCACCACCTCTATTTTTCCCACAATTTCAGGACCAACATCATAGGCGTCACCAACGTAGAAACGAATGGAGTCGCCGTTCCTGAATTTATCGAAAAAATCATCAGGTTTATTGCAGTCCGGGCAACTGAGGATCCTATACCTTTTACCGCTCGGATCGAGCTCTTTGCTAGCCTTCTTACTGTCACGGTTGAACCTCGACGATTCAAGTACTTTTGTTAGCAAACCCATACTCCTGCCTCCTTTGTAATGTATTCGCAATTTTTAAGTTGCGGAATTGTTATATTATGCCACGCGAAAATGAGTTTGTCAATCGGTGGGCGTATAAGATGGAAAAAACTGTCACAAAAACCTAAAAAAATGCTGAAAAACTCTTGACTTTGTTTTGTGCTTATGTATAATTAGGGGTATAAAAGGTCATAAAAATAAAAAGAAAGGTAAATTATGTCCAAAAAATTAATTGCAGGCCTTGGCACAGTCGCTGCTCTCGGTATCGCTGCATTGCCTCTCACTGGCGTGCTCGCCGTCACCGACACGACTGTCGTACGTGTTCGCGTAACTACATCGGTCGAGTGTACCTCTGCTGGTACTGACACCGACTTCGTATGGCTTGGTGAAATCGCTCCTGGTACCACTGGTACTGGTGCCTTTACTGTTTCTGGTTCTACCAACGATCCAGATGGTTTCGCTATTTCTGGCGAACCAACCGCATTGGTTAGTGGTACTCTCGCTGCTGGCCTAACTGAGTCTACCGATCGTGGTGAAACAACCGATTTCACACCAAACAGCGTTGATTCAATCGCCTACACCGCAACCGCAAACACCGAAGATAGCTGGTGGATTGAAGCCCAAAGCGGCACATCCGCAACTATTGACGCAAATGGCGTTTCAGTTACTGGCGCAGTTGGTGCCGTCCGCACCTACGCATTCAACGCCAAGGTTCTCCCAGGCCTCGGCACTGAACCAGGTCTATATCAAGGTACTATCACCTGGACCTGCACCGCTCAATAATAATTGACCGAAAAAATACCACCGCAAGGTGGTATTTTTTTATGCTCCTTGATATAATAGTAGAAAATAAGGAGGTTCAGTGAAAAAACTATTTCAGATACTAGCCGTTGCAGTTGCATTTCTTAGTGTCGCCGCTATTCACAATACGGGTGCAGAGAACAAGGCGCCATATATCGGTATTTCACCGGCAAAAGCCGCAATGGAATTAATCCCAGGCCAAACTTATACTGGTAGCTTTCAAGTGACAAACCCAGGCGATGTTGATTTTGACTATACCGTATCAGTTAAGCCATATAAAGTATATGGTCAAGAATATAAACAGGATTTCGCTACAAAAGACATAAGTAATCTAATTACTGACTGGGTATCCTTCAGCTCTACCAAGGGTCATCTCGAACCTCATACCGCTAGTGACCCAATCTTCTACACTATTACAGTGCCAGACGAAATCAAAGTTTGTGGCCAATACGCCGCAATTGCTGCTACAGCGGCACCAAACGCTGCAAGCGAAGGTTCTGGCGTCACCAATATCACCAGTGCAGCTATGCTTGTTTATGCCGCAGTTGATGGATGTAGCACCAACCTCGATGGCAACGTCCGCATCATCGAAAACAAAATCCCAACCTTCCTTCTAGCACCACCACTCACAACCACCTCCCTCGTCGAAAACGATAGCAACATCCACATCGACGCCACCTACACTTTGCAAGTCTACTCATTCTTCACCGGGGAAGAAGTCTACTCCAACGAAGAAAATCCAATGACCTCGATCATCATGCCAGAAACCAGCCGCTTTAAGGCTCAAACTTGGGAAAATACCCCAATTCTCGGCATTTATAGGGTACGCCAAACTATCAAAGTCTACGACCAAGAATCCGTGGAAGAAAAAATCGTTATCATCTGCCCACTCTGGTTAATCCTGCTCGTACTATTTGCCATCATGATGACCATTTTCTGGCTACGTTCTCGCGCCAAAAATCGCGCTAAAAAAGATAGTTAATGATATAATAGAGTTAATAAAGGAGGTTAATGAAAAAGATTCTTTCAACAGTTTTAGGTTTAGCAGCCTTGGTGGCGCTCGGCCTAACCTTCGGCCAATCTGGAGTTTACGCCGAAGAGGAAACTACCGGTGTTGAGACCCCTGGTACCAGCATCAGTATCACCCCAGTATCAAACGTAATTTCGCTCAACGCAAACAGCGTCTACGATTATACCTTTAAGGTATCAAACGGTGGCGACACCGACATGCGCTTTGAGGTCTACGCTGCGCCTTATTCCTACACTTTCGTAGAAGATGAAGATGCCTACAAGCTTGGTTTTTCAAAGGAAAACAGCTACACCCAAATTACCCGCTGGATCACCTTCAAAAACAAAGATGGTGAATATGTAGAACGCCCAGTCTTTACAGCTGCTCCTGGTGAAACCGTAGAAGTTGCTTATCGCATTACTACCCCAATGGATATCCCTGGTGGTGGCCAATATGCTGTGCTCTTTGCCCACACTTTGTCTAACGCATCTAGCGGCAGCGGTATCAAAACCGAAGCCAGCCCTGGCCTCGTAGTCTACGGCCGTTCATCTGGCGAAACCAAGAAAAAAGCCGAAATCTCTGGCCTTGAGATCAAAAAAGAATACGTCCAAACCAAAAACGGCAAGGAAGAAACTGTTAAGAACATTAACGCCTCAGCTAAAATCAAAAACGACGGTAACGTAGATTTCACCGCTATCGGTACTCTTAAAGTTGAAAGCATCCTCGGCTTTGGTGGTTCATACGAAACTGCAACCGGCGACGCCGCCATCTCTATCATCCCAGAAACCGAGCTCACCTTGAAAGACGAATGGGAAAACACTCCATGGTTTGGCTTCTTTAAGGTCACCTGGACCGTCCAAGCTGCCGGCCAACTCGAAACAATCGAAAGTGTCGTAGTCTTAATTCCAGCCACCGTAATAATTATTGCAATTGTGGTCTTGACAGCATTAGCATTTTGGATTATAATCCTAGTCAGGAAGCGTAAGGCTCGCCGTTCTAAATACATTGTTTAGGGCAAAATAGACCATTGCGAGTGGTCGCCTTACAAAACCAAAACAAAAATATAAAAATAAACAAAGAGTGTAGAGCATGAAAAAAACACATAAACGGGTTTTTGGCCTACTTGGGCTAGCACTTGTTGTGGTATTCACAGTATTTGCTGCCATCATGCCAACCCCAAACGCAGCTGCTATCGACAGCACCATTCTTAGGGTGCGCGTCGTTGGCGATGTACCAAATGTAACCATTACGGATGGACCAACTTCGGTCGTTCCTAGTTCGGTAACACCAATCGTTACCACGCCAGACCAGTCGTTCACCTATATCAATGAGAAAGTAGACCACTTGGTCGTTACTTTGCATTTTGAGGGTTACGACGGCACATCTGCAGATTACACTCTAGATGATTATTATGTGGATTACGCTGTTGGCGGCAAAAGTATCGATCTAAACCTCGATGATTACGGCTACGGTACCTACACTATCACCGTATCCGGCGATGGCCAATATGGCTACGACGAAGATACACTTGTTTTTGACTATGTTCTAATCGACATCGACGCCGAGCAACCAGCCATCGATGAAAATCCAATCGCAAACTACACTTATGTTGAAAGTAAAACCGATCACGCCGTGCTCAACGTCTATACCGACGAAGGCGTGCTTATCACTACGCTCTCTGAAATCCCAGTCACCATGGGTGAATTTACCAGCACTCTTCCGTTCAAAGAAAACAACATGGAAAAAGGCTACTACAAAGTCGAAATCGTCACCTACGACGCTAACGACGATGTAGTCGGCACCGCAATCGACCGCTTCTACTATGATGTATCTGAGATAGTGCCACCATCTCCTACCACCGTTGATATCGAAGCCGAACAACCAGCTATCGACGAAGACCCAATCGCAACCTATAATTATGACGCTACCATCACGGATCACGCAATCTTGAACGTATATGATGACGACGGCAACCTAATTCCATCCCTTTCAAACATTCCTGTTACCATCGGCCAATTCACAACTACCTTACCATTTGGCGCGAACGACATGGAAGAGGGTTACTACAGTGTTGAAATTATCACTTACGACGACCAAGGCAACCAACTTGGCACCGATATTGATCGCTTCTACTATGACCTAACCGAAGTCGTGCCACCTGCCCCAATCGTTGTCGATATCGAAGCTGAACAACCAGCTATCGACGAGGATCCAATCGCAACCTACGAATATGACGCTACTATCACGGACCACGCTATCCTGAACGTGTACGACGATGACGGCAACTTGATCTCGGTACTTTCGAACATCCCAGTTACCATTGGCAACTTCACCACTACCTTGCCATTTGGCGCTAACGACATGGAAGAAGGCTACTACAGAGTCGAGATTATCACTTACGACGAACAGGGAAACGTACTTGGCACCGATATCGACCGCTTCTTCTACGACCTCTCTGGCGGCGAACCAGCCCCAACCAAAGTTGAGATCGAAGCTGAACAACCAAAAATCGACGAAGATCCAATCGCAACCTACGAATACGACCCAACCATTACGGACCGCGCAGTCTTGAACGTATATGACGACGACGGCAATCTAATCACGGTCCTCTCAAATATCCCTGTCACGATTGGCCAATTCACCACCACCTTGCCATTCGAAGAAAATGGTATGGAAAAGGGTTACTACACCGTAGAAATCATCACCTACGACGAACAAGGTAACGTACTCGGCACCGATACAGACCGCTTCTACTACAACTTGTCTCAAGTTACCCCAGAACCAGAGCCAAAACCACAACCAGAGCCAAAGCCACAACCGGAACCAGAGCCAGTTCCAGATGTGCCAGATACCGGTATCTTCACTAACCTTAACATCTCACGTGCAGACTATGTAACTACCGGCCTCCTTATCTTCTTCGCTTCGGCTGTATTCGCCTTAATCTATGTCACCAAAAAAGGCAGCAGACGTCGCTAATCTCTGACTAAAAACGGGCGCACCATAACTGCGAGGGCGCCCGTTTTTTGTGCTCACAAAAAGGGAACCACCAAAAAACCGGCTCCCCCGGCCGGTTTGGTGATACAGATTATTCGTTAGCCTTGGCTTTCTTCTCGGCTTCTTTGGCGGCTTTTTTAGCCTTGTTCTCGAGGGCATCCTTGAGAGCTTTGGCTTTTTCGGCACGAGCTTTGAAGCGATCCACACGACCTTCAGTATCGATGATTTTTTCTTCACCGGTAAAGAATGGGTGGGAAGCTGAGGAAATTTGAACTTTTACCAATGGATATTCTTTGCCATCGGTCCACTTAATGGTGTCTTCGCTTTTGGCCGTAGATTTGGTCAAGAACGAAAAGTTCGCAGTTTCGTCTGAAAAGACGACGTAGCGATAATCTTTAGGTTGTAATTCTTTTTTGCTCATAGCTGCAGACGATTATATCAGAGATTGAAGAAAAAGTAAAGAAATAAAAAGAGGGAGTAGCATTTTGCCACTCCCTCATTAGAAGGAATCAGATGGGGAAAATAGTCGTTATTATGGGGGTGTTGCCACCCCCGTATCTATAAAAACCCTCTGGGTGTTATAGTCTGGGGCCACCGAAGCGGCCCCGCCATCAAAACCGCACCTCAGTCAGGGATAGCTGTTGGGGGTGAGAGAGGGACACGCACGGCGCGCCCCCCTCCCGTCATTATGAATAAATCTGAAAACCGTCTTATTCAACCGCTGCACCTTTGCAGACATTCTTAATCGTCAGGTAAAGCGACTCTTTCATCTGCTGTTCGGTCAAGCGAACTTCCGGCTTTTCCGGCTTATATACGCAACTTGCCGGGAGAATTCCCATTTCAACACTGAGCTCTTT
>JAFZBJ010000015.1 GCA_017561835.1 Candidatus Saccharimonadota bacterium | reverse complement strand
TAAAACGAATCTCCGAACAAAACTCTGCCGCCTTCAAGGATTCGATATATTCGCTATTAAATGCGCTGAGTTTCCTTGGCTCTACCTGGCTAAAGATTTTCTCGAGCACGCGATTAAGCATGTACTCTTCTTTTTCTTCGGCACTCAAACTATTTTGAAAAGTTACAGCATCTGAAAAACCAGCAACCAACTCATCAGCAATTTTGTTGCTTGTTTTTTGCGACGTGAACCTACCAGAAAAGTTATAGGTTTTTGTATAGGCATAGTTTTTATCAGTTAACCAGCCATCACCGCCAAAATGGTCATAAACGTAAACAGGAGTGTTGGTAACAAGACAGTACTGTACGGTTTTGCCAATCGTCACGACCGCATCATACTTTTTTAATAGTTCAGGTGTTACCAGCGAGTATTTTGCCTGGCCTTCGCCAAGTTTATCTACTGCAACGCCACGTTTTTTGAGTATCTCTGCCGCTTCTAGCACCTCTTTTGGTGGGTGATTGGATACGATCAAAAGACGTTTAAGCTCGGTAGGAGCCGCCTTTCTAGCCGATTCGGCAAATTCTACTGGCGCCGGATTTCTATAAAAGCCAGTCTTTTTTGGTAAACCATATTTTTCATTCGATTTCAAAGTACCATCAGAAATATACAGAGACAAACTCGAGAGCTTTTCTTCTAATTGATAAATCCATGGGTGTTCATCGGGAACCCAATCTAATGGAGACATGTGCAGGAAAATAAATGCCGGATTTTTCTTACGCTCAATCTTTAAATCGTCTAGGAGCGAACGCGGCAAAGTCAGGGAATGCACCCAGACATAATCATAGTCATTAATCGAAAAAGTAGCCTCGTCTCTTGAAGCAATTACTCTAAGCCCTGCCTTTTTAAAAAACGATAAAGCTGGGTCAAGAGCGATGTTAGTATAAACCTCCACCTTTGCGCCGCAAGACTTCAAGTAGCTAGCAAGTTCCAAAGTAACCATCGTGGAGCCATTTAATCCACGAATCATTGGTTGAGTAATTAAAAAACGCTTGCCAGAAAACAGAGATTTTTTCGTCATATTTCTATTTTACAAAACAAACGCGCCAGGTGTCAAGACAGGGGAAAATATGCTATAATATATATATGTCCGATATTAAAATTTTGATCGCAGCCCACAAAGCTAGCGAACTTCCAAAAAATTCACTATTTTTGCCAATTGAAGTTGGTGCCGCAAACCGAAAACAACACCTTTCAGGCTACCAACGTGATGATCAAGGTGATAACATTTCCAAAATGAACCCGAATTACTGTGAACTTACAGCGATTTATTGGGGCTGGAAGAATTTGAAATGCGACTATTGTGGCATTATGCACTATCGCCGTTTCTTTTCTTTTACCGATAATCGTTATCCAGTAAGTGCTGATGGTCGCAAAATGGTACGTTGGCCAGCTGCCACCGAGGCAAAATTCAATGAATTTGGCCTCACGAACGAAGCTAGCATGCGCAAACTTATCGAATCGAACGATTTGATTGTTGCCGAATCCCAAAACGTCAAAGAAATTTACACACCAAGAAACAAGCGCCGCAGCACCGTCGAAAAACACTATATCGATCACGAAGACTGCATTATCAAAATGAAGGATCTATACCTAGCCATTGATATTGCCAAAGAAAAGTATCCGGAGGTTGCACCATACTTAGATCGCTACATGCACCAAAAGATGTATCTCGGCTACAACATGTGGATCGCCAAAAAACCAATCTACGATGAGATTTGTGACTTTATGTTTACGGTCCTCGCTGAAGTAGAAAAGAAAGTGGATATTCGTTTTTACAATACGCAGATGTCCAGGATCTATGGTTATCTTGCCGAAGTGCTTTCGAGCGCCTATATTTACTACATTCGTGAGACTCGTAGTCTCAAGGTCAGCGAGCGCCAAATGATTTATATTGAAAACACCGAAAAAATTGCGCCAATTGCTCCAACCGACAAAAACGCTTGCCCAGTAATCTTTGATCTTACTATTCCGACCAAGACCCAGTATTTGCCGATGCTGTTTGCGCCGTGCTTTGATGCTTTTTTAAAGAGCACCAACAAAAAGAAAAAATACGACGTCATTATCTTTTATAATGATGATGCTACACCGATCACGGCGAGTGCTATGGAAGTTATCAAGAACGCTGCCGCGAAGTATCCAAACTGTAATTTAAGGTGCTACAACCTCTCGTTAGAACTTGCCAGAAGCAATGCAAAGTTTTCATCAAAGAGCAGCTTGCTAAACTATTTCGATATCTTGCCAATACAATATAAGAAGGTTGTTTATCTCAAGTGGAGCACGCTTGTTCACAGTGATATCTTTGAGCTCTACGAAAACAAATTAAAACATGCGATTGGCGCAACGGTTGATTTGATGACTGCTGGAAAAGCCAACCAATTTAGATCTCAAACCCTAGTTCACCTAGAAAAACTCGGTCTCACCCGCGACGACATTATTGACCCAGGCGTTATGCTGATCAACGTCGAAAAATTCAAGAAGATAAAAACTGGCGAAGATTTGGCCGAAACCATAATGACAACTTATGCCGGCGACTGGGACAAACTACCACAAGAATGGAACTACAAAGCACCACTATACCCAGGCGACGACTACACGATGTCACTTGCTCCAGCCAGAGATTTTGTAGAGCCAAACAAAGCTAAAATTACCAGCTTCGACTTTGAGAATGTCAAAACCGTTAAATCAGACGCCTTTTATATGCAATACTTCGCCCTCATGAAAGACAGTGCGATTTTCCCATGCTACCTAGAAACCATGATGGCACAAAAGGAAACTAGCTACGTAAATAACATGGTCATGACGGACGCCTTCCCGGTAGGTTCACCAAAACGCGAATTGCTCCACAAACTTTTTCCACACAACACCAGAAGGCGCAAACTAATCAACATGGCTTTGAAGGTATTTCTACGTGACTAAAACCACCAAAGAACTCTCAGTGATAATTCCTGCCTACAACATGCAGGATTATCTTGAGCGTTGCCTAAAAAGCCTAATTCCAGCGATCGATTTACTCGATGTCATCGTTGTTAACGACGGCAGCACCGACGATACTATTAAAATTGCAAAGCAATATTTCAAAAAATACCCAGATTCTATCACGGTTATTGATAAAGAAAACGGTGGACATGGCTCAGCCGTTAATGCCGGCGTAAAAATCGCCAAAGGGAAATATTTAAGAGTTCTTGATGCCGACGACTGGCTCTCATCAGCGGATCTTGAACAATATCTCAAAGTTTTGCATACTGAGCCTGCCGATTTAATTGTTACCGAATATAGTCGTGATGATTTAAAAAAAATAGAAAACATCAAACTCAACTATTTTGAGTATGAAAAACCATTCAAACTAAACAAAATTCAAGAACTATCGCCAAAATTACAGATTGAGTTTCTCGCCATTCATTCCATCACGGTTAAAACTGAAAACTATCGCCGCGAGGCCGAACTGCTCGAAAAAACCTTTTACGAAGATCAAGAGTTTGTTGCAAAAGCTATTCTTGCAGCCGACAACTTTGTGGTTTTACCATTTAATATTTATCAGTATTATATTGGCAGGGCAGACCAAAGCGTGTCCCCGAAAAAACAGTTTAAACACCGCGAGGACCATGCGCGTGTCATTACGCGACTAGTTGAGCTATATGTATCATGTAAAAATGCGGTCAAAAAAGAAATACTCGCCGCCCGTATAAAAGAAATCTATAAAACACATTATTGGATTTATAATTATAATAGTGAGTCTACATTTAAAGAACGACGCGAGTGCAAGCGTTTTTGTCGAACGACCAAAAAACAATTTTCAGAGTTAGACGGCGCAGTTTCTGCCGGATTTAAAATGAGACTCTTTATTGGCAGAATTAAAAACAAACTGAAAGGAAAAAAATGAATTACGATTACATTATTGTTGGCGCAGGTTTCTTTGGTGCGACCGTAGCAGAACGTTTGGCCGAAAAAGGCAAAAAGATTTTAGTGATTGACCGCCGTGACCACCTAGCTGGCAATGCTTATAGCTATACTGACGAAGCCACTGGCATCGAGGTTCACAAATATGGGTCACACATTTTTCATACCGAGCTAGACGAAGTTTGGGATTACATTACTAAATTCACCGAGTTTAACGACTACATTCATACTGTACCTACTCGCCACGCTGGCAAACTTTACCCGATGCCGATTAACCTAGACACTATTAACTTGCTTTACGGCACCAACATGACCGGCGAAGAAGCGGAAGAATTTGTTAAAAAAGAGGCTGAAAAAGCTGGTATTACCGATCCAAAAAACTTCGAAGAAAAAGGTATTTCCTTGGTTGGTGAAAAACTCTACACCACCTTCCTTAAACACTACACCGAAAAACAATGGAGCACCGATCCAAAGAATCTGAGCGCCGATATTTTGTCACGCATTCCGGTGCGCTATAACCACGACAACCGCTATTTTATTACTGCCAAGCATCAAGGCATTCCAAAGAATGGCTATGGCAAGATTGTTGAAAACATGTTGAATAACGAGAATATCGAAGTGCGCCTAAACACCGATTTCAAAGACATCAAGGACCAAATTCCAGCCACTGCAAAGATTCTTTATTGTGGCCAAGTAGACGAACTTCTAGATTATAAGTTTGGCGTTTTGCCATACCGTAGTTTGCGCTTTGAAGAAGAACGTACCACTAATACTTTGGGCTGCGCTGTGATTAATGAAGCAGACGCCGAAGTGCCATACACTCGCGCACACGATTACAAATATTATCAAATTCATCAACCAGAAGTTATTAATCAACCAGAATGTATTATCTGCCGCGAATATCCAGCCAACTTTGAAAAGGGCGGGGAAGCATATTACCCAATCAACAATGATGAAAACGAAGCCCTCTACCAAAAATATGTAGCTGAAGCCAAAACTAAATATCCAAACCTAATTTTGGGTGGTCGCCTAGGTGCCTACCGCTATTGGGATATGGATATTGCCATCAAAAACGCACTAGACTTAGCAGCAAAATTAGATTAGTTATTATTTCTTCCAAAGATTCTCGTAAGCGGTGGCCACTTCATCGGCGTCGCCATCGAGTTTGATTTTGCCATCTTCAATAAGAATGGCACGATCACAGAACTTGCGCACGTTGCTCATGGTGTGAGTAACTAGAATTACGGTTTGTTTGCCGCGCAAAGACTCAAAATAATCATTACATTTTTGCTGAAAAGCAGCATCACCCACAGCCAAGACCTCATCAAGGAGCAGAATATCGCCCTTAGCACGAATTGCGATCGAAAAGGCAAGGCGCACTTGCATACCAGAAGAATAGTTTTTGAGCTTCTGATCTTGGAATTCTTTGAGTTCGGCAAAATCCCAGATTTCATCATACATTTTGTCCATCTCGGCATTTGAAAAACCAAGCATAGCACCGTTTAGATAAACATTTTCACGACCAGTTAATTCTGGGTTAAAACCAACACCGAGTTCGATAAATGGCACCAGATTGCCATTTACGATAACCTCACCACTTTCAGGGTAATAAATACCAGCAAGAGTCTTAAGTAGAGTAGATTTACCAGAACCATTGCGGCCAACAATACCAACGAACTCACCTTTTTTGATTTCAAAGCTGAGGCCTTTCAAAACTTTTTGGTCTTTATAACCTTTAATACCGCGCAAACGGTTAAAGATAGCTTGTTTCAAGCCCCAAGCACGCTCGGTTGGCAAGCGAAAACTCTTAGATAAGTTCTTTACGCGAATAGCGTAATCGTCACCAGTAAACTGTTCAATTCTAGAACCAATTTCACGTTTTGCCATTTAGATTTCCTCCGCAAAGAACTTAGATTTTCTACGGAAATAAATTGCCGCAAGTGCTAAAATCACAACTACGGCAAAAACCGGAATTAAACAAAGCCATGGATTGTCAACATAATTCCAGGTCGTGACAGTTGTATCTGTAATCAGGTTATAACGCACGTCTTGAATTACCTGCGCGATTGGGTTGAGCAAGATTAACTTAGCTGCTATTTCACTGGCTCCAATCACCATCGACATTGGATAGATGATTGGCACAGCGTAAAACAAAGCCTGTATCAAAACATCCCAGACCGAAGCAATATCGCGATATTTTACGTTGATTGCACCGAGCAAGAAGGAAATGCCAAGTGACAATGCGTAGAGTTCGACTACAAAGATAGGTACGAGCAACCAAGTGACGCTTGGCACGACACCGTTAATGAGGGCGAAAATTATTACAACTACAAGATTAATTAGAAGATTAATAACCGCAGTTAAAGTAGCAGAAACCACTACGATATACTTTGGGAAACAGATTTTGCGAATCAAATCGCCGCGCTGCACGATGGCATGAATACCCTGCATCGTACATTCGGTAAAGAAGCTCCAGAGCGTGGTACCGGTAAGAAGATAAACAGGATAATGTGGAATATCACCACCAAAACGCAAAATCTTAGAGAACACCAAATAGAGAATTGCAAACATCATTAAAGGGCGGAGTAAAGCCCACAAATAACCAAGCACCGAGCCTTGATAGCGCAATTTAAAATCAGTTTTAGTTAGTTCCTTCAAAAGAATGCGATTCTTTTTGCATAGAACATTAGGAATTTTCATACTTTTATATTTTAACATAAAACCGCATAAAAGTCTTCTGCGGACCATAAAGACTTGGCCAGAGCGGCCCGCTCGCCGAAGGCGTAGCAAAGCGCCTGCGTGTCCGCAAAAGACTTTTATGCGATTCTATGCTATAATAAAAAGCATGAAAAGAATATTGGTTACAGGTGGAACGGGTTACATTGGTTCCCACACAATTATTGAGCTCTACAAACAAGACTATGAGCTCGATGTTATGGACAACCTTTATAACTCGAAGGTTACTGTCCTCGATCAAATTAAACAACTCACGGGCAAAAAGCCAGATTTTTATCAGGTAGATCTTCGCGACTATGATGCAATGGATAAACTTTTTGCTGAGCGCCACTACGATATGGTAATTCACTTTGCTGGCCTTAAAGCCGTGGCTGAATCTGTCGAAAAACCACTTGAATACTATGAAAACAACGTTGGCGGCACCGTCAATCTTCTTAAGTGCATGAAAAAATATGGTACCAAGAAAATTATCTTTTCATCTTCGGCTACTGTATACGGCGACCAAGGCGTAGCTCGTCTCGACGAGACCATGCCAACAGGCAATGGTATCACTAATCCATATGGCGAAACCAAACATATGATCGAAGAGATCTTGAAAGATGTCGCCGAATCAGACCCAACCTTTGAAATCACGATTTTGCGTTACTTCAACCCAGTGGGCAACCACGAATCCGGCCTCATCGGCGAAGATCCAAACGGCATTCCAAACAACTTGATGCCAGTCATCATGAAAGTTGCTCGTGGCGAAATCGCCGAACTCGAAGTTTATGGCGATGATTATCCAACTCCAGATGGCACCTGTATTCGCGACTACATCCACGTAGTAGACCTAGCCAAAGGCCACGTAGCCGCTGCCGCACACATGAAACCAGGCGTTTCGATTTACAACCTTGGCTCCGGCAAAGGTACTTCCGTTAAGGAAATGGTGGCCGCCTTCGAAGAAGCCGCCGGCAAGCCTCTACCGAACCATGTGGCTCCACGCCGCGCCGGCGATCTTGCCGAACTTATTGCCGACCCGAGCAAAGCTGAAAAAGAACTAAACTGGAAGACCGAGCTCACGGTTGCTGACGCAATGCGTGATACCATTAAATTCCTCAGCCAAAATGGTGCCTAAAGTCTCTGTTATTATTGCTGCGTACAACGTTGAAAGATTCATCAGCAAGTGCGTTGATTCAGTTTTAGCTCAGACTTTTTCCGACTACGAAATCATTCTTATCGATGACGGTTCCACCGACCAAACTCCTGAAATCTGTGACCGTCTCGCTAAGAAATCCAAAAAAATTACCGTGATTCACCAGCCAAACCAAGGTTTGTCCGAGGTGCGTAATCGCGGCATCCGCAACTCCACTGGCGAATATATCGCCTTAATTGACGGCGACGATTATGTTTCGGTAGACTTCCTTGAAAAACTCATGGACGCTATTACTAAAAACAAAGCCGAAATTGCTGGCTGTGGTTTTAAAACCGTTCCAGTACGCCGACTCTATCCAGCAAAAAGTGGGGTGTTTTCTGGCGAGCAGGCCACCATCGATCTCCTCACCGAGCAAGAAACCTACCAAATTGTTTCTTGGAACAAGATTTACAAAAGAGAACTATTTAAAGGCATAGAATTCCCAGTTAGAAAACGTAACGAAGATTGTTTAACTACCTATAAACTACTTGGATGCGCCAAAAAAGTGGCCTATGTTGATGAGCTGCTTTACTACTATAGTCAGCGTGACGATAGTATTATGGGCACTATCGAGCTCAAAGAGCGCCTCGACATGAAACTACTCGCCGCTACCGAAGCCAAGGAGTATTTCAAAGGCAATCGCAAGCTTGAACAAGCCGCCGAAATCTGCGAACTTCTTGCCTACTTTTCTTACATTGACAATATCTGCGCTGGTCGTCTTAATCTTTCGCTCAAAAGATACTTCGATTTCATCAAAGAACGCAAAGACTATTTGCTCGCCAATCCATATATTAATAATAAACTCGAAACCTACATCAAAATGGTCACCTTCAAAAACGGCGGCCTATACAAAGCATTCCGCAAAATTAAGAATTAGCCCGCTTTTTGGTACGATGATATGAAATCTTCCAGCGAAGGCGTAGCATTTTGAGCCAGAACCTGCCTCTTAGGCTCGGCCTACCTAGCCAAACCTTTACATCGTGGTATAAATCGTCCCAGTTTTTCTTTTCGATGCCAGCCTTTTTCATCGTGCTCGAATCGTTGCCAGAATAATACATATATAATGGCTCGCGCACCAAATGGATTTTTCCGGTCATCACTTCAAGATAATCCATTACAAAGCGAGTATCTTCGCCAAAATATAACCCTTCCGAGAATTGAAGTTTGCTCTTTTTGATCAGCTCCGTGCGGAACATTTTATTAATCACGGCATACATCGCCCCGTCCACCGAAAGAAGGTAAACGAGGTAAGTCTTGATGTTTTCGCCCGGCAACTGGTTGCGGATTTTCTTTACGTAGACAGGCTTTTTGGTTTTCTCTTTGACACGGCAATAAAGCATCCCGGAAACCGTGAGGTCAATGTCACCATCATCAAAGCCATTCAAGAGTTTCAAGATAAAATCTTTGTCGTAGGCATCGTCGCCATCAAGAAAAGTTAGAAGTTCGCCTTTTGCCAGCCTGATACCAGCATTGCGCGCGCTTGCCTGCCCGCCGTTCTTTTGGCGAACCGAAATTATGCGCGGATCTTTTTTCTGGTATTTTGCGATGATTTTACCGGAATTGTCAGTAGAACCATCATCGACCACGATGATTTCGAGGTTTTTATAAGTTTGGCTTAATACTGAATCCAGTGTTCGTTCCAAATATTTTTCCGAATTATAAACCGGAATTATCACTGAAACTAAGGGGTTTTCCATACCAAAATTATATCATTTTGTGACTTATGCAACAAACGTTGCATAAGTCCGAAATCCAAACTAGAAATCGCCGGGTTTCGTGATATATTTTTCTTGGATAAAAAATGAAAGGAGAGAAATGCTCAAAAAAGTGGTGGTTTTTGATGGTGGGTTTGGTGGAGAATTATTTGCAGACTACGTGGAAAGGGAACTTGCCGTCATCGACGTCATCCGAGTAATCGCTTGGCGAGAGCTCGAGCCACTCACGAAAAAGCCGAAAGACGCACGGCGCATCGCCGAAGAAGCGCTGGCTCCCTACATCGGAAAAGTCAGCCTCATTGTCTTCGCGAACCATTTATTATCAACCTTCGACCTTAAATACTTCAAGCAAAAATACCCCAGGCAACAGTTCCTGGGCTTTTCTTTTCCCACGACTAAGACCAAAAGAGCACTGGTGCTCGCGACCAAAGCATTGCACGGATCACTCGCCTACCATAATATAGTTCACAAGATGCGCGCCAAAATCCAAACCATCGACTGCGACGATTGGGTACCGCTCGTCGACGATGCCGAACTCACTACGGAACGTATCGAACGTGATCTTGCTAAGTTCAAAAAATTTAATCCCGAATCAATTCTGCTTGCTCATACCAATTTTAAGGATATTCGGGCGCCTTTAATTAGATTTTTTGGTGCCCACACTATAGTTGAAGACGGTTTCAAAGACACCTTTCGAAATCTCTGCGACGTGCTCGGCTTCCGCGGGCTCGATGGCCGTAAATCCGAATAATGGGGGGGTTGTAAAATTTGCCTCGCCGGCCCATTATATATAGAGAAGAGGTATGCTATAATAATACTAACTATAAACAGGGTAATACTATGACGAAAAAATCAGATGCGGTGGTGGACACAAAACAAACAGACGGCAAATCCGAAGCCTTAAAGCTTGCAATTTCCCAGATCACCAAACAATTTGGTGACGGCTCAATTATGAAACTTGGCGAAACGCCAAAAATGGATGTTGAACTTCTTTCTTCCGGCTCCTTGTCACTCGACTTGGCGCTCGGTGGCGGCTATCCAAAAGGTCGCATTATCGAGATCTATGGCCCAGAATCCTCTGGTAAAACCACCCTCGCCCTTCACGCAATTTCCGAAATTCAAAAACAAGGTGGCCAAGCTGCCTTCATCGATGCCGAGCATGCGCTCGATCCGGCCTATGCCAAGCGCATCGGCGTAGATACGGCAAATCTTCTGATTTCCCAGCCAGATAACGGCGAGCAAGCTCTCGAAATCTGCGAAACTTTGGTTCGCTCCAACGCTGTAGATTTGGTCGTGGTCGACTCTGTGGCCGCTCTCGTGCCACAAGCCGAAATCGATGGCGACATGGGCGACGCACAAATGGGCCTTCAAGCTCGTTTAATGTCTCAAGCTATGCGCAAACTTACCGGTATCATCAGCAAATCCAAAGCTACGGTTATCTTTATTAACCAAATCCGCATGAAGATCGGCGTGATGTTTGGCAACCCAGAAACCACTACCGGTGGTAACGCTCTTAAGTTCTACGCTTCTGTTCGTATTGATATTCGCCGCATCGGCCAAATCAAGGAAGGCGACAACATTATTGGTAACCGCACCAAGGTGAAAGTCGTTAAAAACAAGATCGCAGCTCCATTCCGCACTGCAGAATTCGATGTCATGTATAACGAAGGCATTTCCAAGACTGGCGACGTGCTCGACCTCGGTGTTCAATACGGCATCATTGAAAAAGCCGGCGCCTTCTTCAAATATAACGGTGAAACTCTCGGCCAAGGCCGCGAAGCCGCCAAAAAAGCCTTTAAAGAAAATCCAAAATTGATGGCTGAAATCGAGAAAAAGGTTCGCGAACAAGCCAAAGACGAAGACTAATGAACCATATTGGCGAACTGTGGCAACTATATGATCTGTGCGGTGAGCGGGTTTTTGACGGTGGTTTTACGCCGGCAATAAACTCGCCTGCCGGCCGCTACATCGTTGGTTGTGCCGTGATGCTGTATCGTTTTAAAGACGGAGAGGTAGAGTACCTTTTTCAAAAACGCTCAGCCAAAGTTTGGAACGCCCTCAAATGGGATGTTTCGACTGGCGGCCATATTAATTATGGCGAAAAAGCCACCGAATCCGCCGTGCGTGAAGCGCGTGAAGAAATTGGTGTTACCATCAAACCAGAAAATCTAGAATTTTATGCTCGCTTCGTGCGTGGTGACGGCATTGTCAACCTGTTTTTCTACGACTATACTGGCGAAAGTGGCAACTTTGAGTTCGACGACGAAGAAGTCGCAGAAGTAAAATGGGTGAAATATAGTGACATCGAAGCCTTTTGGCCGAACTTCAAAGAACTACTCCAAAACGACAAATTTTTCAAAATATCGCTCGAAGAATATAACGAAAAAATTCTAAAAAAGTATGAATGATAAGCTTGTTGTCACTGACATTAAACTTGGTGTTAAGAATCAAAATCGTGCCAACGTGTTTTTAAATCATAAGTTCGCTTTTTCGCTCGATTTATCCCAGTTAATTGACTTCAAAATAAAACTTGGGTCCGAGTTTTTCGAACATGATATTGAAAAATTCAAACATGCTTCGGACTTCGGCAAGCTTTATCAGCGAATGTTGGAATGGACTTTTGTGCGTCCGCGTTCCGTGCGCGAGGCTAGCGATCATTTAAAAATTATTACTGCGCGCTCAAAATCCGACTATGTACGTACCAGCCAAGAACTTAAGACAGACGTGATGGAACGCCTCACGTCAAAAGGTTATTTAGATGACGAAAAGTTTGCCAAATACTATGTCGAGAATCGTTTTGCCAAAAAAGGCATTTCGAAAAAACGCCTAAAGCTCGAACTGTTTAAAAAAGGCGTCGATAAATCAATCGTTGATGCAGTGCTAAGTGAGGGCATCCGCAGCGATGAAGAGGAAATTAAAAAAATCATCACCAAGAAACGCGCGCGTTATGATGATGAAAAATTAATTAGTTATCTTGTTCGTCAGGGTTTTGATTTTGAGCTGGCGCGTAATCTGGTTCAGGCTTCTTCCGAAACGGATTAACAAAGTTCGGCACAAAATCTTCATTTTTCGCTTTTTCTAGAATAGTCTTTTCTTCGTCTTTTACGATTACCTTATAATCGGTAACCTCTACGATTTCTTTACGTGGGATGGTAAGTTCTGGGTCGATAAAGCTCTTAATGACTGGGCGCTTTACAATTAGCTGTTGCACCATGAAATCGTTGTCGGTAACGGTAAAGTCCGTGATCTTGCCCATCTTCGAACCTTTTTTAGACTCAACTTTGAGCCCCGGCAAAAAGAAATTAAGATCCATCACTTTAGAGATCTTCACCACATCATCACGTTCTACGAGTTCGTCGATCGAATCGATTACGAAACCGTATTGTGAGTATTCACGAATACTATTCACGTCCAAAATATTGGCCGGAGCTTTATTTACAAGTGGGCCAGTTGTCGAAAAAGCGATAATTTTAAGAGAGTCTGGATCTACTACGGGATCGCCTACCCAAGCAATTGGGCCGCCAGCCTGTAAGCTGAGGATTGGTGTATTTGTAAAATTAGACCCGCGCACTAACATAACCTCATTATACCATATGATATAATAGGGGACATGGAAAATGGCGAACAGATTATTCTGATCGATAAACCAGCTGGGATGAGTTCGTTTGGTGTGGTGGCCAGAGTGCGCCGCAAGTTATCAACCGAGCTCGGCCACAAAGTTAAAGTTGGTCACACCGGCACCTTGGACCCTTTTGCAACGGGCCTTCTGATTTTGTTGGCCGGCAAAGCCACCAAACGCTCTAACGAATTTTTGAAGCTCGATAAAGTTTATGAAGCCGAAATTTATCTTGGCGCCACCTCAACCACGGGCGACCCAGAAGGCGAAATCACCAAAAACGAGGTAGAGGCCCCAACTAGGGAAGCAGTAGAAGCCGCCGTAAACAGCTTTGTTGGTAAGATTTCCCAAAAAGTACCGCAGTTTTCAGCGGTCAAAATCAACGGTGAACGTGCCTACAAACTAGCCAGAAAAGGCCAAGACTTTGAAACCCCAACCCGTGAAATCGAAATCTACGCCATCGAAATTCTAAATTATAGCTTCCCAACTCTTAAAATCCGCTGTCACGTTTCAAGTGGCACTTACGTCCGTACTCTTGGCAAAGATATTGGCACGAAGCTCGGCACCGGTGCCTACCTCACGGCGCTTCGCCGTACTAAAATCGGTGAACACGAAATCAAAGACGCCAAAACTTTAGACGACTTTTTAGCCTAAAGTGCGCTCTACCCCTGGACAAATATTGATTTTTCCTGTATAATATACGCGTTTATGCAGCAAGAATCCACTAACGACTACATCAAAATCAGGGGTGCACGTCAAAATAATCTCAAAAATATTGACGTCGATATCCCGCGCGACAAACTTGTAATTATTACCGGTCTCTCTGGCTCGGGCAAATCGAGCCTGGCTTTTGATACGATTTACGCCGAAGGCCAGCGTCGCTATGTCGAATCGCTGAGTTCCTACGCTAGGATGTTCCTCGGCGTGATGGATAAACCAGATGTCGACATGATTACTGGCCTTAGCCCGGCTATTTCGATTGACCAAAAATCGACTTCCAGAAACCCGCGCTCTACCGTAGCTACCGTCACTGAAGTTTACGATTATCTTCGTCTTTTGTTCGCTCGCGTTGGTGTGCCTCACTGTCCAGTTTGTGGCAAAGAAGTTTCGCGCCGCTCTGTCGAAGACATTGTGAACGAAGTCATGAAGCTGCCGCTCGGCTCTAAACTAATGTTGCTCGCTCCAATTGTGCAAGGCAAAAAAGGCGAGTTCATTCATATTTCTGAGCAATATAGCGCCAAAGGTTTCTCCCGCGTGCGCGTGGACGGCATCGTTTATGCGCTCGACGAATTTCCAGAGCTCAACAAAAACGAGCGCCACGATATTGAACTCGTAGTGGACCGCTTCATCTTGAGTCCAGACCTCTACTCTCGTATTTCCGGTTCTATCGAGCAGGCCCTCGACCTCGGCCAGGGCATTATAAAGCTGCTCAAAATCAACGACACTTCAACTTCAATCGGTGAGAAAAACATCAGCGCCGACAATACTGAAACTCTTACTTACTCACAGCGTTATGCCTGTGAAGATCATCCAGACGAATTAATTCCAGAGCTAGGTCCACGCCTCTTCTCATTCAACGCACCAGAAGGCGCCTGCCCTACTTGTACCGGCCTCGGCTGTCGTATGGAAATCGACCCAGCACTCGTATTTAACAACAATCTCACCATCGCCGAAGGCGGTATTCGCCCATTCAACCGCATCAACCAGGATTCTTGGTGGCTCAAACGTTTGATGGGTGTTGGCCTGAAACACAATTTTTCAGTGCACGTGCCAATTGGCGAGCTTAGCGACGAAGCCAAACAAATCATTTTATATGGTACCGGCGACGAAAAATATAAGATGAAAATCAGCGGTTCGGGCCGTTTTGCTGATGGCACTATTTACGAAACTACCTATGAAGGCGTGATCCCAACCTTGGAGCGCCGCTACAACGATCCAAAAGTTTCTGATTTTACCAAACATGACATCGAGCGCTTTATGCGCGTGCGCGAATGCCCGGATTGCCACGGCGCCAGGCTTAAGCCATCGGTGCTTGCCGTTACTGTGCACGGTCTCAACATTGTTGACGTTTGTAAACTCGACGTTGATTCCACGATTGATCTTCTAAACCAGGACCTTGGTTTTACCGAAGAAGAAAACATCATCGCCAAACCAATCTTAAAGGAAATCAAGGAACGCGTTAAGTTTATGCAGGACGTTGGCCTCGGTTATATCGAGCTTGGCCGCGCCGCAAATACCTTGTCTGGTGGTGAAGCTCAGCGTATTCGCTTGGCCACCCAAATCGGTTCCGGACTCCAGGGCGTGCTCTATGTTCTTGACGAACCATCAATTGGTCTTCACCAATGCGATAACGACAAACTCATCGCCACATTAAAGCATCTTCGCGATCTCAAAAACACCGTCATCGTGGTGGAACACGACGAAGATACCATGCGCTCCGCCGACTACATTATTGACATCGGCCCAGGCGCTGGCGACAAAGGCGGTAAGTTAATCGCCGCGGGTACGCCAGAAGAAATCATGCAAAACGAAAACTCCTTGACTGGCCAATATTTAAGCGGCAAGCTAAGTATCGACGTGCCAAAAAAGCGTCGCAAAGTGAAACAAGGCTACGAGCTCGTGGTGCGTGGTGCTCGCGAAAACAACCTCAAGAACATCGATGTGCATTTTCCACTCGGCGTCTTTACCGTGGTTTCCGGTGTTTCCGGCTCGGGTAAATCCACTCTTGTGAATGACATTCTAGCTAATGAACTATTAGCTCGCCTCCACCGTGCCCAAACCGTGCCAGGCACTCACGATAAAATTGAAGGTATCGAAAACCTCAACAAAATCATCGTGATTGATCAATCGCCAATCGGCCGCACGCCACGTTCCAACGTTGCTACCTACACTGGCGTCTTTAATCAAATTCGCGAACTTTTTGCCTCTCAACCAGAGGCCGAAGTGCGCGGCTACAAAGCCGGTCGTTTCTCATTCAACGTCAAAGGCGGTCGCTGTGAAAACTGTCAGGGTGACGGCGTCAACAAGATTGAAATGCACTTCCTGCCTGATGTTTATGTAACTTGTCCAGCCTGTCACGGCAAACGCTACAATCATGAAGCTCTCGAGATCAAGTACAAAAACAAAGATATTTCCGAAGTGCTTAATATGACTATCGACGAAGCCGTCGAATTCTTCAAAAATATCCCAGCCATTGTTGGCAAACTCAAAACTATTCAGGAAGTTGGTCTTGGCTACATTCGTCTCGGCCAATCTGCCACTACCTTCTCGGGCGGGGAAGCACAACGTATCAAACTCGCTACCGAACTTTCACGCCGCTCTACCGGCAAAACTCTCTACATCTTGGACGAGCCAACCACCGGTCTTCATACCGACGACGTCAAAAGACTTCTCTCGATTTTAAATCGCCTAGTCGATGGTGGCAATTCAATGATTGTGATTGAACATAATCTGCACATCATAAAATCCGCCGACTGGGTGATCGATATGGGTCCAGAGGGCGGAGTTAAAGGTGGCCAGGTGGTCGCCGAAGGTACGCCAGAGCAACTAGCGAAGAACGGCGACACCCCAACCTGCAAATACCTAAAAAGTGTTTTGTAATTATTTAAGACTATCGAGCAATTCGCCAGCCTTTTTGATCATGTAATTTGCCTCGTTGGTGGCGATTACATAGATTGGTTTAGAGCCTTCAGCAGCAATGTTGGTATAACCAGCAGAGCGGTCAACTTTGATATCGTTATCAATCTTGAAACCCATGAACTCGAGCTTAGAAATTACAGAGCCACGAATTGGAATTGAGCGTTCACCGATGGTTGCAGTAAAGACGATGGCGTCAATGCCACCCATCTTAGCAGCGAACTCACCGATTTTACCAGCTACGCCATCTACAAACATGTTGTAAGCTTCTACAGCTTCTGGCACGCCTTCTTCGGCGCCGGCGATAATCTCGCGCATGTCATCAGAACCAGCAAGAGCTTTGAGGCCAGACTCTTTGTTGAGGAGTTTAATAGCGTCAGCAGCACCCATTTCGCTACCGAGCAAAGCGCCAACGGTAGGATCGATTGAGCCGGTGCGAGTAGAGGACATCAAACCTTCAAGTGGAGTTTCGCCCATTGAAGTGTAGGCTGGCTCACCGTTTTCAAAACCGGTAACAGAACAGCCGGAACCAAGGTGGCAAACCACCATTTTTGGAGCCTCAAGGCCAAGTTCTTTGACGCGGCCGCGAATGAAACCATAAGAAGAACCATGGGCGCCCCAGCGACCAAGGTCATATTTTTCGACGATTTCTTTTGGTAAAGCATACTTAGCATCTTTGCGGCTGTCGCGAGTCAAGGCCTCGGAATCAGACATGGTAAGAACTGGAATGCCAGGGAAGGCAGCTTGGGCATTTTTGATGCCACGAAGCACGCCAGGCACGTGAAGTGGATAAGTAACTTTAACTTTTTCGAGCTCTACAAAGGTTTGCTCATCTACGATATTGTGTTTGCTGAAGTATTTACCAGCGGCTGGGGTACGGACCAAGATACCATCGAGTGGGTGAGCCTCGTTGATGAAGCCTTCCTTCTCAAAAATACCCTTAGCATCCACGAAAGCGGTGCTGAGGTCGTCCCAGGTTTTGTCGAGTTTTTCTTCAGAACCATCGGCGCGGCTCACCGTGCAGATGAAATGTTTTTTGCCACCCTCTTCGATACCCTCGAAATAAAGGGAACAAACTTCGTCTTCGCCTTCATAAAGAGAAAATTTCTCACTTGAAGAACCGGAATTTAGCACTAGAAAAATTTTTGTAATATTGTTCATATTTCTCCTTTCCCTGATTATATCATAAAATACCTATTGATTTTTTAGCAAATTTGTGCCATAATAATTAAAACAACAAGGAGAAGTGTTGAAACAAGTTGCAGATTCTGAAACTGATGAAATTTTGCGTATTGCAGAAGCTTGTCTTTCCACCCCTGGAGATTTCGTAGAGCTCGGCTGCTACGAAGGCGACACCTCCCTACTTCTAGCCGAAATTTTGAAAGGCTCCGATAAAAAACTTTGGATTTACGATTCTTTTGAGGGCCTCCCACCAAAAACCAAGGAAGATGAATCCGCTGCCGGCGTAAACTTTCAGGCCGGTGCTTTAAATGTGACAAAGCGTGAAGTTAAACTGCGTTTCTTACGTGCTAATTTGCCAGTGCCAATTATTAAAAAAGCCTGGTTTGCCGATCTTAAACCGGAAGATTTACCTGAAAGAATTAGTTTCGCCTTTTTAGACGGCGATTTTTATCAGTCCATCAAAGATTCGTTTAAAGCCATTGAAGGCAAAGTGGAGAAGGGAGGAATCATTGTCGTACACGACTATAATAATCCCGAACTCCCCGGCGTCACCAAGGCGGTGGACGAAGCCTTGGGCGGTCGCCAGCTCGTGCAAAAGGACACGTTAGCCATCATAAAAAACTAAAATGAAAAAGGATAGCCGCTACCAAAAGACCGAAACCGCTATCCTCACCACCCTCGCAAAAATTCTCGAAGAAAACCCGCGTCTCATCAGTTTAAACCCTAGTGACCTTGCACGCCAAGCTAACATATCGCTTTCAACTTTTTATCGCCACTACGACACTATTGAAGAAATGCTCATTGTCTATGAGAGCAGACTAGCTCTAAAGTTCGAATCGTCGTTACATTTTAGACGCGTTAAAACCCTAAAAAATAGTATGCAATTTACGCTGGTGTTCATCATTAAATATAATAAGTTTTTCAAGATTGCCTTTCGACGTGGCGACCAGAATTTGCTACGCCGCATATTTGAAATCCTAAAACCCAAGATTATCGCCTCATGCCATTGGACCAAAAATCAGGACCAACTTTTTGATATTTGTTTTTACGAGCTATATGGCCTACTTGAAGACTGGGTCGAGGGCGCCTTTAAGGAAAAGGATATTGCTAGTATAGCGAACAATATAATATATCTTTTGAAGTCGGCGCCAGCCCGGTTGAAAGGGGTTATCTGGCACTCTTGACACGCGAGTGCCAAGGACCTATAATCAAGTAAAAGGAGATAACATGGCATTAAAACCTCTTAAAGATCGCGTCGTTGCGAAAATAGAAAAACCAATTGAAAAGACCAAATCCGGAATTCTGCTCGGCGAAGCCAAAGAAAAACCAGCCTATGCCGTAGTTGAATCCGTAGGCCCAGAAGTCAAAACCGTCAAAAAGGGCGACAAAATCGTTTATAAAGAATTCTCTACCACAGAAATCAAACTCGATGGCGAAGATTACATTATTTTAAAAGAGGAGGATGTCCTCGCGACATTATAATATATGGCAAAAAAGATTTATTACGAAGCAGATGCTAGGGCCAAAGTTTTGGCCGGCGCCAAACAACTTTATGACGCAGTCAAAGTAACCTTCGGGCCAAAAGGGCAGAAT
>JAFZBJ010000014.1 GCA_017561835.1 Candidatus Saccharimonadota bacterium | reverse complement strand
CATATTTGACTTTGCTGATCTGGCCATTCTTGAAACCAAGGAGAAGACCTTCGATTTCTTCTTTTTCGGCCATACCTTCGCCATTAACCTGGCCAAGGACATCGCATTTAGTAGCGGAAGAAACTTTACTGTTAACTTTTTTGATGAGTTTAACAGTTTCTTCGCGATCGACGAAGACTTTGTAGAGGTCGCCATCGGTTTTCTCGAGCGAAATGAACTTTGAATCACGCAAGGCATCGGTGAGCCAGGATTTGTCGCCCTTGGCGATTTCCATGAGGTCTTGCATGTCGATAGAGCCACAGTTGGCGCCGCCAGAAATTTTGACTTGGCCGGTCATGCCGGTGGTCATTTCGGCTGGCAAGCTATACCAGGTACCTTCTTTGATGAACATTGAGATCATCGCAGCAGAGGCGGCATCGCCGGTGATGGCGCTGATGTCTGGCATACCGTTGAGTTTAACGAAAAGATTGGTGCCGTCTGAAGCAAGGGATGCTTTTACGTTGACATCTTTTTCGTTGACGTTGGTTTTAGCGTCGAGATCGGTAGTCATTTTTTTGCCGGCGTATTTACCGCTCAAATCCGCGCTAACATTTACGCCTTCAATGGCAACCTTGAGGTTACCTTTGAATTCGGTGTTTGGCAAATCTTTTTTCTCGATGATTTCGGCAATAATATTGCTGATGGTTTCGTCGCTTGCAGTAGTGTCGCCCTTATTCAAAAGCAAAATTGCAGCCACAACGCCGCCAGCGATGGCGAGCAATGCAATAATGATGCCAATGATTAGGCCAGTCTTTTTCTTTTTTGGTTTTTCAGCTTTTGGGGCTTCCTTTGGAGCTTCAGGTGCTTTTTCGGCAGCCTTCTCCACGGGTTTCTCCTCTGGTTGTTTTTCCATTAAATAACTCCTTTTAATTGATATTACTTTTATAATAGCACATCCGGATGAAAAATTTTGCTATAATATGCTTATGGTTAGTTTCAAAATCAAAGACCTAAAAGCCCGCCAAGTTTTAGATTCGCGCGGTAATCCTACGGTTGAGGTTGATGTTTTTCTTGATAATGGCGCCTATGGGCGTGCAATTGTGCCGTCTGGCGCATCCACCGGGTCTCTTGAGGCTTTGGAACTACGTGATGGTGCTGCCGAATATGGCGGAAAAGGCGTCTTGAAAGCAGTTGAAAACGTAAATACCAAGATTCGTGATATTCTAATTGGCAAAGATGCCGACCAACGCGAAATTGATAATGCCATGATTGCGCTTGATGGCACCGAGAACAAATCTAATCTTGGCGCTAACGCGATTTTGGCCGTATCGCTTGCTGTGGCTAAGGCCGTGGCGCGGGCCAAAGGCGTGCCATTTTATTATTATGTGGCCGAGCTAGCTGGCACTACGGGCCAAATGTCTTTGCCTCTTCCAATGATGAACGTGATGAATGGTGGCGAACACGCCAACTGGGCTACTGATTTTCAAGAATACATGATTATTCCGTATGGCGCGAACACGATTTACGATGCAATTCGCATGGGTACCGAAGTTTTTCACGCCCTCAAAAAAGTTTTGAAAGAAAGCGATTATCCAGTAACCGTGGGTGATGAGGGCGGTTATGCGCCAAAGGTTAAAAGTGGTAATGTTGAGCCGCTCGAACACATCAAAAAAGCTGTTGAATTGGCCGGCTATAAGTTCGGCAAAGACATTAAGGTTGGTTTTGATATCGCCTCAAGCGAATTTTATGAAGATGGCAAATACGTACTTAAAACTACTGGCGAAGTCAAAACTGCCGAAGAAATGATTGCTTGGTACGAGCAACTCGTAAGTGACTACCCAGTTATTTCGATTGAAGATGGTCTCGCCGAAAATGACTGGGCGAATTGGAAGACTCTAACTGAACGCTTGGGTTCAAAAATCCAGCTTGTGGGCGATGACTTGTTTGTGACTAATACTAAGATTTTGTCTCGCGGTATTAATGAAGGTATCGCCAATGCGATTCTTGTAAAGTTTAATCAAATCGGTTCACTTTCCGAAACAATCGATGCCGTGATGATGGCCAAAAACGCTGGCTTTAACACGATTATTTCGCACCGCTCGGGCGAAACTGAAGATACCTCGATTGCGCATCTTGCCGTGGGTCTTGGTGCTGGCCAAATCAAAACCGGTTCCCTTTCGAGAACCGATCGTGTTGCTAAGTATAATGAATTAATGCGGATTGCCGAATCTAATCCAAATCTTAAACTAGTAAAGCCTTTTTAGTTAAGCTCTGAAATTTCATCAAAACCGTCGTAGTAATTTTCGGAAATTTTTGGATGGCCGATTTTGTTGGCGGCTTTTACGACTTCGTTAATATCATCTGTGATAGTGAAGATGCCCATGTCTGATTTGTTAACGAGTTTCATTTCGAGCATTTTCTTCAGCATTTTATCGAGGTTGCGCCAGTAGGTTTTGCCGATCAAGAAGATTGGCATTTTTGGCATTTTAGATTCTTGGGTAAGACAAAGAATTTCGGAAAGTTCGTCCATGGTGCCGTAGCCGCCTGGGAAGAAAACGAATACTTTAGAGGCCATAGCTAGCATGACTTTGCGAGCGAAGAAATAGCGGAAAGTGAGGCAGTCTGTGAGGTATGGATTTGGGAATTGTTCATGTTTCAATGTGATGTTGAGGCCGATGGTGCGACCGCCGATTTCGTATGAACCAAGGCTGGCTGCTTCCATGATGCCAGGGCCACCGCCAGTAACTACGGCGTGGCCGTTTTGGGCGAGTAAGCCGCCGAGCTTGCGGGCGAGCTTGCAATACTTGTCGTCTTGCGGAAGTCTAGCTGAACCAAAAATTGTGACGCCTTGCGGGAAGGTGCGCAAAATTTCGAGGCCATGCGTTAAATCTTTTGCATAGGCTTGTGCGCGTTCGAGGTCGGCAATAGAAAGTTTTTTCAAAGTTTCAACATCTTGTGGTAACATATTTCTCCTTATAGTTTTTGAATTAGCATCGGGTGCAATGGCTCAACTCCAGTGAGGGCGCCGCGCGTAGTACCGATTTTAGTAACGTTTGAGGTTGCGTTAGCGGAAGCATATATTAGCGAAGTGCGGAATGATTTGCCGGCAGCAAAGTGGGCGAGAAAGCCTGCGCCAAAGGCATCACCCGAGCCGGTGGTGTCTTTAACTGGCACATCTTCGTAAATGCCGAAGCGGTAGGTTTCTTCGTGGTTGGTGGCAATGCCTCCCATTTGGCCATCCGTGATGATGACGGTTTTAACGTAGTTTTCTAGGTGCGCGAGCAGTTCGGATAGTACAGCGCCTGGTACAATATTGGCGGCTTCGGTTTTGTTGACGTAAAGAATATCTACATCTTGGAGTAAACCAACAAGTTTTTTGGTCTCGGCTAGTTCTTTTGGGCCTGGGTTAAACATGATTTTGACGCCAAGGGATTTTGCTTTCTCAAAGAGCTTTAGAAGCGTGCGCATGTCGCCGTTCAAAGTGGAAACATAAAGCCAGTCTGGCTGGATGAGTTCTAGGTCGCTTAGATCGAGCTCGCTGAAATCTTCGGAAGCGCCGGCATTTTTTAAGGTGACTTTTTTGGCGTTTTTTGGGTCGAGTAAAATCACGGACGTGCCGGTGGTTTTCTTGCTAACGACGTTTGTATAGCTGGCATCGATGTTTTCACGGTTGAAAAGATTAATGATGGCGGCGCCGGCTGAATCGCGGGCGACGTTGCCGAGGAAAATGGTTTCGTGACCATGACGAGCAAATTCGATGGCGGTGTTGACGCCGCTACCACCGAGTTCGTAGGAAATTTTTTCTACATCCAGTGTGCTGCCGGCGAGAAGCTTAGTAAAAATAGCTTCCCCGCCGATTTCGGTAGCTGAAAAATTATTGCGATCGATTAGGTAGATGCTTTGCAAAGCGTGTCCAACGGTAACGATGCGTGCCATTATAGTACCACTCCGTTTTTATCGATTTCAGCTTTGAGCGTGCGGAAAGCGTTGGCTGGATCGTTGGACTTAGAAATAGCGGCGCCTACGTTGATGACGTCGATACCAGCGTGCGAAAGTGCACGGATGTTGCTCATATTGGCTCCACCATCCCAGCCAATTTCAACGGTTGGGCGGAGTTCGCGGATGAGAGGAATTTTTTCCATTTGCATAAGGTCGGTGCCGACACCTTGTTGGCCAAGTTTGCCAGCAAAAATCAAAACATGGTCGATAGTTTCAAGGTATTGCTTGACGTTGCCTGGATAGGTTTGTGGCAAAAGCGCGAGACCGGTTTTGATGCCGGCTTCTTTGAGCTTGGCAAAAGTTGGGGTGAGGTCTTCGTTGGCTTCGGCATGCAAGATACAAAGTGATGGATGCAAGCGGATAATAGTATCGATATATTTGGATGGATAAAGCGCCATGAAATGTAAATCGGCTTGCCACTCGTTTGGCCACCAAACGTTGGTGATATCGAGCGTGCGATTTGGTGTGAACTCGTCGTCAGTAACATCAATTTGAACACGACGCGTAAAAGTATTAAAGGTCTCGACTAAATTGCGATAAACCTGCTTGTCGTCGGTCATCAAAGTTGGTACTAATGTGACGGTTTTGATCATAGAAGCTCCCTTTTATCATCTAAGCGATTAATGCGGCGAATGCGGCGTTCCAAGTTCTCAAACTCGGTGTCGAGGAAGGTGCGGGTGATATTTTTGACTTCTTCGTCGGACTTAAATTGGGCAGAAAGGCAAAGCACGTTGGAATTTTCGTGAGTGCGGGCCAGCACGGCGGATTCTGGCGAGTCGCAGTGCGCGGCGCGGATGCCGGTAAAGCGGTTAGCTTGCATGGTAACGCCATGGGCGGAGCCGCAAAGCAAAATACCATAGGAATCTGGGTTTTTGAGAATGGCTTTAGCTACGGCGATGGCTGGATCGTTAAAGTCGTCGCCCTCTTTGTATTCGTGGGCGCCGAGATCGGTCACGGTGATGCCGAGCTCTCTTAAATAATCAATAATTACTTGTTTTTTGGCAAAGCCACGGTAATCGGAACCGATAAAAATTTGCATTATACTTCCTTTCCAAAGTCGACGGCCAGCTCAACGAGGCGGTTTGAATAACCCCATTCGTTGTCGTACCAGGCGACAATTTTTATCATATTTCCACCCACAACATCAATTAGTGGCAAATCCACGATGCAGGAGCGTGAATCGCCGATAAAATCGGAGGACACGAGTTCTTCTTCGGAAACGCCGATGATGCCTTCGTAATAAGGCTCTTTAGCGATGCGGCGAAAGAGTTTTTGGAGCTCTTCTTTAGTGACGTCACATTTCAAAATAGCGGTGATATCAGCGAGCGAAACGACAGGGGTAGGGACGCGGATTGAAAGGCCAGTGAATTTGTCTTTGAGCGAAGGAATGGTGAGCGCAGCGGCCTTGGAGGCGCCGGTAGTAGTTGGGATGATATTTTCGGCGGCAGTGCGACCTTCGCGGAGGTCTTTGGCTGGCGAATCAAGGATGCGTTGCGAATTGGTGTAAGAGTGCACAGTGCTCATCATGGCCTTTTCGATGCCATATTCATCTTCTAGGACTTTCATAATTGGGGCGATACAGTTGGTGGTGCAGGAGGCGTTAGAGATAATTTCGTCGGTTTTATCTACGACTTCCTCGTTGACGCCGAGAACGACGGTTTTGGCACCCTCGCCTTTGGCTGGGGCCGAAATCACGACTTTTTTAGCGCCGGCTTTGATGTGGGCGCGGGCTTCTTCTGGCTTAGTAAAGGCGCCAGTGCATTCTAGAACTACATCTACGCCGAGTTTTTTCCATGGCAAATTGAGCGGATCGCGCTCGTTGATAAGAAAGATTTCGCGGGAGTTTACAATCAAGGCTTTGTCGGTAAAGGACACTTTTTTGTCGTAAGTGCCGTAGGCCGAATCGTGTTTTAAGAGATATGCGACGGTTTCTGGCGGCATGGTGGCGTTAATCGCGATCACTTGCACGTCGCGCCGCTCAAGCAAAATCTTGAGGGAGCAGCGACCGATGCGTCCAAAACCATTGATTGCAACTTTTATCATTAATGATTCCTTTAAGTACTTGTGGTTATTATAGCACACCCTTAATACTTATGGCATATTGACTTTTTAAAGCGTTTATGCTATAATTATAGTCAGACCATATCAAAAAAGCAAGGGAGGGTTGTTTTATGAAGAGATTGTTATTAATAGTACTTACGTCGGTCTTAGTTGCTTTCTTAATAGGTGTTCTCGAAGTACTGCTATATGGTGATGCGCGTCCTTTTCCAGCTTCTTTAGCAAATTTGTTCATCCTCGATAGGATTTTTGGGAAATGTGATGAGGCTAAAGAAACAGAAAACTCCCCCGAGTAACGGGGGAGCTTCTTTTTTTTGTCGCTTTTATAATTAGCTGCGAGCGAAGTGTGCAAATGCACGGTTGGCTTCGGCCATGCGGTGGCAGTCTTCTTTCTTCTTGAAGGCGGCACCGGTTTCGTTGTAGGCGTCAACGATTTCAGTCTCAAGGCGTTTTTCGTATGGCATGCCGCCGCGAGCGCGAGCGGATTGTACGAGCCAAGAGAAGGCGAAGTGAAGTTGGCGGTGACCAGCGATTGGGAATGGGATTTGGTAGTTAGCACCACCTACACGGCGGGATTTAACTTCGAAATCTGGGCTGACGTTGGCAATAGCTTTTTCGAGTACCTCAACTGGGTTTTCGCTTTTAAGTTTCTTGGCAGCGCCCTCGATAGCGGCGTAAACAGCGCGTTCTGCAGCTTGTTTTTTGCCATCAAGCATAGATTTGTTGATCAAGCGTTGCACCAAGATGGATTGATATTTGCGATCTGGTGAAACTTTGCGCTCTAGGGATTTAGTAGTTTTGCGTGGCATAATTACTTATCCTCCTTTTTAGCACCGTATTTAGAACGGCCTTGTTTGCGACCTTGAACACCTTGGAGATCGAGCGTACCACGAACAATGTGATAACGTACACCTGGAAGATCTGGCACACGACCACCACGGACGAGCACAACGGCGTGCTCCTGGAGGTTGTGACCTTCACCACCGATGTAGGCCCAAACTTCTTGGCCATTGGTAAGGCGCACACGAGCGACTTTACGCATAGCGGAGTTTGGTTTCTTTGGAGTCTTGGTAGTAACTTTGATACAGACACCACGTTTGAGTGGAGCGTCTTTCTCATAGCGCTTGGTTTTCAAAGTATTGATGATGGAACCAAGAGCTGGAGCTTTGGATTTCTTCGCAGCACTTTTTCTAGGCTTGCGAATCAATTGATTAATTGTTGGCACAATTAAAATTCCTTATTTAAATTGATATTTTCCCCGTTTATCGATACAGCAATAATAAACGAGATGAAACTCTTTCACCTATTTTACCTTAAAAGGTAAAAAAATGCAATAGGGGTGCGCATGGTTTTACAATATTGACTTTTTAAGGTGTTTATGCTATAATTAAGGTATGGGGGTGCATTTTAAATTTTTGTTGCTTTGCACCCTACTTCTTTTTTAGGAGGTGGTCCTATGGGAGATAAATATGATGCATTGGGATTCTTTATTATTGGGATTCCTGCGGGGCTTATCGGCGCGCTTCTATTTATGCTTTTTTTGTATGCAATTACCGGCGAGAATTATTTTGACTCGGATCTGGTGCGGCCGGAGGCTACGCCGACGGAAGCTGTATCATGCTGTGTCAGCGAACAGGCTGACCCAAGCATTGTGCCGTGGGAGTTAGTGCGAAAGATGTACTATTCCGAGGACAAGTACTGGGTAGACATCAATAACGTCCCCTACGAAATCCGGCGTTGTAAAGGCGCTGAAGGAGGCGGACAGTATTATTACGTGAATCCATTGCCAACATCTTAAGGAGGTGATTTTATGGCAAAAAGAAGGAGCAAAAAAACCCAGAGCTATGGGGTGGTTGAGGATTTAATCCTCGTGCCATTCCTTGCGTTATTTGGTCTTATCGACGCCCTTTTGGGAGGAGGTAAGAAAAAGTAGTGGGAAACTCTATGATGACTCTCGACGATCTAAAGTCGAGAAATCACGACAAAAATGGTCGCGTCAGCGACAAAGAATTCAAGGAGATGAAGAAATGTTTTATCTTCTTAGGAGTTCTTGTGGCGGTGGCGGTTATTGCCACCATGGTTGTATTCTTATAAAGCAACAAAAAAAATCCCCGCAAATTGCGGGGATTTTTGATGGTTTATTTTTGGGCCTTTACGAGGAAGTCGATGGTTTTTTCGATGACCATGCGGTTTCGGATGTCCATCTTGACGTTTGGATCTTTGAGATTCTTCAAAGCTTCTGGGGATTTTTTGTAGATTTCGCGGAGTTCGGCGATTTTGGCTTCAACTACTTCGTCTTTGACGGTGATTTTTTGATCACGGGCCAAAACTTGGAGAGCGAGAGAGGCTTTAACGCGGGCTTCGGCGATGGTGCGAGCCTGTTTTTCCCAAGATTCTTCGGTTTCACCAGCTTGTTTTAGATAATCTTCAAAACTGAGGCCTTGAGAAGCGGCGTTGCGGGTAAGATCGTCTTTGATCATGCGCATTTGGTCGTCGATGAGGATTTCTGGAGCGGCGATTTTGGATTTTTTCACCAAAGCTTCAATCAAAGCATCTTTGTAATTCTCTTCCAGGCGGTGATTGTTTTGGGCTTCGATATTTTTCTTAATGTCGGCCTTAAGGTCGGCAATAGTCTTGAATGGACCGCATTTTTTGGCGAGGTCGTCGTTGATTTCTGGCATCACTACTTCGTTGACTTGTTTCAAGAGTACTTCAAAAGTGGTTTTAGCGCCGGCGAGCTCTTTTGCGCCGTAGTCTTTAGGGAAAGTAAGGTCAAGATTAAAGCTGTCGCCAGGTTCGTGGCCGATGATACCATCTTCGAAACCAGGGATAAAGGTTTTGGAGCCAAGTACCAAATGGTAGTCTTTGGCGGAGCCGCCCGGGAAGGCTTTGCCGTCTTTTTTGCCTACAAAATCGATGATAACTTCGTCGGTTTCTTTGGCGGCGCGCTTGATGGCTTTTCTTTCGGCGAAAGATTTTGCGATATTATTAAGCACGTCTTTAACGTCGGATTCTTTGACTTCAACTTTTTCGCGTTTGACGCCGAGGTTTTTGTAATCACCGAGTTTTACCTCTGGCAAAATGTCGGCCGTAGCGGTGTATTCGAGAGTTTCGTTTGGTACATATTTGGTAATTTCAACGCGTGGAATCACGAGCGGGGATTTTTCGTTCTGGGTGAAAGCGTCGATAACGGTGGTGCGAACAGCGATGTCGGCAGCTTCGCGACTCAAGTCATTATCAGGGATAAATTTAGCAGCGATGTCGGTTGGGACTTTGCCTTGTCTAAAGCCTTCAACCTTGACTTCCTTAGCCAAGCGTTCGAGGGCTTGTTTTTTAGCTGGTTCCAAATCTTTGCTATCTAGTACGACTTTGATTTCAACGCGAGTATCAGACAGTTTCTTGACTGTAGTTTTCATAAAAAATAACTCTCCTATAAATTTTTGATATTATACCACGATTTGGCTCTGAGTGGTAGTGCGAAAACAGCGCACAGTGGCAGTTTGGTTGGTGCCAAGCTTGATTTCTGGGTTCAAAATGTGGTGCGGGTCGAAAAGATCCTTGATGCGAGCATAAAATAGCTTTTCATCTTCTGGTAGTGACGGATTGGTGACGAGCGCTTTGACTCTTCCCTCTGGTGTGCCGCCTACGATGGAGCCGCCGCCGCGGTTGATGATGAAAGTACCGGCTTTGAGTAAGGTTAGGGCTTCGTCGCTAAACTCGAGGCTCATAGGGTTCAAAACCGGACGGATGTTGTAGTTGGAATTGGCGTACGAGCCAAAGAGTGGCAAATCAATTTTGAGTTTTTTCTCGAGGGTTTTTAGGTCTTCGAGGAAGGCCAAAAGATTGTGGTTTGGCAAGTAGAAATCCGTAAGCAGCGGCACGCACTCGCCGTTTTTTGGTAGGTTCAAGTAGTTTAGAATCGAGTTTTCGTATTCGTCAAAGAGGGCGGAATTTTCGTTGTCTTCGGTGATTAATTTAGTAGAACGGGCGAGGTTTTTGCTGAGTGCGGCTAGCTTTTTGAAGTTGGAGCTGACTTTTTCGTCGAAACTTACATAGACCGCAAAGCCTTCTTCCAAAGTCTTGGTGATGCTGGAAATAGTCTTGCCATTTTCTTCGGCAGCTTTCAAAATGCGGATGTCGCAAAGATTGAGCTCACGAGGTTTCAAGGCGGCTACTGGCTCGAGGAACTTGGTAGCGAGGCTAAGCTTCGGAAAAGTAATGATGGCACGGGCGGTTTGCTTTTTGATTGGTACGGCCTTCAAAATCACCTCTGAAATTACACCTAAAGTACCTTCAGAACCAAAGAAAGCCGGGAGCAAATTCATGGCGTCGCGGCGCTTCACCAGTGCAGCAGTTGGATAGCCGGCGGCGCTGGTGTGATTTTGCTGCAACTTGCTAACGAGAGCGGAGTTTTCGTCAAAAATCTTGCTGAGGCCGTAGTAGATGCTGCCTTCGAGGCTTTTGTCGGCGAGTTTTTTACTGACCGACAGTTTGCTAACGCGATTAGTTTGGATGCGCTCGCCGTTTGCAAGCACGATTTCGGCGCGCTCGACATAATTCATGATGCCGCCGTATTTGCCGGCGAAATCATCGGTTGGGAATCCGGCAATTAGCCCGCCAATTGTGCGGTTTTCGTTGGCTTTGATCGGCAATGTTAGGCCGCTTACCATCAAGGCGGTATTGAGCTCTTTTAAGGTGATGCCGGCTTGCACGCGCACGAGCTTTTCGCGGGTGTCGATTTCCATCAGGTGGTTGAGTTTTTCGGTGGAAATGACCACACCGGATGATAGCGCGCCGCCCATTTCGCCAAGGCCAGAGCCGCGGATTGCAACCGGAATATTAAGGTCTCTTTCGGTTAATTTGTCGAAGAATTTGAGTAGTTTTTGCAGGTCATCGGTGGATTCTGGTACGGCCACGAATTTTGGTGTGACCTTAAGAATTGAACGATCGGTAGAATAAAAATCCAGAATCTTTGGCGAATCGTAGACGTTACCAGTGATGAGCTGGTTTAAATATTTGGTGATTTTACTCATTAATACTATTGTAGCACATGGACCGGTTGTTTTATAAGCATAGGTGTGATATATTATCATTAATGTAGGCTCTAGGAACCTACTGGATTTGAGTATGATAGGCGTTAGTCTTCTAGGCTAACGTCTATCTTTTTATGTTTGGGTTTGATTTTGAGTATGAATGCAAATCCTATCTCCATAATCCGACTCCTTTCTTTTTGTTTTAGCAAAAGTACTGGGGGTCTTAAGCCCGGCTACCTAGAATTGCCACGAATGTACCCCCCTGACGTCCGGGGGTCCATTGGCTCGCAAACATAAAGTTCCTCCAACCCAAGCCAAAGTTAGCATCCGGGGCCGCACTTTACAACCCCCCTCACAAGAGATAAGCCTAAGCAGTTTAAAATGGTTGACTTTTTAAGCCTATCCGGTATGGATTTAAGCATAAGCGTATTGACAAATCGATCACGGCGAACGATGATATGCCGCTCGCCAATGACCCTGATCACCCTGCTGGAGCGTGGGGAGGAAGTGGTCGCTAAGTTACATTTAACCCAGGGCTTTTGCCCTGGGGTTTTTCTTGCTTTTTTAGGCAAAAATGTTATAATTATGGTGGCAGATTGCCAAATATTTTTCTGGAGGTGTATATGGACATTAACGTAGATAATTATTGGGACGGTGTTAACATCGATGTAAAAAAAGATGGGATTTATATCGATGGGAAAAAAGTGCCGCACTTTTTCGTCGATGAGTCGACCCGGTTTGTTGTCATTGGCGGGACCCATACTATTCACGTCGAAGACGTTGAACGTTTCGAGATTAGTGGAAATGTTAATGGGGAAATCACCGTAACCAATGGTGATTTGGCTGTAGTTGGCGATGTAACTGGCAACATTAAGTCGAGCGGAGGCTATGTTTGTTGTAAAGATGTTTCCGGTAACGTTGAAACAAGTGGGCATGTTGTTGGTGGTAATACTATAGGTGGTAATGTTTCGTGTGACGCTATTGTTCTCTAATGTTAAAGCCCAGGGGTTTCCCTGGGTTTTTTCTTGTTTGGTGCGACGCTTTTGCTTTGGTGCGACGCCGGCTTCGCCCCCAACATTCTCTGGTGCGACGCTTTTGCGTTGCAAAAGCTAGGGCACCTGCGCTCACGAGCAAACAAAAAAGCGAGCTTTTTTGCTTGCTCGTTTCGCTTGGTGCCCGGAACAGGACTTGAACCTGCACACCTTGCGGCATATGCTCCTAAGGCATACGTGTATACCAATTTCACCATCCGGGCGTATTTGGTCGTTCATTCTAAGAACGGGCGTGTTTTGATTATAGCATCTTAAGCACAAAAAAGCCACACCTATTAAGTGTGGCTCTTTTATTTAAGCTTCGCGTTTTGCGAATTTGAATGATAATGCGTACATTACGGCGCTGCCGAGAAGTAATGCAACAGGAAGTGCGTCTTCTGGGCCGGTGGTTGGCAAGTTGTTGCCTTTGCCGCTGATGTTCGTAGTATAGTTAGTGTTTGAATTTGCGCTGTTTGAATCTGAGCTAGAGTTTGAGCCAGAGTTAGAGTTTGCGTTTGAACTTGTGTTTGAGTTTGCACCTTGGTTGCTACCGTTTTCAGTGGTGGTAGTGCTGGTTTCTGTGGTGGTGTTACCGTTGGCATCGGTTACAGTTTTGGTTGTGTAGGTTTCGGTTGTGTTGCCGTCACTAACGGAAGTTGAACGCACCGAGACGTTGCTCGAATCGTTGTCGCTGGTGGCGATGTTTGGTTTTTTGGTTGAAACAGCAATGATTGCGATGATGAGAAATAGAATCACAACAGCAGCAATAATTGCGATGATGGTGAGACCGCGGCGAGTCCTCTCCTCGACCACGACAGTACGGTTGTTTCCCATAAATAACTCCTTTTGGAGTAATTATATCACAATTTTTCGAAAATGGAAATTTCCGCCCCTGAATAAGCATGAGTTTTAAAAGGTGAGGCATTCGCGAAGGTTGGCACGGCGCTTCCCTTTGGGTGCGAAAGTGCGAGAATGCCGCCGGCGTTAAGATAGTTTAAGAGCGGTTCGATGAGTGCAGGGTCGTAAAGATTGTATGGTGGATCAGCAATGATTAGATCAAAGGTTTGGTTTGGCTCGAAGTTTTTGATGTCGCTTGTAACCACGGTCGCGTTCGCTTCTTCTACTACAGCCTTTAAGTTGGCTTTGATGACTTTGGCAATTTTGGCAGATTTTTCTACAAAAACTACGCTTCTGGCCCCGCGGGAGAGTGCCTCGATACCGAGCGCACCGGAGCCGGCGAAAACATCAAGTACGCTAGCTCCTTCTAGATATGGTTGGAGCATGTTGAATAGCGCCATTTTTTCGCGCGAGCCCATTGGGTGAGTCAATTCGCTATTTGGCGATTCGATCTTGCGGTTTTTATAGATTCCAGAGATTACTTGCATTAGTTTAGAGTGGTTAATTGTTGATAATGGCTGATACCAGACATTAATTCTTTATATTTTAACATATTTTCCGGATTTTGCAAGAATAGGACGGCATCGTCCTGGGCGCGTTTGATGAGGCGGGTGTCGCCAAGGTTGGCGATACGAAGATCCAGTACGCCATGCTGCAAAGAGCCGTAGATTTCGCCCGGGCCGCGCATTTTGAGGTCTACTTCAGCCAGATAAAAGCCATCGGTGGATTTTTCGAGTTCTTTTAAGCGGCGGGACGGTTCGTTGTCGCCAGAGGTAAGGAGGAAGCAGCTTGATTTTTCGCTGCCACGACCGACGCGGCCACGTAGCTGGTGAAGCTGAGCCAAACCGTAGTTTTCGGCATCTTCGATAATCATCAAGGTGGCGTTTTTGACGTCCACGCCGACTTCTACCACGGTGGTAGAAACCAGGATGTCGATCTTACCATCGGCGAAGCGCCCCATGATTTCATCTTTTTCGGCTGGCTTCATGCGGCCGTGCAAGAATTCTACGTTCAGGTTCGGAAAGATCTTTTTAAGCTTTTCGGTGCGGGACTTAACCGAGGTGACTTCGGAGGTTGTGTCGTCGTCGATAGCCTTGCAGATCCAATAGATTTGCTGCTTTTTGCTGGCGGTTTCGGTGATTTTTGGATACAAAAGCTCTTTTTGCTGGACCTCGGTAATGATTTTGGTTTCGATCGGGATGCGGCCCTTAGGGAGCTCGTTTAAAATCGAAACATCAAGATCGCCAAACACGGTAAGCTGCAGTGAGCGCGGGATTGGTGTCGCGGTCATTGAGAGAAGATGTGGTGCGGTGTTTTTTGGTGATTTTAAGAGAAGTTTTTGGCGTTGTTCCACGCCAAAACGGTGCTGTTCGTCGATAATCACGAGCGAAAGATTCTTAAATTCGGTGTCGTCCGTTAAAAGCGCGTGGGTACCAATCACAAGATCAATTTCGCCATTTAAAATAGCGGTTTTTAAAGCGTTCTTTCCTTTAGTGGCGCCGGTAAGGAGCGCGATTTTGAGGCTAAATGGCTCAAATAGTTTTTTCAGGCTTTCAAAATGCTGGGTGGCGAGGATAGCGGTAGGGGCTAGGAGCGCGCTTTGTTTGTCGCTTTGAGCGGCGGCATAGGCGGCGAGAGCGGCGACCACTGTTTTACCAGAACCAACATCGCCCTGCAAAAGTCGGTTCATTGGCGAAGTTTTGCTCATGTCCTGGAAGATTTCCCAGGCCGCTAGGCGCTGGGCATTGGTCAAAGCGAATGGTAGTTTTTCGGTGAAGGCTTTAATCTTGGTAGCATCAAAAGGAATCGCGGCGGCGGTGAGTTTTTTGGTTTCTTGCTTGTTGAGTTTGGCGGCCAAAATCAGTTCAAAAAGTTCTTCGTAAGAGAGATATTCACGGGCCGATTCGATATCTTTTTCAGTTTTTGGAAAATGAATATTAAAGAGGGCTTCTTTGCGGGTGCCGGGCTTAACGGTTGGCAAAAGATCTGGGATATCGTTAAACACGGCGCGGGAATTATTCATTAGGCGCTTAAAATCGTGGGTTTTGAGCTTGCCGTGAGCCACGTAGACCGGCTCAAAGCCGCCGCCGGCCACCACTTCGCTAGCTAGAACGGCGGAAGGCGAAGTAAGTTGGTAGCGCCCGTTTTTGAGTTCAAATACCCCTGTAAAAAGGTATTCTTTGTTGTCTGCGAATTGCTTGGCGCGGTAGGCCTGATTAAACCAAACGGCGCGCACGGCGCTGGTGTCGTCGCGAATCACGGCCTCGGTAATGTTGAGGCGGCGAAAACGTGCGCGGCGGTTGACCATCGCGGTGACGTGACCCTTAATTACGACTTTGCCCGGCTCGATATCCTTGATTTTGCTTGGCGACATAAAGTTGTCGTAGCTTTTTGGCAGATTATAGAAAAAGTCCCGCACGGTCTTGATACCGGCTTTTTTGAGAATAACAGCGGTTTTTGGGCCGATGCCTTTTAGAAACTCAACTGAGGACTCTAACTCCATGTTTTTATTATAGCAAAAACCCCTGCTCATGTTGAGCAGGGGTCTGCGTTGGGTGCGCTAGCAGCCAAACGTGATTTGGAAACCACGTTTGCCGCTCTTACGTTCATAGGTGTGAACTTTGTAATTGGACACACCTATAAAACAGCCGTGGTAAATGTCTTCGCGCGGGGTTGTCAGGCCGTTGTTGCGGCCACCCAGAGTAATACCGGCACGGAAAGCCTCGATATTCTCTTCGAAAATTTTGGCTGCTTCTGCCACTCCCTGGTTATAGTTGAATGCAGCTACTTCCAGGTAATAATGGGCATCAATCTCTCTGGCGATTACGGCTACATTTGATGCGCCGTAGACGTTGATTTCGAGAGATGCGTCGGTGATTAGCAGCGCATTGTGGCAATCTTCATAAAGAACATTTTCAGTGTTGCCAAGGACAACGACGTCCGATCCACTGTTGTGGCGGTTAACTCTGTGAAGAGCCTCGAAGTTTCCGCAGTCGTCCCATGGGAAGTCGCCAACTACAACATTGACGTTTGTGCGAGATCGTAACTCGTTGATAAGTTCATCGGTTGCGATTTCTCTAGATTCCAACTCGAGACAAGGTCTGAAAATGTTACTGCTCCAGATTGAAATGCCAGTATTGCAAGCGTATTCGCTTTGCATAACTTTCTTCAAAACTTCACCCTGCGGCTTTTCGTAGAAGTCTTTCATAGGAACTACGATTTCGGAAGTTTCTTCATAAGTAAAAACTCCAAGCTCCTTGACCGTACTACTGTTGGGGATTACTTTTCCAACAAATACTACGTGGCTAGGATCTTTGCTGACATCTTCGATAGCGGCATTGATAACCTTGCAGTAATTATCGTTGATATCCACCGATTGATCGGATGGTGTTGATATCACTACCGCATTTGGGTCTGATCCGTATACGTGGTTTGTTGCAACCACCATAGCGCCGGCATACCCATGATTGGGGGAGATTTTGACGATATTCGACGATAGTACGCCGTAACGTTCCATCAATTGCTCCTTAGCCCGACTTCGTTGTGTATCGTTTGTGACGATAACCACAATGTGTTTAGGATCTATCCCAAACAGCAAGAATCTTTCAACCGTATCCTGGATAAAGGTTTTTCCTTTGCCTAATAAACAAAACTGTTTCGGCCGGTCCTTGTTGCTGTACAAGAACAGACGTGTTCCTTGTCCTCCGGCAATGATGATTAACCATAAATGAATCATCTCTCTCTACCTCCTGTTAAGCTACAAAATTTTTGTCAAAAAAATTAAAAAATAGCGCACCCACGCTATCCTTTCTAATTATAGCACAAATTTGCTATTTTTGCAAGTTTTTGCTGTTTTCGGCGCGCCATTTGGCGATTTCACCGTGATTTCCGGAGAGCAAAATGTCTGGCACGGTCATGCCACGAAAGTCGTATGGTTTGGTGTATTGAGGATATTCGATGTTGTCGCCATCTGAGAAACTTTCGACGATTGCCGAGGTTTCGCCGCCGAGCACGCCTGGGATTAGGCGTACGACGGAGTCGATAATCGCGAGAGCTGGGATTTCACCACCGGTCAAAACGTATGGGCCAAGGCAAATCTTGTGGTCTACAATTGATAGAATTCTCTCGTCATAACCTTCGTAATGTGGGCACAAAATAATATAATGTTTATCTTCGGTAACATCGGCGAATTGTTGCGCCATTTCTTGAGTCCATAATTTACCAGCTGGGGTTGGGACGATGACTTCGGCTTTTGGATCTTTTTTCTTGACGTCTTCAATGGCGTTAAAAACTGGTTCGCAGCGGAGCAACATGCCGTCGCCACCACCGTATGGCGTGTCGTCCACGGATTTGTGTGGGCCAAGACCATATTCTCTTAGGTTCACAAAATCAAACTCAGCAATTCCCTTATCTTTGGCCTTCCACATCATGGAAGTATTCAGATACGGCTCTAACGCTTCTTGAAACAAGGTAATAATGGTAAATTTGATTTTTGCCATATCCATATTATAACATCTTTTTGCTAGATAAAAAAGAGGCGACTCGCGTCGCTCCTCTTTTTTGCGCTGATGCGCACCCACCCTGGGGCACATTGGTTTGTTTTAATCCGCTGTTTGTTTTTATTAATGTAAGTCTCCACACTCCACTAATTGCTCAGTGGAACCCCGTGAAGCGTACCAGCTTATGTTTATAATAAAGCATAAGCTTTATTTTGTCAACACTTTTTTAATAATCTTCTACTAAAGTAAATTCTTTGCCGGCGATCGAAATGATAGATTCAGGGACGGCGCCTCTGGTGGTGAGTTCGGTCTTAATACCCATCTTTTTCATGATGTCGCGAAGGCGATTTAGGGATGCATAATTATTTAGATCGGTGCGGCGGGCGAATTTTTCGATTTTTTCTCCGGTCACAATAAATTTGCCATCTTCGGTTTGCTCAATGTTCCAGGTGTCTTTGTATTCTTTTTCGGACAAAGCGATAGTTGGAAGTTCTTCGGAAACGGTTTCACCCTCTGTTTCGGCGGCAGCTGCAGCGGCGGCCTTGGTTTCAGCGATCACGGTTTTTAGTTCGCGCAAAAGTTCAGTAATTCCCTGATGAGCGGCAGCTGAAATCGTAAAGATTTTTGCGTCTGGATTAACAGCGAGAATGCTTTGCATTTGCATTTTAACGATGTCCTCGTCTACGCCTTCACATTTAGTAAGGGCGACAATTTCGGCTCTGGTCTTAAGATCGGAATATTTCTCAAGCTCAGTGCGGATAGTTTTGTAGGCTTCGCCGGCGTCGTCGTTATAGACGTCAACCAGGTGCAACAAAACTGAGGTACGTTCAACGTGGCGCAAGAAGTCATGACCGAGGCCTTTGCCGTCGGCAGCGCCTTCGATGAGGCCTGGAATATCAGCGATTAAAATGTCTTGGCCGTCAATCGTGGCCATACCAAGATTTGGTGTAAGGGTGGTAAATGGATAATCGGCAATTTCTGGCTTAGCATTGGAGACAACGGAAAGAAAAGTAGATTTACCGGCGTTAGGAAGGCCAACGAGGCCAACGTCAGCCAGAAGTTTTAGCTCGACTTCGGCTTCAAATTCTTCACCCGGTTCGCCAACTTCAGCAATGATTGGAGCTTGGCGGGTGGAAGATTTAAAGTGGGCGTTGCCAAAGCCACCGTCGCCACCACGGGCGACAACTGCCTCTTGCCCATCGTGTGTAAGATCGGCAATCAGGATTCTTTCTCGAGGCGCGTCCGAAACCCCTGTCGCCACAGGGGTTTCGGCGCTCGTTCTCGCGCTGCCGCGCTCCGAATCCTCTGCGAAAGAACCTGATTTGCCGCTCTTATATACAACTGTGCCAATAGGCACTTCTACAATGAGGTCTTTGCCGCTGCGGCCAGCGGAGCGGGTGCCGGAGCCATTACGGCCTTCTTCGGCGGTTAAAAGTGGGGTAAATTTAAGATCAAGAAGAGTGTTGGTGTCTTTGTCGGCCTTAAAAATAATTGAGCCGCCTTTGCCACCGTCGCCACCATCTGGGCCACCTTTTGGAATATAAATTTCGTGGCGAAAAGATACAGCGCCGTCACCGCCTTTTCCTGCTTTCAAATTAACTTTAGCTGTATCTACGAACATAATTTAATTATAGCATTATTGTTTTAATAAGAAGTCACTACCCTCTTTTGAGGACCATAAGCTTGGCCGAACGGCCTTGTTCGCGAAGCGTGAGCCCGCAGGGCGAAGTGTGTCCGAAAAAGAGGATAGTGACTTCTATATTTATAACATATTTATGCTAAAAAGTAAACTATTTGCGATGGATATAGTTGAAACGGCCAACCTTATCGGCGGGAATCGTAGCGCGAATCACGTGGTAAGCGCGGTAGTTGTAATTCATCTCGGTTACGACGATGGAACCATCGCCGTTTACAGCTTCAACATAACCCACGTGGCCATACCAACCGCTGCCGGTTTGGAAAATATCGCCTGCTGCTGGTTTGCGGCTAACTGGGAAGCCTTGGGCGGCAGCGTTTCTAGCCCAGGCGTTTGCGTTACCAAGGTTGCGCGGCAAATCTTGGCGGTTATGCCAAGCCCATTGCGTACATTGACCAGGTGCATAAGGACCACCAAGGCCATAACGATAGCCAAGCGATTGGATATTCTTACGTTCGGATGTATCACCATAGTAAGAATAGGTGTAGGTGATAACCGGCGCCACATATTCTGGACGTTCTTTAAGTGGCAAGGTACCGTTTTTAATGAAAATGCGCATACCGGCGGCGATACCGCTGGTTTCGAGGTCGTTCAAGGTTTCGATTTCCTTAACGTTGGAACCGTAGGTCCTAGCAATGCTTTCGATAGTATCGGTTGATTTCACGACATAAACAATACCAGGCTGTTTAGAAAGATAAAGTTTGGTACCAGCCGAAATAGCAGTGGTCTTGAGGTTGTTAGACCAACGGATTTGGTCGGTAGTAAGGCCATACCGGGCGGCGAGATCCTGCATGGTTTCGCCTTCTTTTACGATGTATTCAAAGACACCACCACGAGAGAGGTTAGAGGTGTCTGGAGTATATTTTTTCTCGATGTGACCATCAGAAATTTGACCCACTTCGTGCATCACGTTCGCGATCACGTAGTTTGATGCCATATCGTCGGTGCTGGCGAGGTTCAAAATGTCAGCAAGGTTGGCGACGATGTAATACTCTGTTAATTGGTCGGTTGATACAAGGGCGTCGCTATCGGCGAAGACATCAAAATTACGGATGGTGCCAGGTTTGTGCTTGTCGGCGGAACCAACAATTACGACACCAAGAACAACCGCAGCCGACAAAATATACGGAGCAACTTTTTTGATGATTTCAAAATTAAATTTTTTCTTCGTCATAATGAAACGTCACAGAGAACCTTGCAGTAGTCACGAATCTTCTGGTTGTGCTCGGCCTCTGTATAACTATAATACATCGTCCCGTCGTCACCTGTCAAGAAATAAAGATAACTGGTATCAGATGGGTTTGCTACGGCCAGGAGCGCGGAAAGGCTTGGGCTCGAGATTGGGCCACAAGGGAGACCGGCGTAGCGGCGAGTATTATAACAAGAGTCAATCATTAGGGCAGACTGGTTGTCTTTATAGATGTTGCGGTCTGGGTCGACAACATCAAGTGCGTAAGAAACCGTTACGTCGCTACCAAGCGGGATTCCGTAGGCGATGCGGGTAAGGAAAACTTGGGCCACGGTTGGCTGTTCTTTGCCGTGAGCTTCCTTTTGGACGATTGAAGCCAGGGTGATTCCCTGGTCTAGAGTAAGACCTCTTTCTTCATATTTTTTTACGAGGTCGTTTTCTGCGATTACGCGCTCGGTTTCGGCGTAGAAGGTTTCTAGAATATCGGTAACTGGCGTGTTTTTGTAAAATTCATGCGTTTCACCAAATAGATAACCTTCGTATTTTTTGACTGCAAAGGCTTCTTCGATTTCGGTTTGTTCATAGCCAAGGTTTACGAGTTTCTTTTTGACATCAAAGATAGTTTCGCCTGGTAAAATTGTGAAGGCAAAAACATTGTCGCCTTTGGCGCCAAGTTCCAACATATCTACGATATCTTTGGCCGAGTAGGCGCGGCCGTTTTCAAAGTAATAAGTGCCGGATTTGATGACGGCATTGCCACGTTCTAACTTGAGATAGATTTTGAAGGCGAGTTCGTTGCCAATCAAGCCTTTGTCGCTGAGTTTTTTGATGATCGATTCGGTTGCTTCGCCGTCTTCTACGGTGATAACCGGGCAGTCATCGGCGCAGTTTAAAGTGCTACCACTGAGGCTGTTTTTATACCAAAGTAATCCGCCTAACACTACTAAAACTAAGAATAAAATGATTGGCGGCACGACAAAAAGTTTGAGGACTTTTTTTGATTTTTCGGTAGCTTTTTTGGATTCGAGCATAATTTTCTTGGAAGTTTTTTCGGCTATATTAGTTTTTTTTGACGTAGTTTCCGCTTTTTCGCGGTAGTTTTCGATGAAATCTTGCAAAATGATCGAGGCAGCCTCGGCGTCGATTTCGCCTTTTTCGTAATTCTTTTTGCGAGCTTTGAGGCGTTTTTCGGCTTCAACCGAAGTCAAAGATTCATCTTGGAAATTGATTTTTACGTTAGGAACTTTTTCGGCTAGGGTTTTGGCGAAGTTGCGCACATAAAGTGATTGCGCGGTTTCGTTGCCCTCGTTGCTGCGCGGCAAGCCAAGCACTACGGCGCTAGTGTTGTAGAGCCGAGTGAGGCGAGCGATTTCTTGAAATTCGTTGCCGTCTACTTCGATAGTAGAAATTGGAATTGCGATCTTAACATTTGAATCGGCTTTAGCGACGCCAATTCTTTTTTCGCCCACATCTAAACCTAGAATGAGCATTTTTATTCCTCCGTGATAATCTCGATGTTGATTTTATTTGGATCGTTTGGTACGGAGTTTACCCATGGGAAGGAACGGTCGATAGTGACGACGGTGGAATTCTGGCCGCTGAGGTCCATGATGACTGGCTTAATCTTGCCGATTGGTTGGCCTTTGACGTTTTCGAGGATAGATTCGGCGGAAATGTTTGGACCAACTACGTAGACAGTTTTGAGGCGGCCGGCGTAGCCAGTTTCGGTGGTTGTGAAGCTTTCGATGAATGGATCCTCAACGCTATAGATGCGGTTTTTATCGGAAACTTTGGCGGTTTCGGTGATGTATTCTTTGACTTTGGTGAGATCAAGTACAAAGATTGAAGCGGTAAGATTAGAACTTAAGGTTGGCGTGACGCCTTCTTTAACTTCTTCGTCGAGGGCTGGGCTTGAAGTGACTTCGCCGATGCTTTGTTTAAAGCTGGATTCGATTTTGTAGACATCTTCACCGATGGTCGCGAGCAAAGCGGCGCGGTTTTCGGTTTCGTTGGCTGGTGAAGTCAAGGCTTCTTTAGCCGCGTCGATATCGGATTGTTGGACGACGGTAATGGTGCGGTCGGTACCACCGGAAATTTCGCTTACGGAGTAGACGCCGACACCTACGTTAGCGGCCCAGCCATCGGTGGATGGGGCGACGTTGTAGGACGAGCCGGAACCGTTTGCCGTGATGGATACGTTGGTGGTAATGAGGCAGGCTTTTTCTTTGACGAAATCTTCAAAGGTTGAGATGTTTTCGCATGGGTCTGGGCTGGTGCCATCCCAACTCAATGCGGCGTCGGCATCGGAAGTGTAATACAAACCATTTTTGCTAAAGCTCGTACCCTTTGGAATGTTGATGGTGCCGGCACGTTCAAAGTAGAGGAAGGCTACCACTTGGCCCTTGGCTTTTTCACCAATGTTCTTAGTGCCGGTGGCTTTGAATTCGACCTTAACTGGCGAGATTGATTTCTTTTCTTCTAGGTAGAATTTGCCGACTTTGGCGTCTTCTTCTTCGAGCTTGGTGGTGAAGGTGATGTTTTCGGCGAAGTTATTTTTGATGGTGCGAATGGCAACAGTAATGTTGACGGCTGGAGCGATTACAAAGGCCCAGAACAGGACAAGCACGATTAGCGCGATAAAGACCGGTGTTAAACCTACGAGAATTTTGTGATGTTTAATAAAGCCAAAGAAGCCACCTTTTTTGTCGGCTTTTTTAGCTGGTTTTTTAACTTCTGGTTTCTTTTCTTCTTTAATTTCTTCGATAATTTCTTCGGCTTTGTCATTTTCCTCTTCGGATTTGTCGTCTTTTTCGTCAGTAGCTTCTTCTTTTACTTCTTCTTCCTCAGCTTTTTCTGGTTCTGATTCTTCAGCTGGCTCTTCGACAGCTTCTTTTTCGTCTTTGATTTCGACAACTTTAAGATCGCTATCTTCGATTTCTGGCACGGTTGGTACAGTTTTTAGATCTTTGGTCACTGGAAGTTTGGCGATAGCGGCCAGTTTAACAATCGAAGGCTCGGTAGTAACAAGTACGACGCTTTTTTTGGCTTCGACGCTGGTTTTGGCCATCAACTTTACGTTTACGGCACTACGAAAAATATCAGCTTTCTTTGGAACGACGAGCGCAACGATTTTTTCTTTTGCGTTTTCAATTTTGGAAATGATATCAGTAATATCATCCTCAGGTTCAATATAAACTACGTCTTTATTCATAGTTAAAATATACCACAAAACATTCCGTTTGTGCTAAAATAGAATTGATGAATTTTCCGTGGAAAAAAACCGAAAGTCCTGTAGTGAAAACTTCTGACGGTGGGCGCTCAGCCTGGTCGGAAATGGCTCTTGATGCCATTAATGAAGGTGTCATGATTACGGATGCGAGCGGCGTGATCCAATTTATGAATCCAGCTGCTGTTACGATGCTTAATCTCGAAGGTGCTACCGACGTAGTGGGGCTTGATTATAATTTAAATTTCAAAATTGAATCTAAAAACGGTCAACCGTTTGAAGGTAACGAAAACAAGTTCGTAAACTCGATGGTGATGGGTCAACCGCTCGAGAATTTTCAATGTTATTTGATTGCGCAAAAAGTTGATAAGCGCACGCCGATCGCGGTTTCTGTAGCCGTGATGGACGGTGGACGTGGCAACCGTGTTGTGACTTTCCGTAACATCGCCAAAGAGCTCGAAGAAGAAGGTGCACAGGCCGAGTTTATTTCTACCGCCTCGCACGAGATGCGTACGCCGGTGGCTTCGATCGAGGGTTATTTGTCGCTCGCTTTAAATCCGCAAACTGCCACGATTGATGATCGTGCCAAAAAATATCTTGAAGAAGCGCACGATGCATCAAAACATCTGGGTCATCTTTTCCAGGATCTTCTTGATGTGACGAAATTTGATGATGGTCGCATCAAGGCGCATTTTATGCCAGTTGATTTGGTGGAAACCGTAAAGCGTATTTCCGATTCTTTTGCCGTGCAGGCCAATCAAAAAAATATCAAATATCAATTTGGCAGCACTAATTCTGAGCTCGTGAATGCGCGCAGCGTACAACCGATTGTTTACGGCTACGTTGATATGAATTTCATGCAAGAAATTATGGGCAATCTGCTTGATAATGCCATCAAGTACACACCGGAAGGCGGTTCGATTTATGTGAACGTGCTTGGCGATGGCGATCGCGCCTTGATTAATGTTACCGACACTGGCGTTGGTATTTCGGCCGATGATTTGCAGCACATTTTCCAGAAGTTTTATCGCGCTGACAATTCGCAAACTCGCACCGTGGGTGGTACTGGTCTTGGCCTTTATCTTGTAAAACAACGTGTTGAAACGATGAATGGCCGGATTTGGGCGGAATCTTCGTTTGGCGAAGGTTCGACCTTTTATGTTTCCCTGCCGCGCTTGTCGCCAGATGAATACAGCAAACGTTTGATTGATTTTCAAAACCAGCAAGCTGCCGAGGCTGCCAAAGAACAACAAATGATGACCGCCCGGCCACAACCAGCACCTGCTCCAGCTCCAGCACCTGCTCCAGCTCCTGCACCGCAACCAGCTCCGCAGCCAGTGCCGCAGCCACAACCGGCACCAGCGCCAGCACCGCAACCAGTTCAAACAAATTCAATAAATAACAACGGAGGACCAAATGAGTAAAATAATGATTGTCGAGGATGATTTCGCCTTGCGCGAGATTTATAGCATCCGTCTGGCGGCCGAAGGCTACACGATTGTCGTGGCCGGCGATGGCGAAGAGGCTTTGTCTGTAGCCGTGCGCGAGCGCCCAGACCTAGTATTATCAGACGTGATGATGCCAAAGATTTCTGGCTTCGACATGCTCGATATTTTGCGGTCTACCCCTGAAACCCAAGCTATTAAAGTCGTAATGATGACTGCTCTTTCCTCCGATGATCAGCGCAAACGCGGCGAAGAGCTTGGTGCCGACCGTTATTTAGTGAAATCTCAAGTTGGTATTGAAGACGTTGTTAATGTAATCCACGAAGTGTTAGGAGATAAACCAAATGGTCCAGCCGCAAACCCGGCAGCCGCACCGACCGCGCAGCAAGGAGTCCAATCTACCTGGGGACAAGCAGCACAGCCAGCCGCTTCAACCTGGGCTCAACCAGCCGCTCCAGCCGCTCCAGTCCAGCCAGCCGGCCCAGCTCAACCAACCAATCCGGCTCAATAAGTTTTTAGCCGAACGCCTTGGGATCTCGCGACGCGATGCCGACGAGGCGATTGTTGGTGGGCTCGTAACTATTAATGGCGATACCGCCGTATTAGGGGCGCGAGTTGACAAAACCGATAAAGTATGCTATAATGAGAAAATAGTACCCCATGAAACGGGTTTTTCTTATATCGCTTTCAATAAACCAGTTGGCTACGTTTGTTCCCGCCGTGCGCAGGGTGATGCGCCAACGCTTTATGATTTGCTGCCAAAAGACCTCCGGGTTTTAAAAACTGTAGGCCGGCTTGATAAGGATTCTTCGGGTTTGATTTTGCTCACCAACGACGGTGATTTTGCTTTTCAAATGACTCACCCAAAGTTTTACAAAGAAAAAGTCTATGAGGTGACTTTGGATCGCGACCTTGAGCCTCTACACCAGCAAATGATCAATGATTTTGGTGTGCAACTTGAGGATGGTGTTTCGAAACTTGGCTTAATGCGACTTAATGATGACTCGCGTATCAGCTGGCGCGTCACGATGAGCGAAGGCCGTAATCGCCAGATTCGCCGCACGTTTGCCGCGTTAGGCTACAAAGTCGTGGCACTTCATCGCATTCAATTTGGTAAATACCAACTTACCGGTCTTAAAACCGGCGAGTGGCTTGAAATAAAACCGTAATTATTTTTGCAAAAGTCTGGATAGTTTGGCTCTTAGGCCATCTTCGCTTGGCGCGCTAGCCAAGGTGTCTACGCCAACACGCAACAAACCGAGCGCGGTCATGAATGAATAATCCAGTTCGTCTTCAGTTTTGAAACTTAAATCTGGCAAATCTTTGATGTCTGCAAGATAAATAACCGGGCGGCGGCTAAACGGCAAATCCTTGTACCAATCCGAAATCGCGAGAGTTTCTTGCAAAGCTGAAAGGCCGGCGCCACCACCACAAAGTAGGATGGTTTTTGGCAAAGTGTCGTCCAAATTAAAATCTTCGATTACAACTTTGATACCAGAAAGCCAGACGGCAAGATTTTTTTCGATGACTTTTTCGACTTTCTTTTTGTCGTCCTCTTTTAAGTCCTCTGGATTAATCTTATATTGTTCGGCGGTGTCATAATCCACGTCGAGCGCGTTCATAATTTGGCGGGTAAAGTTGCGGCCGCCGATCGAGAACATTTTGGTGCCTTCTACACTGCCGTCGTCGATCACGGCAACATCGGTGGTGCCGCCACCAACATCAACTACTATGCTTGAGAAGCGGGATTCGAGGTTGTCGCCGAGGCAGGCGCGGCAAATCGCGAATGGCTCTACGGCCACAGCCAGAAGTTCGAGATTGAGTTCGGCACAGACTTTTTCGATGGCCGCAATGTGAATGAGTGGCGCGAATGCTGTGTAGAATTGAATTTCAAGTTCGGAACCTTTAAAGCCGATCGGGTTACTAACTTTGTAACCATCAATCGTGAGTGAAACGATGGCGGAATTAATCAAGCGGATCTCGGTGTTTTCGTTGCCGGTTTCAAGAGCGATAGTTTTCTTGGCGATTTCGCCAGATTTTTGTTGTACCTTATTAATAATTTCATTCATTTCGTCTTCGGTGATTGGACGATTGGAATTTTCACGGTGATATTTAACGGTGGTAGTGTTGCCTTTGACGAGCTCGCCGGCCATGCCAACTACTACGAGTTTGGCGGTTTCGCCGGCTTTTTCTTCGGCATCAACCAAGGCCTTTTCGCAGACCGAAACCACGGCTGGAATATCAGCAATCGCGCCGGCATACATGTTGCCGAGCGCCTGGTGGGCTTTGCCCACACCAATCACTTCAAGTTGGCCCTTTTTGCCAGATTTAGCAATCACGGCCTTAACAAACTCTGTACCAATATCTAAGGCGAGTATAGTGCTCATGCTATTATTATAGCATACTATTCAAGAATGGCTTTGATGCGGCGCACGCCAGCGGATGAAGATTCTTCTTTCACAATTTTGAAATGGCCAAGGACGCCAGTATGTTCGACGTGTGGGCCGCCACAGACCTCGCGAGAGACTGGATTATTCTCGTCACCGATAGTATAGACGGTAAGCATGTCTGGATATTTTTCCCAGAATTGGCCGTGAGCTTTGAGCTCGTTTTTCGCAAAATTCTTTTCGTATTCAGCGTGAACTACTGGAAGATCGGCGGCGATCCATTCGTTAACTTGGTCTTCGACAGCTTTTAATTCGCTTTCTTCCATTTTGTGGTCCAAGTTGAAGTCAAAACGCACGCGTTCTGAAGTAATATTGGAACCTTTTTGACAAATGGAACTATCAACGAGTTTTTGCAAAGCGGCAAGCATCAAGTGACAGGCGGTGTGATATTTAACGGTTTGTTCGCCGTGGTCTTCGAGACCACCCTTGAACATGCCTTTTGATGCAGTTTTGCTGCGTTCACGTTGTTCGTTTAAGGCCGCTTCGAACTCGGCTTGGTAGTTTTCGGAAAGTTTGATGCTTTCACGGAAACATTCTTCTATGGATAGTTCTAGTGGGAAGCCGTAGGTGTCTTGTAAGCGGAACAAATCTTCGCCAGTAAGTTGGTCGGAAGTTTTGGTGATTTTGCGAAGTTCTTTCAAGCCTTTGTTCAAAGTTTGGCGGAAAGCGTTTTCTTCTTTCTCGAGAACAGCTAGAGCTTCGTTGCGGTTCGTCAAAATGCTGTCCGGAAGCTCGGTGTAGTTGTCGGCAATGATTGGAATGATTTCAGAAAGGAAGTTCTGCGCGATGTTAAGATCGAGAGCGCGCAAAATCGCGCGGCGAATTAAGCGGCGGAGTGCATAGCCCTGAGCTTTGTTGCTTGGCGTAAGGCCTTGAGCAGCAAGAAGATAGGCGCCACGCAAGTGGTCGGCAATCACGCGCATGTCGGCAGTATTGTTTTCGTACTTTTTGCCGGATAATTCTTCGAGTTTATCAACGATAGGTTTTAGAAGCGAAACCTTAAAGACGTCAAAGCTATCGATTGAGGCTGCGGTGATACGCTCGAGGCCGCCACCAAAATCGACGTTTTTCTTTTCGAGTTCTTCAAAAGTGCCGTCGTCTTTTCTGCGATATTGCATGAATACTTGGTTACCGATTTCCATGAAACGGGCGCCGTCTGAAGCTGGGTGGGCGAGGCCATATTTAGCCACGTCTTGTTTGTCGTCGCCAAAATCGTAGAAAACTTCGGAGTCTGGGCCGCATGGGTCGCCAAGTGGAGTGGTTTCGATGCCACCGCCACGGCTCCACCAGTTTTCGTGATCGTCGTAGAAGAAGATATGTTCGCCTGGTTTGATGCCGCGTTTGTCGCCATTTTCGGCCGAGCCGATCTCGGCAATTTTGGCATCGATGCCGGCTTCTTTAAAGACGTTTTGCCAAATTGCGGCAGCTTCGTCGTCTTTTGGAATGCCATATTTTTCGTTACCAATAAAGCAGGTGACGTAGATTTTGTTTGGGTCGAGGCCAACTTCTTTAGTTAAGAATTCAAAGAAATTCTTAATTTGTTCTTCTTTAAAATAATCGCCGAGCGACCAGTTACCAAGCATTTCGAACACAGTAGTATGGCGCGGATCGCCGACATCTTCAATATCTTGCAAACGAAGTGATGGTTGGGAATCGGTGAGGCGAGTGCCGTCTTTGTGAGGCTTGCCTAAGAGGTATGGCAAAAGTGGCTGCATGCCAGAGCCTGTAAAAAGCGTGGTCGGATCATTTTCGAGCACGAGTGGTGCTGGCGCAATGATTTTGTGGCCTTTTTTAACTTGAAAATCTAGGAATTTTTGACGAATTTCGTTTGCGTTCATGTAGAATATTATACCATAAAACGGCGAATGCGCCACCGTTATACTTAATTATTCTCGATAATGCGGGCGAGTTCTTCGAATTTATTTCTGTAGGAATGACCGGTGCCGGCAATAACCTCGATGTCGCAGTTTTTGATATTATTCGCTAGGTAGCTTTTAATTGTTTCGGCTGGCTGAGTCAAAACACATTTGTCCTCGTCGCCAAAAATCACGAGCACTGGAATATCAATTTCATTTAACAATTCGTTTTTGGCTTCGGCGCCGTCGCGGTATCTTAGAAAATCGTTTTCACCGCCCGGCAAAAAGTCATAGTAAAAAGTACCGGCGGCAATTTTGCCATTGGCCATGATGGAATAGTCTAGCAGCTCGCGCTCCTTGTTTTCTTCTACGCATTTTGTGGCTTCGGTTTTGACGCGGTCATATTCTTCGCCTAGAAACATTTTAGTTTCGGAAGGAATGTCGCATGGCGCAAGTAAAACAATTTTTTGGAAAATATCATCTTTGCGTTGGTTGTAATAATATAAAACTTTGTTGCAGCCGTAGCTGTGGCCTTCAAGAATGATTTCACTGAAACCTTTTTCTTTGACCCAATTCACGACGCCGTCGATATCCATCAAACAGTCTTTGAATCTTTCGTAGCTACCGCCGATGACGGCGTAGCCAGTGCCTTGATGTAGCTCACTAATAAAGTCTCTACCGCGGTTGTTGAATGTTAAAAACGCACAGCCTTTTTTGATGTAGGCTTTGGCTAGTGGATCGAGAAAACGGTTTTCATAAAAATTACCATTGAGGCCGTGAACATGGATGACAATTTTGTTGGTCGGCGTGGTTGGCGTGTATAAAATGCCAGGCTGTTCAATATTATCGGTTGTGTTGATTCTAACTAGTTCTTGGTTCATAGTTCAATTATACATGAAGCTGTTATAATTAAGGCAATGAGTAAGCTCACAAAAATTCTAATTGTAGTGACGGTGGCTTTGTTTGCTGGATACGCGGCGCTTATTATTGCGACGAAAAACTTTGACTCGGCAACTGTGGCTGTGAGTATTGAAAAAGGAGTAAGTAACGAACTCTACGGCGCTTATTACGAGCGCGCGGCCGAGATTTTGGATGGTATGACTTTGGATGAAAAAGTTGGGCAACTTTTATTTGCTCGGGCGCCAGAAATGAATATCAAATCGGTGGCTACTAACTACCATCTTGGTGGTTTGATTTTGTTTGGTCGCGACGTAGATGGGCAGAGTTTGGCTTCAATCAAGACCAAAGTTGATAGTTGGCAGCGCGATTTGAATACGAAATTATTTATTGGCATCGACGAAGAAGGCGGCCTGGTTTCGCGGCTTTCTTATGCTGGGCTAGCTGATTTTGCTTCGCCGCAGGAGCTCTATGCGCAGGGCGGGATGGATGCAATTCTCACCGATACCGCAACTAAAATTTCGACGCTTGACAGCATTGGCGTGAATGTGAACTTTGCGCCGGTCGCGGATGTTTGTGAAGATAAAAATAGTTTTATCTATGCGCGTACGTTTGGCCAGGGCGCTTCGGCCACGGCGGATTACATAAAAAATGTCACTGAAAAATATCATGGCTCGAATATTTCGGCCACGTTAAAACATTTTCCAGGTTACGGTTGTAATGTGGATACACATCGTTTAGTTTCCGTTGATACGCGCTCGATTGCGAGTTTTAAGGAGAATGACTTCTTGCCATTTGAAGCTGGAATTAAGGCTGGCGCTGATTTCGTGATGGTTTCGCACAATATCATTCAAGAGATTGACGCTTCTGCTCCGGCTTCTTTATCTCACGACGTGCATAAAATTCTCGCCGACGATTTGGGCTTTTCTGGCGTTATTATCACTGACGATTTGTCGATGGATGCAATCGCAGAATATTATCATGGCGAGTATCCTGCCGAAGTGCAGGCGGTGCTGGCTGGTAATAATATGCTAATCGTGACCGATTATGCTACGGCGTTCAACAATATTAAAAGTGCCGTCGAAAACGGCATTATAAAAGAAAGTTATTTAGATTATCAATTGATGCCGGTGCTCGGCCTTAAAGTTAAAAAGGGTTTAACTACTCTGCGATAATGCCGCCGCCAAGGCAGACTTCGTCTTCGTAAAACACTACTGATTGGCCGGCAGCGATGCGCTTGACTGGTTTTTCGAATACGATTTTTTCGCCGTCAAATTTGGCTGGTAAAAGTGTAGCGCGGTGGCGAAGGCGCACTAAAATATTATCAGAGCTTGGATTTTTGCGGAGAAAAATATCTTTTAATGGAATTTCGGTGACCCACAAATTATCGGTATTTAAATTCTTCGAAACGTAGACGATATTTTTTTCGATATCTTTTTTGGCGACGTAATAAGGCAGACCAGAACCAACGTTTAGGCCGTGGCGTTGGCCGATTGTATATAAAATTGCACCGTCATGAAAGCCGAGTTTTTTGCCGGTTTCAAGCTCGATAATTTCGCCTGGCTTGATGTCGATAAATTCGTTAAGAAAATCTTTCATGTTAGCTTCGCCCACAAAGCAAACACCCATGGATTCTTTTTTGTAGGCGTTTGAAAGTCCGTATTTTGTAGCGAGCTTCTTAACGTCTGGTTTTAGCATGTCGCCAACTGGAAAAATCGTGCGCTTCAAAACGTCGGCAGTGACGCGATACAAAAAGTAAGTTTGATCCTTGTTCTCGTCCTTGGCGCGGAGCAGTTCCCCGTTTTCAGTTTTTGCATAGTGACCGGTCGCGATAAAATCGGCGCCGTCTTCAAAAGCGGTTTCGGCAAAGAGTTTAAATTTGATTTCTTGGTTACACATGATGTCTGGATTTGGCGTGTTGCCTTTTTTGTATTCATCCAGCATGTAGTCCACGACTTTTTGCTTGTAGTCGTTTTCAAAATCAAAAACTTTAAAATCGATGCCGAGTTTTACGGCTACACGTTTGGCGTCGGCGAGATCTTCGGCCCATGGGCATTTCATGCCCGGGAGATTTTTGGACCAGTTTTTCATGTAGACACCAACAACTTTGTAGCCTGCATCCTTTAATAATGCGGCCGAAACTGAGGAGTCAACTCCACCGGACATACCGACGTAAACTGTTTTCATATTCATATTATAACATATTTTCGAGATAAAAAAAGCGGGGCATTTAATGCTCCGCTTCTAATGTGACTTGCCACATTACTACTACAATCGTGAACACAAATAAGGCTATATAAGCGAAAAAATGTGGCAGCTTTAGCTCTTTTACTTTTAGTAATGTGAACATTATGATCAGTAATACGGTGATTACCCATATGATAATTCTCTTCGCGTAGGACTTGCGATTCTCCTGGGGTTTGTACCATTTCGATAGAATTGATACCCCAGCCGGGATGGCGCCAACTTCGAAGAACATTTCTGCACAGAATAAGGCTATCGCATCTCCAATCGAGTTCGCGTAAAGTATAACGGATATTATGTTGAATAGTATTACAACTACATCTGAGCCTATTGAAATAAATCCGTCACTGTCTACCCATTTGAGAAAATTACTGACCCTGGCTTCTTTAAGGTGCTCATCCAATGATGCCACCCCCCTTCCATAAGATTTGTATTCATATTATAACATATTTTTTGAAAATGAAAAAGCGGGGCTAGATTAGCCCCGCATGGGTAATTAACTCTCTGTTTTCTCTACGTGTCCTACAACGGCAGTGCCGTCTTCGTCTGCGTCTTCATAGTACCATCTGTCGTGATTCGGGTCGCCTCCAAGCAGGTGTTTTGTGCAAAACGTTTGAAACATGGCGTGTACCAAATCGATTACGATAGCTGTTAAACAGATTGTTACTAACACTCCGGCAATAATGCCGTAGACTTTTAAGAATCCTTTCATAAAAGCCCCTCCTTTTGCAAAAAGATACTCTATATAATAATATAGATTTTAGTTTTTGTCAATATGGCGTTAAAAAGCCCCACGAAATAATTCGTGGGGCTTATAGAACATCAATTAACTTTTTTGCACCAGTGCGGTATCGCTTGTAGTTTTAAAGAATCTTTCTCTGCTAAGCTCTCTTGCGAACTTTCTGACTGTTCTCGTGCTTGCAATTTGTGCCGATTCTTTTGGCGTTAAGCGAATTTCCCTTATCGGGTTGGTATACACGAGCATTCGATCGAACTGCGGTCGATCTTTGAAACTCGTTGCCTCGATCTTGTAACTCAAGCCGGCTTCGGTCCCACTAAAGAAAATGTCGATTGCAGCGACGTGTGTTAACGTCATGCTGGTGAAATAGTGGGTTCTTTTCAACAGATACGTCTGCCACTCTTTTGCATCCCACCGCAAAAAAGCGCGATCTGCTGTAGCATCGAAGGCCAAACTGCGACATCCTATACCGATCGTAACAACCTCTTCACATTTATTGAAGAGATAGACCGTGATGTCTACGTACCCACAACGCTTGAAGCCGAAATTTGCAAAAACCTCTGCTACCTTCTCGAGTTCCTTTTCCAATACAACAGTATTCATAATACAACCCCTCCTATGTAAATTTTTGAGCATCTAGCTCGTTCTGACCACTATATTAATGGGCAGGACGAGCCAGAAGCTTTTATGGGGGTGGAATAGATGTTCTGCTCTATAAAAAATACAAGTTAGTGCAAAATCACTAACTATTCTTTAATTATAGCACAAATGCTTTAAAAAGTCAAGATTATACTCTTTGTTTTTCTGAGATAATGGCGTTTTTGATCAATTCGCCGGCTTTTTTGATGTTTTCTTCGTCGTTTAGCTTACCCATCGTGATACGAAGTGACCCTGCGATGGCGGCGTCATCTAGGCCAATAGCGGTAAGGGTGACGGATTTAACTCCCTTTGAGGCTGAGCAAGCAGCACCGGTAGAAAGATAGACTTCTTCGTTTTCGAGGGCGAAAATGATGCGCTCGGCGTCTACGCCTGGCACGGAAATTGGCACGAAATTTGCTAGCTGATACTTCGGATTTCCTAGGAAAATAATATCTGGGACGTCTTTTAATTCGTTTTTTAAGATAGTTTTGAGTTTTTCGAGGCGTTTTCTCTCGGCGTTTAGATGTCCTTCGGCGTCTTTGATGGCGGCAGCAAAACCAATTACGCCTGGCACATTCTCAGTACCAGAACGAAGGCCCATTTCCTGTCCGCCACCCACGGTCATTGGTTTTAGTTTGACGTTGTGGCCAACATACAAAGCGCCAACGCCCTTTGGCCCGTAGACTTTGGCGGAGTTAATAGTAAGAAGATCAACGCCGAGGCGCCCAACTTTGGCTTCGAGAATGCCAATTCCTTGTGAGGCGTCGCAGTGGAAATAAAGCGGCGTGGTTTCGCCTGCTAATTTGCGGCGTAAAACTTCATCTTTAATAATCGCAGCGATTTCGGAAATCGGTTGAATGGTGCCAAGTTCTCCAGAGGCTAGACACACAGAAACAAACTGAGTTTTTTTGCTTAGTTTTTTCTTAAAATCATTGATTAAAACTCGGCCAAATTTGTCGACATTAATTGTATTGCAGTTAAATTTTTTGGCGGCTTCTATTACGGATTTGTGCTCGACGGCGGAAATCAAAACTTCAGCGTTTGGCTCCAAAATATTGAATGCGAGATTGATTGATTCGGTAGCGCCGGAGGTCATCACGAGGTCTGCGCCTTTGGCGCCGATGGCATGGGCGATTTCGTCCTTGGCTTTTTCGTAGTCTTGACGCACGTGGTTGGCTGAAATGTATGGCGCGGAAGGATTAAAAAAGAGGTCCGCAAAATACGGCTCCATAGCCTTGAGGGCCTTTTTCGAGGTTGGCGTAGCTGCCGCGTGATCAAGATAAATCATAGATATATTATAACATATTTTTACGTTTTTGGCGATTTTGGTTACGACAAAAAATTTTCAAAAAATCACTGGCAATTTTTTCGCTATGTTATAATTAAAGGGTTATAAGGAGGTCAAAAAGTGAAAAAGTGTTTTGATGCTGAAAAGTACCTAAAACTCCAAACCAAAAAAATCAAAGAACGTATTAAAATGTTCGATAAACTTTATATCGAATTTGGTGGGAAGTTAATAGACGATCAGCACGCTGCACGCACGATTCCGGGCTTTTTGCCAGACCTCAAGATTCGTCTTCTCCAAGAATTCAAAGATCAAGCCGAGGTGATTCTTTGCATTAATGCCAACGCGATTGAAAAAAGTAAAATTCGCGCTGACCACATGATTTCTTACGAAACCGAAGTATTGCGCCTGATTGAATTTTTGCGCAGCAAAGGCCTTACCGTAAATTCGGTTGTTATTACTTTGTTTGATGGTCAGAAAAAGGCTAAAGATTTTGCTAAAAAACTTGAAGACTACAGCATCAAACCATACTTCCACACTTTCACAAAAGGCTATCCTACCGACGTTGATACGATTGTTTCCGACGAAGGCTACGGCGCCAATCCATATATTGAAACCACAAAAAAATTGGTGGTGGTGTCTGCTCCGGGCCCATGCTCCGGCAAGCTTGCTACTTCCCTTTCGCAGCTTTATCACGAATGCAAGCGTGGCGTGAAGGCCGGCTATGCCAAGTTTGAAACTTTCCCAGTTTGGAATTTGCCATTAAAGCACCCAGTGAATATCGCCTACGAAGCTGCTACGGCCGACCTTAACGATAAAAACATGATCGATTATTTCCATCTCGAAAAATACGGTGAAACTGTAGTTAATTACAACCGCGACCTTGAAACCTTTCCGGTCCTAAAAGAAATTTTGACTCGCATTATGGGCAAAAGCATTTATTTCTCGCCAACTGACATGGGCGTGAATATGGTTGGTTTTTGTATTACAGACGATGCTGCCGTGCAGAAAGCCGCCAAAGACGAAATTGTGCGTCGTTACTACCGCGCCGTGGTGGATCTTAAAAAAGGTTTGGTGGAGCCAGAGGTGCCAGACCGTATCAAACTTTTGATGAACGAGCTCAAGATTTCTGAAAACGATCGCGAAGTTGCAAAGAAAGCCGAGGAAAAACGCAAAGCCGCCAACAACTTGCCAAGCGCTGCAATTGAAATTGGCCGCAAATACATTACTGGCCGCAAAACCGGCTATCTATCCCCAGTTTCTAGTACCATCATCAACGCTATTAAACATATTACTAAGATTCCAGACGAAGTAGATTTGATTTCGCCAACCGTGCTTGAGCCGATTCTTGAAATCAAAAACAAAACTTCGAACTTCAAAGAAAGCTATCTCAAGCTCAACGAAGTGTTGATGGCGCTTTCAATTTGTTCGACTACAAATCCAATTGTAAAGAAAGCTCTAAACAACCTGGACAAACTAAAAAGTGCGCAGTTTCATGCTACGCACATGATTCCGGATGACGAGATGGTGATTTTATCAAATCTCGGTATTAACGCCACTTGTGGCGCCGAAGTTGATTTGAATTAATTATTCTTCGGCAGGTTCTGATTTTGGTACGAAGGTGACGGTTTTGCCGTCGCTTTCGAGTTTCAGGGTGTTTTCTTTTTGATCCAAGGTATAGGTAAATTCGTCTTCAAGGTCGTAAAGCCAAGCGGTTTCGATTTTGAGTTTGTTGCCCTCAAGCGACCAAATGAAATCGTAATCATCCAGGTGACCGTTGGTAGTGAGTGTGCCTTTACCGATTTCGGTGAATTTCCAAATTACGCTGTCACTATCTTGCTCAACCCATTCGCCGACCGAAACAAAATATTCGGCATCTTCAACAGCTGGCTTTTTGAGCCAGTCGAGCACAAACATCACGGCGCCAGCGGCGAGCGTGACGAACCCGATGATAAAAATAATAATTGAAATAGTTTTTTTCGCAGATTTCTTTGGCTTATCCATAAGCTCATTGTAACACAATTTAGGAAAGTTTAAAAAGGTCTTCGACGTTTTTAGTGGTGACACTCGCTACGGTTTTTACATCAACGCCAAGTTTTTCGCTTAGCCACTTTGCAATATCTTTAATGTAGGCTGGCTCGTTGGTTTCGCCTTTGTGCGGCACTGGCGCGAGAAACGGCGCGTCGGTTTCGAGCAAAATTCTTTCGAGTGGTGGAGTCGGGAGAGTTGAATAAGTGGCGAGACCATTCACGCCAATATAGTAATTGGTTTCGTCTAAAATGCGTTTCAAAACTTTTTTGTTGTCCGAAAAAGAATGTACAACGCCTTTGATTTCGGGATAGTTTTTGACGATTTCAAAAAAGTCATCGAACGCTTCGCGCACATGAAAGACTACCGGTAGGTGGTGAATCTTGGCGAGCTCGAGCATTTCGATAAATAACTTTTTCTGCTCTTCGTGGTCGTCTTTGCCGTAATGATAATCCAGTCCAACTTCGCCAATTGCAACTGGTGCTTTAAGCCCGTGATGAAATTTGCCGCGGTTAACTTCTTTGTCACAATTAGTTTCCTGCCATTTTTTCCATTCGGATGGATGCACGCCATAAGTCCAATAAACATTTGCTTTGCCTTCGGCATAGTCGCGCGCAGCGATTGAATCGTCGGCATCGGTGCCAATACAAATGATTTTTTCGACACCGTTTTTAGTGGCGTTTTCTAAAGCGGTCTTGGCTTGCTCTTCCGTGAAAAACTCGCGGTCGTGCAGATGGCAATGAGAATCAATTAACATGTTTTTATTATAGCACTTGTGAAGATGCTTATAGGGATGATATAATTAATGAGGTTCTTGGCCTATATTCTCAAGGAGGTGAGAAATATGAAACAGGTAAAAAAGACCAATGTTGATGTATCTAACGATGTTATAGAAGTGATGACTTCTAGATCTGATGACGACAATGAACGTGTCGCCGAGGAAAAATATCGTGAAGCTTATGGGCCAATCGACCCGAAGAAGCACCTGGGTACATGGCAGCTTAGACAGAAGTTGAAAGAAGCAACTTCAGCTAGAGCATAACATGCTCGTCCTTCTTAGAAAGACCCGGCTATTTGCCGGGTCTTAATTTTTTACATACGATTTTCGCGTTTTCTTTTAATTGGATCTAGCTGACGCTTTCTGAGGCGCAGTGATTTTGGTGTGACTTCGAGAAGTTCATCGTCCAAAAGAAAATCCAAACATTGTTCAAGTGAAAGTTGAGTGTATGGCGTAAGTTGGATAGCGCCATCCGATGCGTGGGTACGCATGTTGGTGAGTTGCTTTTCACGGCAGATATTGATGTCAAGGTCATCTTTTTTGTTGGAAAGACCCACGATCATGCCTTGATAAACTGGCACCTGTGGTGGGATATACAAGATACCACGAGCTTGCGCAGCGTCCAATGCGTAGGCGGTAGAAACGCCAGATTCGAAAGCGATCAAAGCGCCGTTACGTTCTGGTTTGTATTTAGAATCAACTGGGCGGTAGCCGCATGGAAGGCTAGACATGAGGACTGTGCCTTTGGTTGCGGTAAGCAAGTTGTTGCGAAGGCCGATCAAAGCGGCGGTAGAAATTTCGTAGGTAAAGCGGGTGGCGCCGGTTGAAGTTAAATCTTGTGATTTAAGTTCAGCTTTTCTAATACCAAGCTCTTGTGAAACGGCACCGACAAATTCTGGGCCAACTTCTACAGTTAAGCTTTCGATTGGTTCGCATTTCACGCCATCGATTTCTTTGTAGACTACTTCAGGGCGTCCGGCTTCAAGTTCGTAGCCTTCGCGGCGCATGGTTTCAATCAAAACAGAAAGATGTAACTCGCCACGGCCAGAAACTTTGTAGCCAAGACCATCTGGTTCGATTTTGAGTGCGATGTTGGTTTCAAGTTCTTTTTCTAGACGTTCAGCGATTTGGCGGGAAGTGGTGAATTCGCCTTCTTTACCTTTGAGTGGGCTGGTGTTTGGGCCAATGTAAATAGAAAGTGTTGGTGGTTCGAGTTCGATGGTTGGTAAGGCTTCTGGCGTGTCGCCGGTAGCGATGGTATCACCAATGTTTGCTTCACCAACGCCAACTAATGCGACAATGTCGCCGGCAATAGCTTCTTCAACTTCTTCTTTGTTAAGGCCACGATAAGAAAAGATTTGGTCGATTTTGGCAGACTTAATAGTTTCGCCGCGCATGATTTTGACAGCTTGGCCTTTTTTGAGTTTGCCGCGGAAGATTTTACCAATGCAGTATTTGCCAAGATAATTATCAGCGGCAAGAGCGGCCACAAGAAGCTGGGCGCCTTTGTCGGAATTCTCATCAACTTTTGGTGCTGGAATATCATTGATGATGGATTCAAAGATTACGTGCAAATCATTATCAAGTTCTGGAGTTTTACCAGCCTTGCCGTCGCGGGCAATGGCGTAGTAAATTGGATAGTTAAGTTGAGATTCGTCGGTAGCAAGTTCAAGGAAGAGATCAGAAATTTCATCTTTAACTTCTTCAATGCGAGCGGCTGGTTTATCAATTTTGTTGATAACTACAACTGGGCGAAGTTTAAGGTCGAGAGCCTTTTGTAATACGAATTTGGTTTGTGGCATTGGACCTTCTTGGGCGTCAACAACTAGAATAACGCCGTCGGCCATGTTGAGCGTACGTTCAACCTCACCAGAAAAGTCGGCGTGGCCCGGGGTATCAATGATGTTGATTTTGTAACCATCATAAAAAACGGCAGTTTGCTTGGCGGTGATGGTAATTCCCCGCTCGTGCTCCTGGTCCATGGAGTCCATAATCAGAGTTTGTTGCATTTCGGCTTGGTTGTCACGGAAAGTGTGGGATTGCTTCAAAAGGCCATCCACAAGAGTGGTTTTACCGTGGTCAACGTGCGCGATAATGGCAACGTTACGAATTTTGTCTTTGTCTAAAATCATTCGACTATTATAGCATAATTTCGGATTTAAATCCAGTATTTGGTGCCTTTAATATTGGGAGCTCCGGTTCTGGCTCGTTAAGTGGCTGATCTAATGTGATTATAACTGCGTCGCCACGTCCTGAATCCGAGATTGGCACCAAGCTTAACGTATTAGTTCGTGATGTGTCGATGTCTGTAATTGTAAATTCGTTTTCTGCGGTTACGCCCAGCACGGCGTCATTCAAAATTACCAAAGTTTTGCCGGTGCTTGATAAAAGATTTATTTTGAATGAACCATCTGCGATGCGCGTAACATTATGAACCTCCAATGTTGGTTTTATGAATTCGGTTTCTACTACTTCGACTTTTGGCAAACTGTCCGCGCGCTCAATGATGTAATCCGTGAGCAAACTTAGTTCGTCAAAATTCGTTACGACTTTACCATCGGTATCTTCGGCGAGTGCGAGATATTTTTCTTCATTATAATCCTCGGTGATGATGTAAAAATTCACTGGGTCGATTTTGCGACTCATTTCAACAACTTGCCGATATGTAGTGCCGTCGCGATCGGGTGAAAGAAAACCGGCGTCGGTTAAAACGACGAGCGATTTCGTAGCGCCACGTTGCCAGTTTAAATTTCGCATAACATGGAGCGAGGCTGAAAGTAATGATTCTGGCTCGTCGCCACCGCCGGTAACTTCGATGTTATCAATAGCTTTAATAAATTTTTCTAACGTGCAGCTTTCGTAGTTGCAATGTTCGACCAGCTTAAACGGATCGTCTAAATCACGATATTCAAACAATGCGACGCGCCCACCCGCATTTAATGTTTCGGTCGCGAGTCGCACGGTCTCATCTTTGTATTTTAGAATCATTGGCCCCATTGAACCGGTCGTGTCTAGCAAAATCGCCGTGTCGTGTGGTGAAGCGATGTTTGATTTAATATCAAAAAACTTAGCAACTTTTGAAAAAATGATACGCGCAGCATCTTCATATAAATTGTCCTCTACATATGAAACATGATTGCTGATACTAAAATGGCTACTGCACATAATGTCCATTTTGTTGCACCAAGTGCCGAGCTTATCTATATAACTTTCGGTTTGGTATGGATTGGTGCCGCCGAGTAAACCACTATACGCAAAACAGTCTGGTACGTAAATGCGATAGTTTGAAAGATTTTGGTTACGGCAGGCTGCCGGAAATAGTCCGGCGCCTTCGGGCAAATATAGTTTCGGATCGCCAAATGTTGCGGCATAGATTAATTTGCCGGAGCTGAGTTTATTTAATGAATTAATAACTACGATTGCACCTTGTGAATAGCCGGCCAAGACAAATTTTGTTTTTTCGCACGAAGTATTAATCTGTGACACTAAATTATTAATGCCCATATTAACGCTGTCGCCAAACGCATAAGAACTACCACCGCCAAAAATGGCACCAAGTGCCACGAAAAGGTCTTCCGTGACTGCAATGGCTGGGTATTCTAGATCGACAAAATCGTAACTAAGTGCAGTTGTTTTAAGTTTTTCTTCTAGACTCGTTTTGAATGCTTGGTAGCTTTTGTTTGTGTTTTGTTCTTCGCCAGAGCCACGAGCAAAGATAATTTTTAAGTCTTTACAGTCGCTCGCGTTAACGTGGCGACTATTAGTTGGTATTCCGACGACAATGAGTGACGCGATCAAAATGGCATAAAAAAATCTGGTCATTTAATACCTCCTTTAATATTTTTCTAAATTTAAGGCTAACTTCTAGAAAAATACAACCCCCCCGTGTTATAATTGGGGTGAATGGAGGAATCGTGAATAAAAAACAACAAGAATGGGATGAATATTTCCTGAATATTGCCGAAGCGGTTGCGCTTAAATCTAAAGACCCTTCTTCTAAAATGGGCTGCGTAATTGTGGATGCTAAAAGACGCCCAATTTCATTTGGCTATAATGGCTTAGTGCAAGGTGCAGACGAGTCTAAACTTACTTTGACTGAGCGTCCAATGAAATATCATTTTGCTACGCATTCCGAAATGAACGCGGTGCTTTTTGCAAAACAAGATTTAACTGGCTGCACAGTTTATAACCGCGTTGCAACTTGTGACAACTGTCTGAAGTATTGTTTGCAGGCCGGCATCAAACGTTTTGTTTATCGCCAACTACGCGTGCATTCTTATAGCTCCGATCCTTCAAAGTCGATGACTAATCTCGAAACCGACGAAGCCGTGATTAGAATGTTGACTGCCATGCCAGAAGTTGAAACTTTAAATATTACCAATGGTAAAACTTATATACAAGATATTCTTGATTCTTACGAAAAAGATTCTGACGCTTACAAACAATTAATTAAGTGGGTTAAATAATTACCAACTAATTGGCTCTTCATTGTTTTTGATGAGAAAATCATTCGTCTTTTTGAAGTGTCCGTTACCAAAGAATCCGGAGTGAGCGGAAAGTGGTGATGGGTGTGGTGATTCCAGAACTAGATGGCGCGACGTGTCGATCAGACTCTTTTTGGCGCGTGCGTCGCGGCCCCACAATATAAATACTAAATGTGGGCGAGTCTCATTTAAATATTTAATTGTTTCGGTGGTAAAAGTTTCCCAGCCTTTGCCGCGGTGGCTACCGGCTTTGTGGGCTTCGACTGTTAATACATTGTTTAAAAGCAGCACGCCTTGCTGCTGCCAATTCGTGAGGTCACCGGTTTTATTAACGTGGTTACCAAACTCATTATCAATTTCTTTATAAATATTAATTAGTGACGGTGGAATTGGTTCGCTTTTTGGTACCGAAAAAGCCAGGCCCATAGCAGCGCCCGGTGTGTGATATGGATCTTGGCCAAGGATTACAACTTTTATGTTGTTAAGGTCGGTTTCAAACGCTTTGAATACCGCCGCCTTAGTTGGAAAAATCTTTTTGGTTTCGTAGGCCGCATGCAAAAACTTTGCCAAGTCTTTGAAATATGGTTTTTCGAATTCGGCTTTTAAAAATGGTTTCCAGGATTCGTGCATAATTATAAATTAAATAGTTTTTTGAGATCTTCAAAAACTTCATCAATCGTGCCGGAAGCATCAAGTGTTGGTACGTCAAACTTTTTGGCGACATCTAAATAGCCGCGATTTAGTTTGTGTTGGAATGGATCGCCTTTGGATTTCCAGATTTCGTCTTTTCTTGTCCACTTAGTATTGGCTTCGGCAGTTTGAGTGCCGATACGTTTGTTGCGGGCTTCGTCTGACAATGTAAAGAAAACAATTTTGTCTGGACGGAAGTATGGTTCCGGCATGACGAGTTTGTGCAACTTGATAATTAGTGGCTTGCTGACGCCGGCGCCATAACCTTCATAAATCAAAGTCGAAAACCAGTTACGAGTTGTAATTACAGTGTCGCCATTCTTTAAAGCAGGTTCAGCGAGCGTTCGCCACTGCTCGTAGCGATTAATGAGATAAAGCATCACGCGGGTGCGATGATCGATGCCTTGGTCTGAACCATAATTTAGGCGTGCGATTTCGGTAATGAATGGATTGGTGGAACCAGTGCCGGATTCTGCATAGTGGACGACGGTTTTGCCTTGCGCACGCAAGTACTCGGCTAGTTTCTTAGCTTGGGTATCTTTGCCGGTGGCATCTTGTCCTTCAATTACGATATGCATGAAACCTCCTTTTCTTTATTTTACCACTATTCCTCGGTGAACTGTGAATTATATAGCTCGGCGTAAAAACCTTTTTTCTTGAGCAAAGTATCGTGTGTGCCCTGCTCCACGATGTCGCCGTCTTTCATGACGAGAATGAGGTCGGCGTTGCGGATAGTCGAAAGACGATGTGCAATAATGAACGACGTGCGGCCTTTTGTGATTTTGTCGAATGCGGCCTGAATCAGTTGTTCGGTGCGCGTGTCAACGTTTGATGTGGCTTCGTCCAAGATGATCATTGATGGATTTGCCACAATGGCGCGAGCAATAGTGAGCAATTGTTTTTCGCCGGCCGAAATGTTGTCTGAATTTTCGGAAATGACCGACTCGTAGCCTTTTGGCAACGCTTTGATTGTGTGGTGAATATTGCTGATTCTGGCGGCTTCTTCGATTTCGTTCAATGACGCTTGTTGGTTGCCATAGCGTAAGTTGTCTTCGATTGAGCCGGAGAATAGCCACGTGTCCTGCAAGACCATGCCAAACATTGTGCGTACATCCGCGCGGGTCATTTCATTAATTGGCACGTCATCGATTGTGATGGAACCAGAATCCGGTTCATAAAAACGCATCAATAAATTGATGATTGTGGTTTTCCCTGCACCGGTTGGGCCCACGATTGCAACTTTTTGGCCTGGCAAAATGTTGGCAGAAAAATCTTTAATCACAGTATGCTTTTTGTCGTAGCTAAATTTAACGTGGTCAAATACTACGGCGCCTTTTACTTTTTCAATCGTCCTATTGTTTTCTGGATCTGGTTCTTCTTCGTCGGCATTTAGGAAATTGAAAATACGTTCGGATGCTGCAAGCAATGATTGGATGGTTGAAGTTGTGGACGCAACTTCCGTGATTGGGCGATTGAAGCGTGAGACATAACCAATGAAGGCTTGCAAATTACCAAGGCTAATGCGGCGTTCGATAACTAAATAACCACCAAGAATACAAACTGCAACATAACCTAGGTTGGTGAAAATGTGAGTGACTGGAAATGCGAGTGATGCGAAGAACTGAGCTTTGCGTGAAGTGGTAGCGAGTTCTTTGTTAGTTTTGTCAAAATCGGCGAGTGCGGTTTTTTCGTATGAGTTGGATTTGATAATTACTTGGTTGCTATAACTTTCTTCGATTTTGCTATTTAATACGGCGAGGGTTGCTTGTTGCTTTTTGAAATACTTTTGTGCGAACTTGGCGATTCTTGCCACTACAAAAACTGAAAGTGGCACCACGATAAATGTGACAATTGAAAGTGGAATTGAAATTGTGAGCATGATGACCATGACGCCAATTAATGTGGTAAGGCTTAGTGACACGTCAGCAATTTCTTGTGACATTGACGTGGCGATAATATCAATATCGTTAGTCATGCATGAAAGCGTGTCGCCGAATTGATGATTATCAAAATATGAAATTGGTAGACGCGTAATTTTTTCGAGAATTTGTTTGCGCAGACTCTTGGTGTATTTTGCGGTAACTACGCCAAGGATGTAGGCTTGAAAATAATTTAAAATTGAAGATGACGTAAATAAGATAATGATGATAGTAATCTTCATGCCGAGGGCATCCCAGTCTAGGCCGGTGGCGAACGAATCTTTGGCAATGTCTGTCATTTCGCCAAGAATTTTTGGTGTAAATAATCCAAGCACGGCTGAGCCGATAGCGAGTATGATAGCAAAGATAATCCAAAAACCAAATGGCTTGATGGAATTCAGGAATAGTTTCGCGACACCTTTTTTACGCATTGGCCTCCTTTAGTTCGGCGGCATATTCGGCGTCGGAATATTGTGATTTTACAATTTCGTTATAAACCTTGCAGTTTTTTAGAAGTTCTAAATGAGTGCCAGTACCAACAATCTTACCTTGGTCTAGCACTACGATTTGGTCGGCGTCTTTGATTGTATTGATGCGTTGCGCTACAATTAACACTACGGAATTTTTGGTAATTGATTTTAATCCGGCGCGTAGTTTTTTGTCGGTCTTCATATCGAGGGCCGAGAACGAATCGTCGAAAATATAAATTTCTTGGTTCTTACAAATTGCACGTGCGATTGAAAGACGTTGTTTTTGACCGCCTGAAACATTGGTGCCACCTTCGGCAATGTGGTGGTTATAGCCGTCGGCAAATTTTTTAATAAATTCTGCGCTTTCAGAGACTTCGGCGGCCTTTTCGATTTCTTTCATGGTGGCGTTTGGTGCACCAAAAGCAATATTACTTTTGACAGTGCCAGAAAACAAAGCGCCGCGTTGTGGTACAAAGCCAATGCGTTTCATCAAATCGTCTTTTTCAAAATCTTTAACGTTGATTCCGTTAACTAAAATCTCGCCAGTCGATGCTTCATAAAAACGTGGAATGAGATTTATAAGTGTGGATTTGCCGGAACCCGTGGAACCAATGAATGCTGTGGTCTTTCCTGCTTCGGCTGTGAATGAAATATTTGATAATACCGCATCGGATGCGCCGTTATAGCTAAATGTAACGTCTTTAAATTCTACGGACGGCGCAACACTTGGCACGCCAACGGTAGATTTTTTCCAATTGAAATGATTTGGATTTTTTAAGACGTCATTAATACGATGTGCAGAAACGCTGGCACGTGGCAGCATGATAAACAGAATCGAAAGCATCAAAATAGAAATCATAAATTGCGTGACGTATTCTGAAAATGCCGTCATGTTGCCAAGGTATGCAATGTCTTTAGTGAGTAAGGATGCGCCAACTGCAATACATAGCAATGCTGTGCCGTTGAAAATAATATTAATAAGTGGATTTTGTAATTCGATAATGCGATCGACAAAGATGATAGTCTTTGTGAGTTCTTGGTTGGTTTTCTCGAATTTTTCTTTTTCGATCTTCTCGTTATTGAAGGCGCGAATTACGCGAAGACCGGTTAGATTTTCGCGCGTGATCAAAGTGATTTTATCAAGTAACTTTTGAAAGATTTTAAATTTTGGAATCACGAGCGACATGATTAGAATAATCGTTCCGAGCGTGCCGGCCACGGCGACCGCTATAATCCAGCTCATTTCTGGCGCGGTTTGGAAAGCACGCACGAGTGAGGTAACACAAAAGAGCGGAGCCCTTAGCATCATATTCAAAATCATAATGGCGGTTTGCTGCACTTGATTAATGTCGTTGGTGGTGCGAGTGATGAGTGAAGCTACGCTAAATTTGTCAGAATCGGATAAGTTAAAGTTTAAAACTTTCATGAAAACATCGCGGCGCATGTCTTTGCTGAAATTGGCGCCAATGTAGGTAGCAAGATAACTTGAGACTAATGCGCCTACGGCTGAGGCGGCGGCGAGTAGCAACATGAAAATTCCGGAGCACCAAATTGCATCGTGATTTCCTGCTACGATTCCTTCGTTGATGATGCTGGCCATGAATGCTGGTAACGATAGCGTACAATAAACTTGCGCCGTGACGGCGACTACAAGCAGGATGGCTTGCCACCAATATGGCTTGATGTATTTTATTAATAATTTAAACATTTATTTTTGCTCTGACGGATGAAATAGATAATAAAAGAAGGTTCTAAATTTTTTCCACCAAGAATCTTCGGTGACTTTGCCGCGGTTTTCGAGATGGATGAAGAAGTAGGTGACGGCGCCCATTAAAATGTAAACGTAATACGAGAAGAAGCGCCAAGTAAGCATGGCCCAGAAAATGTAGCCGGAAGCGAGAGCCGAGAACACCAAGTAGAAGGTGCCTTCGGCGGCGCCGGCGTTGCCTGGAGTTGGGATAAAATAGACGGCGGAAGTGACGGCGACCGTGGTGACGAAGCATGGCAAGAAATCAACGTTACCGCCAAATGCCGTAATTACAAAGAATGGAATTGATGAAATTAGAATGTGATAAACGACGCCCATCAAAATTGCTTTTAAGAATAGGCCGCGGGTTTTGAGAATGGCTTTTACGCAGCGTGCGTATTCATTGACGCCGTCTTCGGCTTTTTTGATTGCGGCATTGCGGTCCTTAATGATGTGAACCTTGGCGAGGAATTTAACGCCGAGATTAATGATTTCGGCAGTGGCTTTTGGTAAAAAGGTTGCTACTATTACGGTGACTGGCCAGAAGGCGTAAAAGATTAAACCAAAACAGGCGGTAGCTACAAGTGCGGCATTATTAATTGAAAGACTGCCAAATAGGAATGAAATGATGGCGATAATTAGGAAGCCGATTTGGCCGGAGATCATGCCGATAATTGGAATGGTAGTAGAAAAGCCTTTTGGAAGGCCAGATTTATTCATGTAATAAATCTGGAATGGCTGACCGCCAATTGCGGCTGGTGTGATGTTATCGTAATAACGACCAATCAGCACCGTGCGGCGCGCGGTGCGGCGAGCCTTGCGCAAATCTTTCTTTTCGAGATTGCAGGTTTTGCGCATTAGCATTACGTATTTTGAAATTTCAATTATAGTTGCCACAATGAAGAAGCCGAGAGCTGGCAAAAGTAGCCACCATTTGATTTCGATTTCAGAAAACTTGGCGGCGTTTTCGCTGTTGCCAAATTCGTTAAAACCGGTGATGGCAATGACTGCCACATTTAGCAAAATGAAGGCGATGGTAAGTAAATACTTTTTGAATGATTTTTTGGACTTTGATTTCATAGGATTTTAGGCGGACTTAATTTTAGGATATTCTTCGATGAGGACGCGGATACAGCCGGCGATTGGAATGGCGATGATGGCGCCAAGGAGCCCGAACATGTACATGCCGATAATCATTGAGCCAAGGATTACTACAGCTGGAAGCTTGAGGGCGCTGCCTTGAATCTTTGGTGCAATGACGTTGTTTTCGATTTGTGCGTAGATGATGTAGACGAGTGCAAAGATGATGGCGGCGACTGGCGATGAAATCGCGAGGATTACCACGACTAAACAGACGCTAATGATTTGGCCAAACATTGGAATGAGATAAAATAGTGCAGCCATCAAGCCCATTGGAATGGCGAGGCCAGCCGAGAAGTTGAAAATGAGCGATAAGATAAATACAAAGAGCGCTACGGACAAGCCGTCGATTAAAGCGACGAGGGCTTGGTGCGAAACGTAGGTTGAAACCACATTGCTCATGCGATTAAAGATGTGCTTTGCAACCGAAACGCCACGGGCGTCTTCTTTGCGAGCGCTGAGACTTTTCCAGAAGTGCTCCATGATGCCTGGTCCTTCGAGTAGGAATAGCAAAGTTAGAATCAAGATTAATACACCTTTTGTGAGGATGTCGGCGATGGTGCTGATACTGGTAACTACGGTGTTACCGATGTTGCCGAAGATGTTTTTGGAAAGGCTGGTGGCGCCTTCCAATATTTGAGTTTGCAAATTATCGATGCCGATTCCCTTGCCAAAATTATTGATGCCGTCCCAACCATTGAAATCTTGAATGGTGTTTGGTAAGTTTTGTACGAACTTGGCGGTTTCATTAACGACAACTGGACCAACAATGATGACGACGGTGACTAGAATTGTGACGATGATGGAGTATGCGATCACGGCCGAGGCGGTTTTGTGATTTTTTTCCATACCAAAATGTTTGCCAAGGAAATTGTTGAGTTTTGAAACTAGAGGCTTTAATGCCAAGGCGAGGAAAATTGAAATACCGATGATAATGAGGCCAGTAAGGGCTTTATAAAGGAACAAAATAATTAGGCCGATGCCGAGCAAAACGAGCCAAAAACGAATAAACGTGCGGGTGTCTACTTCTATCTGTTTTCCCATATGCCTCCTTAATGGTTTTATTATATCACGCTTTGGGTTATAATGTGCGTAATGAAAAAAGTTTTAATGCATACGTGCTGTGCGCCGTGTAGTGTTTATTGTATTAAGTCGCTTAGGGCTGAAGGCGTCGAGCCGACGGTTTTTTGGTATAACCCAAACATCCATCCTTATACCGAATATAAGTCGCGCCGCGATTGCTTGAAAGAATACGCCGCCAAGGTGGGGGTGAAAGCGATTTTTGAAGATGAATATGGGCTGATGAAGTTTTGCGAGAACGTTTCTTCCGATATTGCTAACCGCTGCGTGAATTATTGTTATCCGACTCGCATTGGCGAGACCGTGCGTTATGCTAAAGAGCATGGCTTTGATGCGTTTACGACCACGCTCCTCGTTTCGCCGTATCAAAAACACGAAGAATTAAAGAAAGTTTGCGAGAAACTAGCCGAAGAGTTTGATATTGAGTTTTTGTACCGTGATTTTCGTCCTGGCTTTTATGATGGTCAGGCTGAAGCACGCGAAGCCGGGCTTTATATGCAAAAATATTGTGGCTGTATTTTTTCGGAAGCCGATCGCTACGGCAAACAGATTGAACGCGAACGCGGAACATTTGAAATTTAAGCAAAATATGTTAGAATAATTCTATGTTAGTTTCTGATTTTAACTATGATTTGCCAGAGGAGCGGATTGCGAAATTCCCGCCGAAGGTGCGTGGTACCACGCGCCTACTTGCGATTAACCGTAGAACTGGTGAGCTGACCGATTCTTACTACGCCAAACTCGCGGATTTTTTGAACCCGGGCGATGTTTTGATTTTGAATGATACGCGTGTGATGCATTCGCGCCTATTTACTGAGCTTCCGGATGGTCGCGAACGCGAACTCGTAGTGCTTGAAAAGCACGGCGACGAGCCGCAGCATGTGATGTATCGTGGCAAGTTGCACGATGGTGATGTTTTGACCGTGAAAGGTTCTTCTGAAAAAGTGAACGTGGTTTCGATTCTTGGTAATGGTATCGCTGAAGTGACTTCTGATTCCCCGCTCGATGTTTTGACCGAGAAATATGGCAACGTGCCTTTGCCACCATACTTGCACCGTGACGCAACAGAATCCGATAAAGAGCGCTACCAAACGGTTTGGGCCAAAAATATGGGTTCGGCCGCCGCGCCAACTGCCAGCCTTAATATGACCGATGAACTTTTGGCTGCTTTGAAGGCCAAAGGCGTAAAAGTAAAATATCTTACTTTGCATGTGGGGCTTGGCACTTTTCTTCCGATTCGCACCGATAATGTTGAAGAGCACAAAATGCACTCAGAATGGTTTTGTATTCCGGATGATACACTTGCTGAGATTAAATCCGCCAAAGCTTCTAAAAAACGCGTAGTAGCGCTTGGCACTACCGTGGCTCGCACGCTCGAATACTATGCCAAAACTGGTAAAACTTCTGGTGAAGATGATATTTTCATTTATCCAGGCTTTGAGTTTAAAATTGTGGATGCGCTTCTAACCAATTTCCACGCGCCAAAATCTACCGTCCTCATGCTCGCCTCAGCTTTTGCCGGTTGGGATCACCTTTCCGCCGCTTACAAGCACGCCGTCGAAGAAAAATACAACTTCTTAAGTTACGGGGATTCGACTTTTATCTATGAATAGCAAAAATTTGCAGTTTGATATCGAGAAGAAGATCGGCCTGGCGCGCGTGGGCGTGATTCATACGCCGCACGGCGATATCAAGACGCCGGCTTTTGTGGGCGCCGCTACCCGTGCCACGGTAAAGGCTCTCACGATGAAAGAGATGAACGAGCTCGGCTCGCAGGCGATTCTGGCCAATACTTATCATTTGGTTTTGGCCCCTGGTACTGGTCTGATTGCTAAGGCTGGTGGGTTGGCTAAGTTTTCTTCCTGGAATAAGCCTACTTTTACTGATTCTGGTGGATTCCAGATTTTTTCTCTACCAGAGGTAAAAATTAACGAAGAGGGCGCTAAATTCCGCTCGTATCTCTCTGGCGACAAGTTCACGATGACCCCAGAATCTTCGATGCAGTCCCAGTGGCAGATTGGCGCCGATATTCATATGGCGTTTGACCATCTGGCCAAATCTGAGAGCCACGGTGATATGGAGCGCGCGATGGATCGCACTCACCGCTGGTTAGAGCGCTGCATTGCTGAACACACTAAACTCAGTGATGAAGCGGCTAAAAATGGTCAGAATTTCCAGTATTTATATGGGGTGGTGCAGGGTGGCACTTTCCTTGATCTTCGCGAAGCTTCGGCACGCTTTATGGCTGATTTGCCGGTGGACGGCTACGGAATTGGTGGTGTTTTCACCGCTAAAGGCATGGCTGAGATGCTCAAAGTAGTTAATTCTATTCTCCCAGAGAACAAGCCAAGGCATCTTCTTGGTATGGGCCAGGAGCCAATTGACCTTTTTGACGGGGTCGAAAACGGCTGTGACACTTTTGACTGCGTGGGCCCAACCCGTATGGCCAGGAACGGCTCTCTTTATACTTTAGACGGTCGCATCAATATCAAAAACGCCAAATACGGGGATGATTTCACGCCTCTTATGGTCGATTGCGACTGCGAATGCTGCAAAAACTACACTCGCGCCTATCTCCATCACCTCTTTAAAACCGACGAAATCACCGCCAAGGTGCTGGCTTCTATCCATAACGAGCATTTTGTGGTGAGCGTAGTAGATAAAATTCGTGAAACCCTGCTCTCTGGTGAGTACGAAGCTTACAGAGACAAATTCTTGAAGCGCTATTACCATTAATTTGATTATTCTTGAAATTTTATTGCATTTATGCTATAATATAAGAATGCGAGGGGCGCAACTTTACAGGAGGGTTTTTATGATTATGAGTAAGAATCTTTTTATTATTCTTAGTAGTATTCTTGTTGTTGGAGTTTTTGCACTGATTGCTTTCGTTCCCAGAAATAAGGAAATCGAAAATCTCTCATCTCAAGATGAGGCTCCGGTCACCATTAATGGATCATTTATGGGTGGCGTTTCCGACGACACACCTATGGGAAATGGCCCTGAAGTTTGGGGCACTCCCCTTGATCCGGATGAAATCAGGATGGAGGATGTTTTTAATTCCTACACCCAGGATGAGTATGAAGTTCACGTTAAGGTTAGATACGCTGCGGCGTATGACAAACCTTACGGCGGAAAGATTCTCGGCTATGTTATAGCCGAGGATTACGAAACAGATAGGCTTCTTCACGCTAATTATACCGATCGTATCGGTTTATACGTTGAAGACCTCACCGATTTGTATACTGGCAATAATGGTATACACGAGATTGTTAGCTCAGACGTTGATGTTGTCTGGATCAAAGACATTGACGCCGAATTAGGCATAGTGCCCAACCCCGAGAGATACTCTGATGTTGATTTCGGGTCATAAATCACCCCCCCCGCGTTGAGGCCGCTCTATATGAGCGGCCTTTCTCATTGATTTTTTAACGAATTTATGCTATAATATAGCCAGGTT
>JAFZBJ010000013.1 GCA_017561835.1 Candidatus Saccharimonadota bacterium | reverse complement strand
GGTGTTGATGCGATTCTCCACGTATATGTAAGTGCTACTTGCGGTAGTGATGAAGGTACGTATAATTCTGCTGATAGTGAAAAAACGTATGCGATTTACTATTTCTTGGAGGGTGGCAAGATTCTTTGTGGCGATAGCGAGAATGGCTTAGCCAACAAGGAAAAAGAAGAAAAAATTACAGATAATAGTGAAAAAAGCATTATGAAGCGCGACATCCAGCGCGAAGACGATGTGGCGAGAGTCTTAACGGCCGTGAATGATTATCAGACTAATAACAATGGCAAGACGCCGTTTGGTAAAGCTTATAGTAAGACTACGTTAGGTACATTTGTGTATAGGTATATTGAAAAGAAAATTGATAGTACCGGTGCGGCATCGGGACAGAGTTTCAAGTGCAAACAATCTGAGTGCGATGAATTCTCGGATCCAGATGGTACGGTTTATGGCTTTACGGTCGATGTGGCGAAAGCAAATTCAAAGAATGAGAAGATTAAATATAGCACTGATAAAGTTGATCACATTTTGCATGTCTACGTGAATGCTGGATGCGGTAAAGAAGAAGGTACCTATGATTCTGGTACCGGCGAGCGCCAAATCGCAATTTTCTACATTGGCGAAAAAGAAATAATCTGCAACGATAATCACTAATTGGATTAAGAGAGACTTTCAGGGGTGGCGAAAGTCTCTTTTTGTGGTATAGTACTAGGAAAGGGAGAAAACATGGCAGATAAGAAAAATGCTAAAGAGAAAAAAATTGGTAAGGCAGCAGCAAAGGTTGCGGACGAAGTAACCGAGGTGACTGCTTTTAACGTTGGCTTTACGAAGGCTAACAACCCAGGCAATTTGATTCAGCGCACTTTGATTATCTTTAAGCCAGATGCTGTTCAACGCGGTATTGTGGGTGAGATTTTGAGCCGCTTCGAACGTGTCGGTTTGAAGATTGTGGCTACCAAGATGGTTAACCCAGATAAGGATCGCTACTATCATCATTATGAGGGAATTTCCAAGATGGTTTCCCGCCGTGGTCAGAAGGCTTTTGACCTTGTAGTTGGCTTCATGACCTCTGGTCCAGTTATTTTAATGGTGCTCGAAGGTGTTGAGGCGATCCCAGTAGTGCGCAAGATTGTTGGTTCGACTGAGCCAATGGCCGCTGATATGGGTACGATTCGTGGTGATTATGCGCACGTCAGCTTCGGTTATGCCGATGCACACAACGAAGGCGTTGCAAACCTTATCCACGCTTCTGGTAACGTTGATGAGGCTGCCCAGGAAGTTTCTTACTGGTTTAAGCCAGAAGAAATCCAGCTCTACCATACTTTGGCTGAGCGCTTTACTCGCTAATAAAGCATTGACCGGCAGAGGAAAACTTTGCCGGTTTTTTGTATAATGGCGTTATGAAAGTATTTTTAGCCGCATCCAGCAGTTTTTGGGACAAATTGCCAGAGATTAAAGAGAAACTAGAAGCGTTGGGGCACGAAGTAATGTTGCCATCGACGGTTGATGATCCAGAATTAGAGGAAAGAACCTGGAAAGATAGCAATGAGGCGCACGTGGCGTTGATTCGTAAGTTGTTTGAAGATAGCGAAGAGCGTGTAGGCAAATGGTGTGATGCGTTTTATTTGTTGAATTACGATAAAAACAATACGCGTGGTTATGTTGGTGGGGCAGCGCTAATTGAGTTATATATTGCACATCGCGAGCACAAGAAGATTTATATCGAAAATGACGTCTATCCAGGTCCAATGTATGACGAAATAATGGGTTTTGGTCCAACGTTTGTGCATGGTGATTTGAAAAAGATTGTATAATGTAAGATGTTGGCCCGGTAGCTCAATGGATAGAGCGGCTCCGTCCTAAGGAGAAGGTTGTGCGTTCGACTCGCACCCGGGTCACCAGTTCGAGTTAAAATTGTGTATCTTGGCAGTTTTTCTCCTCATTGCTCGGTCAATAACCGCGTGAGAGTCGAAGAAACTACCAATCTACGCAATTTTCTCCTCGAACTCTTTTTGTGTTTCTGACGGGTGACCCGGGTGGGATGAAAAAGCCCCGGGCGTGATGCTCGGGGCGGGGGAGAAATGGAATTACCTGTTGTATCTGGCGGGGATGTTGGGATAACAGCCGAGCAGGCCTTTTCTGATAGGTTCGAGGGCCGCCCAGGCGCACTCCTCATCTTCTTCATCGGTACCACCGCTGACGGCTACGTAGATTTTTGCGCAGAAGTCCTGGGTGTGATTATGATTGAAGCAGATGGGGTAAAGTACGCAGCCACCCCAGTTAACGCGGCCGGGAATATTGTCGTTTTCGTCCGCTTCGGAAGAAAGGATGCAGCGGCCATTGGTCTTATGGAAGATTTTGGCGGCAGCAGCGATTTTCATTCCGACAAGGCCGAAGCTCTGGTAGGTTTCTTTGCCATCTTCGTCGCGAAGGATATGCGATCCGTCTTTGGAGAGCCGGTAAATGCGCATACGATCTTCGCCATACTTCATGCCATCAAAGGCAACAGGGCTGCAACCTTCGGAGAAGGCCATGGTGCTGTTATAGCAGATTGCCACGGCGCCATCCTTCAGATTGAGTTCGGCGGCTTTAGCAGAAACTGCCGCAACGATGCCATTGATGATGTTTTCCATTTCAGCATATTGTATAAGTGCCATCTCTTCATTTTCCTCC
>JAFZBJ010000012.1 GCA_017561835.1 Candidatus Saccharimonadota bacterium | reverse complement strand
GAAATAGTATGGAATATTGTGCCAGTGACAGTGGACGTAATAGTAATTATGGCAATCATGTTCCCTAGATCACCAATCTACGCAGGCGGTATTTTAATTTTCATGATAATTTTCATGATAGTATCAACACTTTGGTCCAAGAAAATGGCGCCGCTTAATGAACATGAAGCTTCAATGTCCAATAAACGTACCGGTCAATTGTCCGACGCGATTACAAATATTATGTCGGTAAAAAGTTATGCTAGGGAAAAACACGAACACAAAAGATTCGCGAAGTGGCAAAAAGAAGTTTTTGATGCATCTTATAATATACTAAAAGCCGACACCGTAAGAAATTATTGCTTTGATTCAATCTTTTTAGGAATTAATGTTTTGATAATAATTTTGATGTTGTTCGGCAGAAATTGGTTTGACTTTTCGCTCGCCACCTTAATCTTGATCGTAAATTATTCTTCGATGTTGATGGGAGATTTATGGGATGTCCATTCCATTTTCAAAACAATGAATCGGATTTTTGGCGACAGCAAGGAAATGACAGAAATTTTGGACATGGAAGATGACGTAGTAGATATGCCGGGTGCCAAAAAGATGATAATAACAAATGCAGAAGTAAACTTTGACGATATTTCGTTTAGGCACGAAAAAGCAAAGGAAAAGATTTTTGAGAATTTTTCACTTTCAATCAAGCCAGGCGAAAGGATTGGTTTAGTGGGCGTTTCTGGCTCCGGAAAAACTACCCTAACAAAATTATTGCTTCGGTTTGCAGATGTAATGAAGGGTGGAATTTATATTGATGGGCAAAACGTGCGCGAGGTAACACAAGATTCGCTTCGTGAAGCGATTGCGTACGTACCACAAGAATCATCGCTCTTCCATCGTTCGATTTTTGAAAATATTGCCTATGGACGGCCGGACGCTACAGACGAAGAGGTATACGAAGCGGCGCGGCTTGCAAATGCAGATGAGTTTATCGCGAAGTTGCCAGACGCATATGATACTTTGGTTGGTGAACGTGGTGTAAAATTGTCTGGCGGGCAGAGGCAGCGTATTGCGATTGCGCGTGCGATACTAAAGGATGCTCCGATTTTGGTTTTGGATGAAGCTACGTCTGCACTCGACTCCGAATCTGAAGCGGCAATTCAGGGTGCACTTGCTAATTTGATGGAGGGAAGGACTTCTATTGTGGTGGCGCATAGGCTTTCCACGATTGCTGGGCTTGATAGAATCGTAGTGCTAAATGATGGTAAAATTGTGGAGTCTGGTACACACAAAGAACTCCTCGCCAAAAATGGTGAATATGCCAAGCTTTGGAATCGTCAGAGCGGTGCTTTCTTAGACGAAGAATAAATATGCTCGTTTTTTATCACGTCTGGCAAGTAGGATTCGTTTAGATGAAAGCCCGATTCCCATTTTTGGCCTTTACCAAAGCCAAGGTCTTTCATGAGTTTGGTTGGGGCATTGCGAAGGCAAATTGGCACGGGTTCGTTTGGAGTTTTGCGCGCAAGATCGAGCGCGTTAAACCAAGCATCAGTAGTAGCACGAGATTTTTTAGAAAGGCAAAGTGCCGTGGTAGCGTGAGCTAGAATCAACCCGGATTCTGGCATGCCGACGCGCTCTACCGCTTGGAAGCAAGCCGTGGCGAGGCTGAGTGCACCATTGCCGGCTAGGCCAATGTCTTCGGATGCAAAAATTACCATGCGACGTGCGATAAATTTTGGGTCCTCGCCAGCTTGTACCATACGTGCAAGCCAGTAGAGCGCGGCATCTACGTCGCTGCCACGCATAGACTTAATAAATGCCGAAATTGTATCGTAATGATTGTCGCCTTTTTTGTCGTAACCAGGCATTTTTCTGCCGGCTGCTTCTATCACAACATTTTCATCGACTTTGTCAGCTAAAGAAAGCGCCAATTCTAAATCGCCAAGTGCAGAGCGGGCATCACCGCCGGATAATTCGGCAAGTAAATCGATAGCTTTTTTGCTAACGCGTTTAGTGGCTTTTTCGGCTTTAATTGCGCGTTTAATTACTTCTGTGATTGCAGCTTTGTCTAGTGGAGAAATAACTACTACGCGGGAGCGGGAAAGTAAAGGTGAAATAACTTCAAAGGATGGGTTTTCGGTGGTGGCACCAATTAATGTAATTAGCCCGCTTTCAACGTGTGGTAAAAATGCGTCTTGTTGAGCTTTGTTGAAACGGTGAATTTCGTCTACGAACAAAACTGTGCGGGTGCCAAGATTCCAGTTAACGCGTGCGCGACTAACCACTTCTTCGATATCTTTTTTGCCGGAAGTGACGGCGGAGATTTCAATAAAGTCTGCTTTGAATTCTTTTGCCATAATACGGGCGAGTGTGGTTTTGCCAGTGCCGGGAGGTCCCCAAAATATTAAATTTACTGGCTCGCCTTTTTTGACAATTTCGGTTAGAATTTTGCCATCGCCAATAATCTTGGATTGGCCAAGAACTTCGCTAAGTTTGGTTGGGCGCATACGCTCTGCCAGGGGAACTCTATTCATATAAATATATTATATAAAAAATCTTTACAAAAATTAATTTTTTATGCTAAAATTGGGGTAATAATAATAAAAGGAGTTATAGATGTCAGATGTCTATTCTTTATTAAATGAACTATCAACTACTGGTGTCAGCACTTTCGATGCTGCTACTAGCTGGAAGATCTGTACAATTGTAATTGCCGCACTTGGCACAATTGCACTCTTCGTTTTCTTTACCTACCTCAAAAAAGGCAAAGAAAAACGCAATTTTGTAGAAGATATTAATAATTACTGCCTATTCAAAGCAAACTTTGCTGAAGATTTGGCAAAAATCGTTTTCTACTACATGTCGATTGCGAAGTTCATGAACGCTCTTCAAACTCTCACCACTGGTGGTGATCCATGGGGCTTCTTTGGCCTTCTCTTTGAGCTAGTATTCATCCGCTTCGTCTACGAAACCGTGATTGCTGGTCTTCGCTTTGCAAAAAGCAACACCAAATAAGACTGAGAACTAAAAATCCCCCTCGCGCGAGGGGGATTTTTTGTGGTATACTAGAGACAATATAGGAGGTATATGTTAAAACCAGACGAAATTGCACGGGTGGCAGTAAGTGTGGGCGAAGCTAAGGCAAAAATGCCAATTACAAAAATGCTACTTCTTGGCGTGTTTGCGGGAGCGTTTATCGCGCTAGCCGGAGTGGCAGCAACTTTTGGAAATGTTTATGGCGGTAAAATTGCTGGGGCTTGTATTTTTCCGGCAGGGCTTGCCATGGTGGTGGTGGCCGGAAGCGAATTATTTACCGGCAACAATTTAATGGCGACGGCGCTTCTTAGTCGTAAAATTGGTTGGACCGGTTTACTTAAAAATTGGTTCTTTGTATTTTTGGGAAATTTAATTGGCGCAGTGGCGGTAGCCGGAATCGTAGTTCTTTCTGGCGTGTTTGATAATATTGCGGACACGGTAGTAGCGACGGCGAGCGCAAAAGTCAGCTTAGGCTTTTTTGAAGCATTGCTACGTGGCGTGCTTTGTAATTTTCTCGTATGTATTGCTGTGTGGATGACATTTGGTGCAGATACGGTAAGTGGCAAAATTATTGCCGTGTTTTTCCCGATCATGGTGTTTGTACTTTGCGGCTTTGAACACTCGGTAGCAAATATGTTTTATGTGCCGGCTGGGATTTTTGAAACTTGGATTAGTGGCAACGCTGTGGCGGGCTTAGACATTGGTGGGTTTTTGCTAAACAACTTGTTGCCAGTAACAATTGGTAATATTATTGGTGGCGCCTTAATGGTGGGCGGCGGATATTATTTGGCATATTTGAAAAAGCATATGCTATAATGTAGGCATGGAACAAGGAAATATTCAACCAAATTTTCAACCAAATATAATACAAAAAAGTTCTAAAGCCCCGGCTATTATATCGGCACTTTGTGTGGTGCTTGCGTTGGCTGGTATTGGCTTTGGCGTTTACGGCATGTTTTTTAAAAACCCAGAGAAACCTGCCGATGATGAATCGTCTTCGGTTCAAGAAAATGTACCGTCTGTAGGTGCGATCACTACTTTGTTAAGCGAGAGATATAAATTATTTGATTCCAAGGGGATAACGGGTAGTGCCGGAACAGTGTTAGCTGATTTTGTGTATGGCGACAACGCCGAAGGGCTTAGCGAAACTGCTAAATTATTCTTGGTGATCAAACAAGAATATCCATATTCTGACTGCGGAAATTACGAAGAGTGCAGCTGCTCTAAGAAAATTAGTTATGAAGAATTAAACGGTAAATATCATGAATATTTTGGTGACTCTGTAGATTTAGAAAAAGGAGTTACTCATACTCATAAACACATATGGATTGGTGTAGATAATGTCAAATATATTGATACCGAAAATAGTTTTGAAGTTACATATCCAAGTTGTTTGGGCGGTCTCGATCCTACGAACTGGTATTACACAAACATTGTCGACGTGAAGCGTACCGGCAGTAACATTGTTGCAACGGCTATTGTCGTCAACGTAAACGCTGAAGACGTAGAACTCTTTAGTGTTGACCCATACGATCCGTTTAACGACCCGACTATTGACATGAGTTCCCTAGCCGTTAAAAGCGCACTTTATAACTTCAATTTCATTGAAGAAAACAATATATACAAATTGGTTAGCATTACAAAACAATAATAAAAAATGAACCCCTTCGGGGGTTTATTTTTTTGGTGGGCGATACAGGAGTCGAACCTGTGACCTCGTCTACGTCAAAGACGCGCTCTAGCCAACTGAGCTAACCGCCCAGAACAAAAATGGTGAGGACGCTCGCGCTTGTGCGCTCGCTAGCTCACCAAATTTCTACGAAATTTGGTGAGTCGGGAGGGGCTCGAACCCTCGACACCGGGCTTAAAAGGCCCGTGCTCTAACCAGCTGAGCTACCGACCCACTTGTTAATGTAGTACGTGTGTAATTATACCACAAAAATAAATTTTTTGCTAGGAATTTTTAAAAATTCAAGTGGAAAACTTTTTCAAAAAAAAGTAGAAAAAAGTAACAAAACACTATTATAATGGTTGCGCTTGTGCTATAATTCTAAGTATGAGTGTGTTGTGGAGGCGTCTCGTTGAGGCGGCAGTAAGAAACCACATAATTTGGTTATTACCAACACTCTTAGTAAGCTTGATTTCCTTTAATCAGGCGGTTTTTGCTGATGAGCTCTCAATCTCAATTTCTTCTAACACTGCAACGATCAATGTTGCTCCTGGACAATGGGGAACTGTGTCACAGACTATCACCGCCCACACGGACAACGCAACTGGCTATTCGGTCAATCTTATCACTACTGGCCCATCCACTGATCTTATTAATCAATCCGATAGCAACGAGGTAATTCCGACCTTTGCTACTACCCTTTCGGTTTCTTCACTTACCGATGGTTATGGCTTTAGTACGGACAATGGCTCTACTTTTAATCCAGTTCCAGAACCATTTACCCCGGGTGTAAAAATCTTTGATTCTATTGTCGCCGCTACCAATACACACACGCTCACTTTTGGTGCCAAAGTCCCTCTTGGCGCGATTGCTGGCGTTTACACCAACACGTTTGACATCGTGATTTTGGCGAACCCTGGCCAATGTCCAATTGAACACATTTGCTACTATGGCAATGGTGATGATGGTACTGGTGCCATGGACTTCCAGGGTGACGCTACTTCTAATACGGATGTGACTCTGACCCCTCCTAACTACTCGCGCCCAGGTTATGGTTTCGTGAGCTGGAACACGGCAATCGACGGTAGCGGTACAAACTATGGCCCAAGCGAAACAATTCATGTTGGCGATCTGTCGAGTGAAGGGTTGATTCTTTATGCTAAATGGATTGCTTCGTCTGGCAATTTACAAGGTTGGCATGGTTGTGGCAGACTTAACGTTGGTGACGTGGTAGCTCTTACCGATACTCGCGATGGTAGCACTTACGCCGTCGCAAAATTCGAAGATGAGGAATGTTGGATGACTGAAAATTTGCGTTTGGATTTATCTAATCCGAATCTAGCAATTGACGCTACCAATACTAACGCTCCTTTGGCTTCATTTGTAACCACCATAAATAACCACCCGTCTTCGTCTAACGCCTTCTGTCAAAATAACACCGACGCTTGTATCAACCAGGTTTTGTTTAACACAAATAACATTAACCGTAATATGACGACGGCAAGTCCTACTACCAACAATAACTCGAGCTCTTGGTATTCGTATGGTGTTTACTACAACTGGTATACGGCTAGCGCTGGCCATGGTATAAGAGCGCTTGTAAACGGCGAAACGACATCTGGTGATATTTGTCCGGCTGGGTGGAGACTTCCAACTGGCTATGGTAGTGGCGGTGAGTTTGCTACGCAAGATGTAGCAATGGGTGGTAGTGGTATCAACTATGGCTCAAACGCCGCAGGTTTAGCCGCTACAAAAAGATGGCGCGCTTATCCGCACAACTTTGTCTACAGTGGTGAGCAAAGAAATAATACTTCTCAAAACAGAGGCGCATCTAGTAGCTACGCTTCAAAGAACGCCACCAACAACGAACGCACCGCCAACCTTTGGATTAAACCAGATAGCGTAAGTATGAACTCTAACGGTACGCCAAAGTATCGTGGCCAAACCGTACGTTGTATTACTACGGCCAGCTCTATTATTATGGGTGATATCGTATACGATGCCAACGGTGGTACCGGCACCACACCAGGCGCGACTGATGTTGACTTTAGCATGACGCCGGCAGCGATAAACCAATTTACAAGATCAAGTTATGTCTTTTCTCACTGGAATACTGCCAATGATGATAGCGGCACAGTAATACTTGAAAACGGTTCTTTGTCTGCGGCGGTTAACGATTTGGGTCTTCAAGACGGCGACACTTTGACGCTTTATGCTATTTGGAAGCCTAAATATACTTTGGTATACGACGGCAATAGCGCGACTGCTGGTTCGATGACGACTGCTAACATCGACAATCTACAAGACGGTGCTCTGATGCTAACTGCGCCGAACTTGCTAAAGACTGGTTACGGTTTTGCCGGCTGGAGCTTGGACGACACTGCTGGCGCGAAACTCGCCAATGGTCAATCCGTTTCTATCTACGGGCCAAACCAGACCATTACTGTAGATAATACCTTCCTTGCTAATGCTGATGTCTCTAATCAAATCACGCTCTATGCCGTTTGGTTGCCGGCAGATGCTACCTATACGATGCAGACCTTTGGTACTGCCCAGTGTGGTTTGATGTCTACTGGCGACGTAATTGCTCTCCGAGATACCAGGGACAACAGCACTTACACGGTTTCCAAACTCGCCGACAATCACTGCTGGATGGCAGAGAACCTTCGTCTCGTTCCAACTGGTATTGCGTTTGATAGCACCAATACCAACTCTCCAACGCAAGACTTTATCGATAACGCTCCACAAACGTCCAGCTCAGACACTTTATGTAACGTCGCCGATGCTACCTGTTCTAATCAAGTGGCCTTTAATGCCGGCAACGTCAACAGCGGACTCACGCCTTATAGTGGCGATAGCAACGTTGCTAGATGGTGGTACAGCTACGGTGTAATGTATAACTGGTACACCGCAACGGCTGGCAATGGTCTCTACGCGCAATCTAGCGGTAGCGTAACTGGCGATATCTGCCCGGCTGGCTGGCGTCTACCTACCGGTGGAGGTTCTAGCGAATTTGTGGCGCTAAATACTGCTATCAACCGTGGCGTCACTAACAATGATGCTGGCATCGTGGGCTTCCCGGCTAACTTTGTCTATTCCGGTGATTACAATAACAATAAACCGGGTGGTCGTGGTTTCTATGCTCGCTACTGGAGTGCCACTGCCAGCACTAGTGCCAACGCTTTCCGTCTTGGCTTTGCTTCCACTACTGTAACTCCAGCCGGAGCCTACGCTAAATGGGATGCCTTCGCGGTAAGATGTATCGTAAAATAAACACCATATATAATATATATATATTATATATGGTGTTATAGGGGTCAAAAAAATCCCCCTTTGGTAGGGGGTTTGTTATTCGGATTGAAGTTCTGCGCTATCTAGGTTAAAGTTTTCCATTGGGAATTTCTTGATCGCTGGGTCGTCGTAAGTACTATAATAATATGTTTTAGTATTAGCAGAGTAACCACCGGTATAAATGGTCTTTTCAAAAGCGCCATCACTCATAGCGGCTGCGCCATCGATCATAGCAACGCCGGTAAGGGTATGAAAGAGGCGAGAAACGTTTTCTTCTTCGGTGGATTTTGTTGGGTAGTGGGTGTTTAGATAGGCAACGCGGACAAAGCGGGAAGGTGCGTAATAATCGCCTGGTAAGCCGCGCATCAAAGAACCGGAACCAAAGGCTGTCATAGTCTCTTTGCCCCATTTAATTTCTTTTGGCATCTGTGGGAATAAGTTCATATAATTACGTAGATTTTCCTGGTGCCAACCATAGCCTGGTTGGTTGGTAAGAATATCCACGTTGTTTTTGAAGATTTCCATGCCGCGTTCGGTGTATTCTACCACGATGGAACGTTTGGCGTCGCCAATGATCCAGTGAAGCATAGAAACGGGGAATTTCTCGTTGATTGGTTTAGCTACAATAGCGACATTTTTTAAGGCTTCTTCTACTTCTTCTACGGTAGTAAAATTCATCACTACCCAGAGCGGAAATTCGTAGGCAGCAACATTGGTTTTGCCGTCTACGGCGCCCTCTTCATATTTGGCGTAGCCAGGGAAGTTCAAACCAGCAATAGCGAGGCCTTGCTCGTTTGCGCAATCAAAATAGAGAGGAGTGTTTTCTTCGATGATTGCCATGCCGATGATGGCGCCGCCTTTTGCGTTTTGCTCACCGAGGAAGGCAGAATTATATTTATAGGCGCGTGGGGTAACGACAACTTTTTGTCCGTACGGTGTAGACCAGTCTAAATTACGGCCGAAATACATTCCGCCGTCTGCACCATTAAATCTAATTCCAGTACACATTTTGCCCACTCCTTTTTGTTTTTTACAAACTAATTTCTAGGTGAATTTCGAGTAATCTAACCAAAACAGCTCTACACTCTCCACCCTTTAAACTCTATAGTTCTGGCTGCTCTCAACGTCGGTTCAGCCCGAACCTAATTCTATTTTAGCATAGGCAGAATATGTGTCAACATTGATTTTTATTATTTTTATGGTTTAATTATTTTGGGTTATAACAGGGGTAAACCGAACAAATGCGGTTGACAAAAATGGCAAAGTGTGCTATAATGAAAATATAGCCCTTGCGGGCCTTTTTTCATGGTTGGGGCCAATAAACCTATTTTCCCGGGAAATTTGCTACGATTTCTTTAAATGGCTTAGTTAGATCTTCTGGTTTGTCGTAGAAAATTACTTTGGTGGCAAGATCTCTAATAGTTGTAGAAATGTCGCTGCCGGTTTTGGCAATGACAAAAATTGGTTTACCGATAGCGTAGCAGTATCCAGCGTTAATACCGAGCCCGACGCCTTTTTCGCTAAATTCAATGATGTTGCAGTCGCACTTTTGCATGGCCGGGAAGGCATAATCTGTCATCAAGGTTTTGCCCTCTGGGATTTTGGTCTGGCCCCACTTCTCGACGTCGCGGGCCATAAGAGTAATAGAAATGCCAGCCTTATTTAAGGCTTTTTCGATAGCTTCAACTTTGGCTTTGTCCGCATCGCCTTCGTGAAACTTTAGAGCAAAGAATGAATGAATTTTAACCATATATTATATATTATAACATTAAAACGTGGCTCCGGGACGCTCGTGCTTCGCACTCGCTATCCGTCGCCACGCAAGAAATAAAAAAAGACCTTTCAGGTCATTTTTTCATTTCTTGGTGGCTCCGGTCGGACTTGAACCAACGACACAAGGCTCTTCAGGCCTCTGCTCTACCAACTGAGCTACAGAGCCACTATTTCTACATTGTAGCACACTTGTGCTATAATTAAAAGTATGAAAAGAATCAATACTTCACCTATTTCTGGTGCGCAAGAACTCTTGCCAGCCAAGCAAGCTATTTTTGATAAACTTAAAAATACAATCAGTGAAGTATATCATGCTCATGGGTTTTTAAATATTGAAACACCTACAATTGAGCGACAGGAGATTCTGCTAGCCAAGGCTGGTGGTGATACCGAAAAACAGATTTATAAAGTGGTAAAAACTGCCGAGGCGGCGGATGCAGCTGATCAGGCTCTAAGATTTGATCATACCGTGCCGCTAGCTCGCTACGTAGTAGAGCACGAAAATGATTTGGTTTTTCCTTTTAAAGTTTCACAAATCGGGCGTAATTTCCGGGGTGAACGTGCACAAAAAGGACGTTTCCGTGAATTTTATCAATGTGATGTAGATATTATCGGGCGTGGTAATTTGCCAGTCTATTATGATGCGGATGTAATTTCGGCGTCGCTTGATGCAATTTTGGGTTTTGGTCTAGATACTCCAGTGCTTGCCCGTATTAGCAACCGCAAAATTTTGAGTGGTATGATTCTGGAGATGGGGCTCGAGAGTAAATCCACGGATATTTATAGCATCATCGACCACTCCGAAAAGGTTCCTTTTGAAACCACCGAAGAAGCTTTTGTTGAGATTGGTTTATCTGAAGCCGACAAGGCAAAATTCCTTAGTTTTATCGATATTCGCGGTGGCAAAGATTTTGTAATTTCAAAATTAAACAATCTTGGTATCAAAAACGAGATGTTTAATGATGGCGTAAAAGAACTAGAGACTGTGCTAGGTTTGCTCGAGGCTGCTGGATACAAAGAACAGATTGAAGCTGATATGAAGATTGTTCGTGGGTTAGACTATTACACCGGTACGGTGTTTGAATATGCTTTGCCAGAACATCAACAAGTTGGTTCGATTGGTGGTGGCGGACGCTACGATAATCTAACAGGTTACTTTACAGAGCAGGTTTTCCCTGGAGTAGGTAGCTCGATTGGACTTACCCGCTTATTTTATGTTCTAAATGAAAATAATTTACTAAAAAGTCAAGACGCCCAACCTTTGGACAAAGCAATTATTCCGATTTCAGAAAACGAAATTCCATATTCTTTAAATTTGGCCGAAGAACTGCGTAAGGGCAATACTAGTGTTACGGTAGTGATGACGGACAAAAAGCTTGGCGACAAGCTAAACTATGCTGCAAAAATTGCCAAATCTGGCATCGTGATTGGCGAAGAAGAAGTAAAAACTGGTCAATACAAAGAAAAGTTATTTACTATTTAACCCAGCATCCATATACATCATGACATCTTCGTAGGTGCCATTTGGGTTGAATCCGGAGAAGGTGTAGCTATTAAATTTAAAGTAAGGCATGCCAGACACTAGTTTGGAGGCTTTGGCTGCGCGTTCGATGATAGTTTCTAGAGGACGTTGCTCGTGGAAACATTTTTCAAAATCGTCGCTTAGCTCCAAGACTTCGCCTAGATATAGCCAGAAAGCTTCGCCGGCTTTGTCTAGATCATCAACGCCAGAAGTACCAGTAAAGAAGTTGTAATAGACTGCGTTAACGGCAAGATCGTAGTAGTCCCAGAAACGTCCTTCATCTTTGGCACAATAGGCGGCGATAGCACCGGTGCGGGAAGCTTCGGACTTGTGTGTGCCATATTCATAGAGGAAGTCGGTAAGG
>JAFZBJ010000011.1 GCA_017561835.1 Candidatus Saccharimonadota bacterium | reverse complement strand
CTACTAATTCAAATGATCCAATTTTTGACGCAATGCCAGAAATTCCAACTTTTGAACCGGCACCAGCGCCAAAACCGGTGGTTACGGATACGATGCCGCCAATTCCAGTTACCGCGCCAGCTCCAGCCCCGGCACCAGTTAAGCCAGCTGGCATGCCAGTTTTTGGTCAAGCTCCTACAACTCCAGCAGCTCCGGCTCCAACCCCAGCGCCAGCTCCAGCAGCGCCAGCTCCAGCAGCTTCGGCTCCAGTCAATTCGGCTCCAGTAGCTCCGGCTCCAATTCAAAACCCAGCCCGAGTTCAGGCTCCGGTTCAAAACCCAGCCCCAGCTCCAACTACCCCACAAGTTCCGAAGTTTAATCCTGCAGTTTTGCAATCATCCCCAGCTAGCCAGCCGGCCCCAGCGCCAGCCTCAGCTCCGGCTCCTGCAGGCCAGACGGTTAATCCAGCCATGAGCGCAGCTCTAGACGCAGCGCTACGTGGTGAAAGTACGCCGGCTCCAAGCCCAGCGCCGAACGCTCAGTCAATGCCAAATGCGGCACCAAATACCCAGCCAATGCCGGGCGCACAACCAATGCTGAACCCAGCTCCAGCTATGCCGCCTCAGCCAGAGTTCACCAACCCATTCGCTGAAGCAACCGAAAAGAACAAAGAAATCCGCAACGTCTCCTTTAGTAGCCAGGATTCTAAACCAATTAGCCAAGGTCTATTTAAGGGCGACAAAAAGCGTTTGATTTTTATCGGTGCGGCAGGATTCGTGGTTCTTTTGATTGCAATTCTCGTTATCGTAATGATGGCAGGAAACAAACCAAGTACTCCGACCCCAACTCCAACCCCGACTCCAGATAATTCATCTAAAACCAGCACGGCCGGCGACTATCTCTGTGAAAAAACCTACCTCGAAAGTGAACTCGGTGATTTTGAAAACGCCACAGCCGCCACTACGAAAGTTTACTTCACTTTCACGAAAGACGGCATCGATAAAATCCGCCTCGAACAAGTTCAAACTTATGACGACGCCGACGCCGTAAAAGCCGCCTTCATCAAGACTCGCGACGAGCACACCGCAGCTTACGAAGCCCTCGGCGCTACAACCGACCCAGTTGCTGGCGTCTACAAACGCGATGGTGTTAATCTGAGAATCAATTACAACGCCTCCGTCCTCGATCTAACCAACGACACGCTAAAATTCTTCGACGCCGAGACCACGCAGGTCATCAGCACGATCACGAGCGACGATTTGCAAGATCTATACGAAGCCAAGAACTACGTTTGCGGCACCGCCCCAGCCGAAACCACCGAATAAGTTGCTAAAATTCGCCGATAATTGTATAATTATTTTATGGCAAAAATTTATGTTACCACTGCAATTCCATATGTAAATGGCGACCCGCACATTGGGCACGCGCTAGATTTTTTGAACGCGGACGTGTTTGCGCGCTACCACCGCCTGCTTGGCGACGAAGTGCGTTTCCAAACCGGCACCGACGAACATGGTAACAAAATTTTTCAAAAGGCCGGCAGCTTGAACCTCGACGTACAAGATTACGTTGATAAAAACGCCGCCGCTTTTAAAGATTTCATTGAAAAATTGAATGTAAAAAGCACCGATTTTATTCGTACTACCGACGAAGCTCACCAGCGCCGTTGCCAAGCGATTTGGGAAAAGCTTGCTCCACATATTTACGCATCCAAATATGACGGTTGGTACTGCTCGGGCTGCGAAGGCTACGTCACGGACAAAGAATATGCCGAAAACAACGGAGTTTGCCCGGACCACCAAAAACCATACGAAAAGCTATCAGAAGAAAATTATTATTTCCGCATTGCCGATTTTAAAGACGAAATCAAAAACAAAATCGAAAGCGGTGAGCTCACGATTTTGCCAGAATTCCGCAAAAAAGAAATGCTAAAACTTTTGGCTGATTCGCCAGACGTTTCTATTTCGCGTCCAAAATCCCAGCTCACGTGGGGAATCGAAGTTCCAACCGACAAAAACCAAGTCATGTATGTTTGGATCGATGCGCTTTCAAATTACATCACGGTTCTCGGCTACCCAGAACAGGAAATTAGTGAGTGGTGGCCAGCTGCCGCACAGTTTGTGGGCAAAGACATTTTGCGTTTCCATGCTATTATTTGGCCTGCAATGCTACTCGGCCTTGGTCTGCCACTGCCTAAAGTTTTGTGCTCGCACGGTTTTGTGTTGGCTGATGGTCAAAAGATGTCTAAAACAATCGGCAACGTGGTGAATCCAGTTGACGTAATCGAAAAACACGGCGTTGAAGCTTTCCGTTATTTCTTCCTCCGCCATATCGATAGCTTTGCGGACTCTGATTTTACTTGGGAAAAATTCGAAAATTCCTACAACAACGAACTCGCAAACGACCTTGGCAACTTGGTGCAACGCCTAGCCACGATGGCTGCCAAAAATGGCATCAAGCAAATTGAATTCACGCCAGAACTCGACAAAGAATATTGCAAAAAGATGGATAATTTTGAATTTTCAAACGCGCTCGACTACGCGTGGGAAAAAGTTCAGGCCATTAACAAACGTATCGATGACGAAAAACCATGGATGCTAGCCAAAGCCGGCGAAACTGAAAAGCTGAACGCTTGCCTCACGTCACTTGTTGAAAATCTTTTGAAGGCTAATCAATTGCTCGAGCCATTCCTCCCGGGCACGGCCGAAAAAATCACGGCCGTATTTAAGGGTAGCGGCGAGATCGTCCCACCAGCCACTCCGCTCTTCCCAAAAAATTAAAACAACAAAAAATATGCGAGCCACTATATTAGGGCCCGCATATTTTTTAATTTCTAGGCTTCTTTTTCGCCGGAAAGTTTGCCGGCAAGTTCGGAAAGGTAAGCGCCAAGGACGCCACCAACCATTGGGAAGATTACGAACACAGCAAGAGCGGAGCAGATGCCACCGAATACTTCGCCGAAGCTTTCGCCTGCGGTTGGGAAGATTTGAAGCATCAAAGCAGTTGCTGGGTTAAATACAAAGTTGGCTGGGGTTTGAATGAAAGCACCAGTCACAATGTAGCCGAGGAAGAGGGCGAGTACAATACCACCCGCAACCGTAGCGGCAAAAGTGAAAGCACTGCGTTTGTAAACTCTTGCGCGAGCAAAGAAGAAACCAATAGCAAGAGCGCCAAGAAGTTCAACAACAGCAGCTACGCCAAATCCATTTTCTGGGATTTGGCTGAGTACTGGAACGGTCATAGCGACGTCGCCACCAGCAAGGTGGTAAGCGTTGAAGATCATCCAAGCAATCCAAGCACCAATGATTTGGGCGATGATGTAAAGCACGCCACGAATCACGGACACGCGGCGGGTAGCCATCATGCCGGCGGTGATGATTGGGTTAAGATGTGCGCCAGACAAAGCGTGGGCTGCAATGTAGATTGCAATCACACCGAAAATGTAGGCGGACAAAGTGCTAGAAAGTGGAGCGTTGATGAAGAGCGCTGAAAGAAGCAACAATGAAATAAACATTGTGCCAACGATTTCGCCAATTAACGCACCGTAGGTTTTTGGTTTTTTGAAGATAGTGAGAATGCTCTCGTTCTCTTCATACTTTTTAGCGAAGAATCCTTTGAAGCAGGATTCGGTTTTTGTATTTTCCACCCTTTTTGCCGGAGCCTTGGTCACTGGTTTAGTGGCAGTCTTCACGGTAGTTTTCGGTTTTGCAACGGTTTTGGCCTTTGAAGCAGGCTTAGCGGTTGCTTTTGGCTTTGTAGTTGCCATTATGACCTCCTTAAATAATAATGTTTTTATTATATCACATATTTCTCATGCTATAATATTTTTCATGGGAATTATTGTAAACAAAGAAGATGATAAAAACGACGCATTAACCGCGCGCATCAATGCCGACCTACGTGAGAAGATGCAAACCACGAGCGCTCAAACCGATGATCCGGATCTCGTTGAAGACACTGACTATGTTAAAGAATTCAAAAAAACCAGCCACTTTGGTTGGGTGTGGATTGTGTTGATCGTGCTCGCAATTTTGTCGTTGATTTCCATCGTGTTTTTCTAATAAAAAGCACAAGCTTGTTGTATAATAAACATATATGGCATTCAAAACTAGTGGGTCTAATGCCCTTCAAGGCGACGATTCGCCAAGGGTGGAGGTAAAGAGCGGCGGAAAGCTCGTTTCCACTAGTTCTGACTCTTCCGGAATTAAGATTAGATTTCAAACCGAGAATAAAAACCCTGGTTTCACCGTTATAAATGGCGGTGGCACCGGCACCCTTAATGCTGAGCGCCAAAATTTACAAGTTGTTGACGGCGGTAAATCCGGCAACACTGGTGATTTTTCTGACAATGCTCCGGCGAGTGATGCTGGCTCTAGCGCGGGAGGTTTTTATCATCCTAATTCTGGCAATGCCGGCTCAGCTAGCGAAGCAACGGATGATGAGCAACCTAGAGAGCAGCCAGCCGAACAAGCCGATGAACAGCCAGCCGAACAATCTAGCGACCAACCTGGCGACCAATCTGGCGAGCAACCGGAAGGCGAAGGTCAAGAAAATCCTGAAAATCCAGAAAACCCAGAGGGCAACAATCCAAAAAATCCTGAAAATTCAAATGGCGAAAATAAGGAAGGCGAGAACCCAGACGGCGAAAAGAAAGACGGGGAAAACCCGGATGGTGAAAATCCAGACGGTGAGAAGAAGGACGGCGAAAACCAAGATAGCGACCCGGCAATGAATGCTGCCGCAGGCGCCGCAGCTGCGGGTGGCGCAGCCGCGATGGGCGCCGAAATGGCCGACGACTTTAATCCGCAACCACAAGCTCCAGCCGAGGAGCCAGGCGATTCTGGTACGTCAGCTGCCGCCGGCACGAACCCAGCTCTAAATCAAGAAGCCGACCCAAATCGCGAAGCCGCCAAAAATGATTTGCGCAATTCCGAGGACCAAGCCGCAGGCAACGCCCCGAAAAAATCTGGCGACGCTAACAAGGATGCCAAAGATAAAGAAGACAACCCAGACAATGGTTTTAAAAATTCCACCAACGGCAAAGAAAGCCTGCGTGACAAAGTCGACCCACGCCGCAAAGTGATCAACAAAGTTAAGCAATGGGGCCCGATCGGCTCAATTATTGCAATAATTTTTGGTGTAGGTTTTGGATTAATGAGTTTACAGTCCGCTCTACCGTTTTCTATCGCAAACCTTTTGAGCACAAACAATAATTCGTTGTCGGCGCCAACCGTTTCGCGCGCGCAACGTGTTTTTATGAAACAGCTTGCCAAAAAATCTCCTTCTAGTAGTTCTGGCGGTTCGGATAGCGACAACTATGATGTTTCCGAAAAACAGCGTAATAATCTCGCCAAAAATGGCATCTATGTTGTGGATGGTGATGATAACACGCGGATGGCCCTATTCGATGATGGCTCCGGCAAGCTAAAAGTAGTCGGCGGCGATGACGCTAGTGTGGCGGCGCTCAAAGGTAAACTGAATGCTGACAATTTGAGCGAACAGCTCAGGACTAAATATGGCAAATCTGGCTTTGATATTGATACTGAGAATATCGATACTTACAAGAGTCGCATGACAAATGATGCAAACTTCGAAACAAAATTCACCAAAGGTTCGAAGACTTGGGGTAGTTCGGTTGCGGCCTGGTTTGATAAACGCACGGCGCAGTTTTTAAGCCGAAACTTCATTACTCGAAACCTCTTTAAAAAATACATCAATCGTGTAAATGGCACAGATTCCGAAATTGACTCTGATGGTGGCACGGTTACTAAAAACCGCAGCCTTTCCGACGTAGTCGAGGAGGCCGAATCAATAAAGAGGAAGAGCGCTGGCGGTTCTGGCGTTGAAGTGGAGGAACAAAAATTTAAGTCGGATGTTGACGCTGACGGCAATCCAGTACTCGATGAAAATGGCGACCCGGTAAACCCTTCAAAAGACGGCGACACACCAAGTAAAACAAACGTCGGCTTTGGTGATGGCGATGGAGCTACCGGCAAAACTGCTGCCCTGAATAAGGCAAAAAGTTCGCTTAGCGCATTGGTCGACAACAAGGGGACAAAAGCATTGTCGTTGTCGTGTTTATTATTGAATCTTTCCGGTAGTGCCATGCTTATTGCCTCGGCCTATAATATCGCACAAATTTTGCCAATTATTTCTTCCTTCTTTGAAACTGTAGACAAAATCAAGTCCGGTAACGGCAATGCCCCAATTAATGAGGTAGCTACGGCGCTAGTAGCAGCATCTCCGGCACTCTTATTGACGGCCGACGGCACATATACCGATAATGTCAATGACATAAACGATAGCAATCTCAAGGCTGAGCAAACAGAATCAAAGAGCGCAATGCAGTCTGAAGCGCTTAGCTCGCTTATAGCGGGTACCAAAATTAACGCTAGCGATGAAATTGTCTCCAGCTTCAATGTAGGAAACCTTGTCGCCAATGTGGGCGGCAGTAGCTTCCTTAGTAGAGTCGCTACCGCCGTTGGAACGGCCAGTATAGGCGTAGGAATGTTTAAAACCTGTTCAATGTTTAAGCTCGGCCAGAACGCCTTAAGCGTTGGGGTTGACATCGCGACTATTGGACTCGCGCTTTTGGGTCCTGGCGGTGCACTTGCGGCCGCCGGCGTCCAAACAGTAAAACAGCTTGTTACGAAAGTGGCTGTAAAAGCGATTACTGCAATTGGTACGGCTGGGCTCGTTAGCTTGATCTCCAAGTTGTTAGTTCCGCGCTTTGCCACTTTGTTTATGCGCACTGTGGCGGATAATTTGATTGGCGAAACCTATGGGACGGCGCTCGTTGATGGCGCAGCGATCTATCTCGGTCGCAACCATCTCTTCGGCGGCGGTTCTCCGGGCTCGCGCGATCAATACCTTGCCTTTGCAGCAAAACAACAAGAGCAGATAGCAAAAGACGCAGAATATGAGCGCGCCACACGAAGCCCATTTGACTATACGTCTCAGTACACCTTCGCCGGCACAATGTTAAGACAGTTAGCACTATTAAACACCATGAGCTCTGGACCGGTAAACGTTTTATCTACAATAGGTACACTCACTAAGAATTCCATCGTGGCCATGATGCCAACAGTGGCTGCTGACGCCAATGAGGTAGCCAGCAATATGATGACCGAGTCAGAATTTGAGGCAACCTGCCCAGCCCTGGCCTCGATTGGCGCCTACGGCGACGCCTTCTGCAACCCGTACATCGTTTCGGATTACTCGACGATGGAAACTGACCCAGAGGAAATCAAGGATAAGGTTAAGAGCGACACCGATGACAACTTCGATAGTACTGGGGCTATAGGTAAGGGATCAAAACTCGCACACTACATTGACTATTGTTCTGGCCGCAGCTCGGGCTTCGGTATTGTAGATGGCAATATCGCAAATCAATTCCAGGTTGGTGGTACCGGAAGTACCGTTGGCGATGCATTGGTCGGAATTATTCCAGTAGTTGGCGATATGTTGGATGTGATGACAGAAAACAAAAAAATGGCAAATGCTGGCTGGATTACTGGAGAAACTTGTGTCGCTACCTACGATAATGATAATGGATGGGGTACCTCTACCAAATACTACCAACGCTACCTCGAGGATGAGCGTCTTAAGGAGAGTATTTATGGTAGTACCGAAAACGGTGATACGGGCTATGTTTCACCAGTTACCGCCTATATTGAACAACGTGATGCTGAAAACCCAGTCGACAATTCCATGGAAGGTGTTCTCGCACGCTATTCTGGGCTCACCAAAGACCAAGTGATTGCTACCCTTGATTACATTGATTACTCAAACTATATAGCTAAGTATGACCCTAGTGAATGCTATCCGTTCGGGGAAGATTCCTTCATTTTACCATCAGATATCTACTTCGAGATTCAAGATAGCGGCACCGTATTTGCTGCGAATTTCTTGCCAGAAGTGATTTTTGCTGATATCCGCAACCGCCTATCAACTACGGCCTAAAAATATAAAATTTAACAGGGGTGAAAACAGGAAAATAAGCATAAGCTCTTGATTTTTTTACAAAAATGTGATACAATATAAATGTAGCTAAAAAAATATATAGCTACAGGTTTAGCAAAGGGCTAAACTTACGTCATAGGAGGGTGAGCTATGAAGAACATTAATAAAAAATATAGAGCGTTATTCATAATGATTATGTTTGGGTTTATTCTTACCGCTTGCGG
>JAFZBJ010000010.1 GCA_017561835.1 Candidatus Saccharimonadota bacterium | reverse complement strand
TGATACCATTGTTGACTGCCCAGCTGACAGCTTTTTTACTGATTTCATCCTTTGGCATGTCTTTGAATTTTTTATATTCTTTGTCCTCATACTCTAGCTCGGCGAGCGTAGAAACCGTTTTTTCAAGCGCGGCAGATTTAGATTTTTTCTTGTTAAACGCCGTTACTTTTACTTTGTTATAAACGCCAGCCGGCAAATCTTTAAAGGTGTACTTTTCGAGCTTAACATCTTTGACTACTTCCTTATATTCAATGCCAAAGGAATTCGTGATGACTATCTCATATTTTTCAAGCGCAGAGCCACCGGTGCTGGCTGGTTTTTGCCAGGATACCTCGATGCCAGATTCAGTCTGCTTAATATCAAGAATTTTTGGTGATGAAAGTGGTTTTGATGCTTTCAAAGAAATGTCGATTTTAGTTAATAGCTGGTTTTCTTTACTGATAGCTTTTACGGACACGGCCTTATACTCACCGACTGGTAATTCTTTTGCGGTGTAGGTGGTTTCCTTAGTGTCTTTGACTTCATATTTGTATTCTTTTTTCTTACTATCAACAAAGATGATTTCGTACTTTGTAATTTCTTCGGTATTGTACTTAGAAATTTCCCAATTTAGCTCAATTTGACCATCATCGTTGAGTTTTGCAGTAAGGTTTTCTGGCTGGATGGACGGCTGGATGGTGGGGTCGCCAAACCAATCACTAAAATATAAGTAAAAATTGCGGTTGCCGTAGGCGCCACACTCCGCGGTGCCATAGCCAGCGGCAATGGTGGCTTCGTTTGGCTGATACGGCGTGTAACGATAGAGGGCCGAAGTGGCGAGGTTTTTAATGTCTACTGTTGATCCGCCACAGGCTGCGTTTGGATTGTATTGAATGTAGTTTTCTCCAAGTGGGAAGTTGGTCCAGCCACCGTTAAGCACGGTCGAGAATAGTGCGGCAGCGCTGCGAACTTGATTTTTGAAGCCGTAGTATTTTTCGCTACAGGCAGCAGTGTCTGGGCAACCGTAACCTGTGGCTTTACGATAATCGCGGTTGTTTGGATATGGATCCGTGATGAGGCTGGTTTCTTTTTGCAACAAAACCAGAATTGCTTGGGGATTAATTTTGTAGTCTTTGGCGGCCTCAGCAATAATATGCGCGGCGGTGTCGCCTTCACCGATTACTTCGCCATCGCCAAAAAGTTCTTCGGAAAGACAAACGAAGTGGTCTTCGTTCCAGTGCCAAGTGTAGCCTTTGTCGCTCCACGCGGCACTCATTTCGTCGTAAAGTTCTTTGTTTTTATTGCTGCAGCTGTTTTTGCTGTTCAAAAACTCTTGAATTTCCTCTTCGGTCATCGATTTGTAATTGCCCATAATATAGTCAGAGACGATGTTGCCCGGGTCAAACTTTTCGAGCGATGCTGCGTCAACAGCAACTTTAGTTCCCTGATTAAGAAATGCAAAGGTAGTAACGGCCGCAAAAATTCCAGGTAGGGCTAGTTTGAGACGTCGATCGTATCGACTGCTCATAGGTTGACGCTCCCTTTTATGGTGCCAGACTTGCGTTCGGAGGTGACTACGATAACAATGTCATATTTACCGGCTGGAAGCTCACTGAGCGGTACGTTAAAACCTTCACATGTAGAAGTAGATGCCGCGTCAACAATGTTTGCAGCGGCGCCATACTTAGCGGTGCCGTCTGACTCGAGAATCAGATTACATTCCCCGCCGTTTAGATATTGGTCGATGTTTACACGAATCATTAGACTGTCGTTATTTTTGCCAGCATATGTGATGGCACCGGTTATGCGATCTTCGCTATTTGGGTTATTACCGTCATATTGTGCAACCTTGCTTGCGAGTTCTGGTTCGGGAGCTGGAGTTGGGGTTGGGTCGGAAGATTGTTGTGTACCCGATTCTGAAGTTGGCTCCGTGGTTGGGGTTGATTCTGTGGTTGGAGTTACCTGTGCCGTGGTTGGCTTTGGCTCAGGTGTTGGGTTAAATATCTTATCAAAATCAATATATTTTACGGCCAAAACCGCCAGTACTACAATAACGGCCAGCACAAATAGAATTATTAGAAATTGGTTACTGCGTTTTTTCCTGTTTTTATGTTTCATAGGGATAATACTCCTAGTTAAAGCATAACAGGTTTGACGCGTTTTGTAAAGATTAGTTCTCTAGGTCGAGCCCTAAAATTTCAGCGGCTTGGAGTAATACTGCTTTATCCTCTTCGGAGGCGGTTTCGAGAGTAGATTTAAAGAGAGTGACGGTTTCTTCGTGGCGATAGTCAACAAGCTCTAGAGAGCGGGCACTACCTGCAGTCTTTTTGATGACGCCTTTTTCAACAAGATTACCGATGTGCTCGGCTACGGCAGAAACAGATTTAAGCCCAACGCCAGCCATAATCTCGCGATAAGATGGCGAATAATTATGCGTCTCTGTAAATTCTTTGATAAAGTCTAGCAGAAGTAGTTGCTTTTTGGTAAGCTTAATCGTCATTATGATATAATTATAACAATGGATAAAAATAAATCAATTGACGGCCTCAAGACCGCCACTAAGAAGTCTGGCGCCAAAAAAGCAGTTCCTATCAACACGCAACCAGTGTTGAAACCTGCTAAAAAGGCTGCAAAAAGGCCTGCTGCTAAGAAGCCTGTGCAAGAAGTGGCAGAAAAACCAGCAGAAAAGCCGGTTGAAAAAACTCCGGTCGCCGTTGTTCCAGATAAGAAATCCGTTGAAAAATCATATATGAAGGCTGACCGCGAGGAAGTGACCGAAAGCTTCCTAGCCCCAGCTACCGCCTTCGAATTTGACCAATTAAATAATAATCCAGAGCCAGTAAAAGAGGAAAAGCCCGTGTCTGACGACATTAAACCCAAGAAACACAAGAAGAAGCACATCGTTTTGACCATTATTTTGGTGTTTCTTTTTGTATTAATCGCCGGGGCTACTGCGCTTCTTTTGTGGGGCAACGATATTATTATGAAGATTACTGGTGGTCGCGATAATATTTTTGGCGCTTTTGGCACTTTAATGAGTGACACTTATGAGCCTCTTAAGACCAACGGGCATGGCCGCACTAATATTCTGGCTTTTGGCACCAGTGGTTATGATATGGATGGCACTGAGGGAGACCACGCGCACGATGGCGCACAGCTTACCGACTCAATTATGGTGATTAGTATCGATCAGACTTCCGGCGATGTTGCTATGCTCAGCTTGCCACGCGATTTGAAGGCTTCCCCAACCTGCACGGCTACCGGCAAGATTAATGAAGTCTACTGGTGCAAGAATATGCGAAATGACAACGAAGAGGCCGGCGCCCAGGCTTTGATGAATGAGGTTGGTAGTATTCTTGGCATTGATTTCCAATACTTCGTACACGTAAACTGGCAGTCGTTAATTCAAATTGTCGATACGCTTGGGGGCATCAAAGTAACGCTTGATGAGGATATTCATGATTACAACTGGACGAAGGCTGTGTTTGATGCTGGCGTGGAATATGAGATTAATGGCGAACAAGCGCTTGGTCTTGCTAGAGCACGCCATGGTACGACCCTTGGTGACTTCTCGCGCGGTAACAGCCAACAGAAGATTCTAATCGGCATTAAGAATAAGGTCTACGAAACTAACCTGTCGCTTGGCGATATGATGAGTCTTGCTGGCACGCTTGGTGATAATCTCCGTTCTAATCTCACTACATCCGAGATCAAAACCGCTGCGCATCTTACCTTTGAGTTTGATCTCGAATCTATGCGTCAAGTTTCCCTACTCGACTGGACTAAAGGTATTACTTATATGACCACGGCAAATATCAATGGTATTTCTTATGTCGTTCCTTCTGCTGGAGTTGGCAACTATACCGCTATCCAAAAATATGTTGAGCAACAGTTTAATAGCGACCCAGTAGTGCGTGAAGCGGCCGATATTATGGTTCTAAACGGTACCGAAACCGAAGGTTTAGCTGCATCCGAAAAAGAAACCCTTGAAGAGGATGGCTTTACCGTAAAGACCGTTGATAATGCACCTGAAGGCGCCTACACGCAAAAATACCTGATCGTGAAGCTTAGCGACGATGTTGATGGCACCATTAAAGAGCTCGAAAAACATTATGGTGTAACCGCGACTGATACTTTACCGGAAGGTGTTGATGGTAGAAATCACGATATCGTGATAATCCTGGGCGAAGAAAAACCGGAAGAATCTGAGGAACCTGAAGAATAAAAATAGCTCCCGACTGGGAGCTTATTTTTTGTTTAGTCTTCAGCGACGTCAATTTTGCTGATGATGAGTTTTCTTTCTTTCCCTTCCCCTTCAGAGTGGGTGGTGATGTCAGAATAGTCTTCAGCAAGTTTGTGAACTACGCGGCGATCGGCTGGGCTAAGATTGATAGTCATTGATTCGCCAGTTTCACGAACTTTCTTGATCCAACCCTCAGCTTTGTCGGCGATGCGGTCAGCACGTTGACGTTTGTAGTCGGCGACATCTACATTCACGCGTACCACTTCGGCGTTTTTGGCGGCAAGCGCCATTGAAACGACGTGTTGGAGGGCGCGGAGATTGTCTGCGTTCTTGCCGATGAGAAGTGAGTTCAATGAGGTGGATGGCACCGAGAGCTGAATAACTTCATCGTCGATCGTGGAATACACTGCTACGTTGATACCGAAGAAACTGAGAAGGTCCTCGAGGTATTTGGCTGCGAAGCGGATTGATTCGTCTTTATTCATTTATTATCTCCTTTTCTTTTTAATATCCTTTGCGGAGATACGAGTGATTTTTGTTCCTGTTTTTTTGTTTTCAACAACTTCAGCTTCCTGAATGTTTTTAAGTTCTTTTAGAATTGCCTTGTCGGCGAGATTATCCATTTCTTCCTCAGCTTTTTTGAGCACGAGTTTTTGTTGGAATACGGTAATTGCGTTGCTGAGGAAATAGTAGAAGGCAAGGGCGCCGTGAAGGTTAAACATGATGAAGAACATCATGATTGGCATCATCTTGCCCATTTGGCCAGTTGCGAATGTGTTAACTTCGGATTGGTTAACTTCTTTACCATCCTTGGCATCTTGTACGAGGTCACGGAATTTCTTGCTCTTCTCGGATTTGCCAGAAGACATTTGTTGGCGAGTCATGAAGTATTGGACGAAGGCGGCAGCAATAGCACAGATCAAGATAAAGAAGGCGCTCCAGCTGCGTTTGTCGGTGAGAACATCGCTGGCTTTGGCTTCAAGATTAATCACACCAAAGAGTTGTGGATGAAAATCATATTCGATAATTTGTGGGGCTTCGGTAGCCTCAGTGGCCTCGGTGGTTTCGACTGGGGCCTCTTCTGTGTTCTCGGTATTTTTCTCAGCTTCTTTTTGAGCCTGGGTGTATTCTTGGACAGCTTTCACACTATCAAGGTAGGCGGTTTGTTTTTCTTTAAGCTCTTTAATGCGTGAACCATCATAGGCCACGATTTCATAAGCGCGATTATTAAGGTTGTCGGTTGGGAGTGGGGTAGCAATTACACGGATAGCAGAGAAAATTGCGATAAAAATTGGGAGCTGAATAAGAAGAGTGAGGATTGAAGCGAATGGTTTAACGTTGTAACGCTTGTAGAGATCCATAGTTTGGAGAGACTCAAGCTGACGATTACCATTGCAGTTCTTTTTGATTTGGGCGAGCTCTGGCTGGATCTTGCGCATGAGTTTGGTTTGGTGAAGTTGGCGCTTAGTGAGTGGCAACATCGCAAGTTTAACAATAATAGTAAAGATGATGATGGCGAGACCAAAGTCACCAACGAGGTTGAAGATAATAAATAGGATGTTGACGATTGGGCGAACAATAATAATGTCAAGAAGATTAAATAGGCCACCAGCCATAATCATGCCCGTAATGGCGGCGACAATAATAATTAATGTAATAGCTTTTTTCACACTCATATCTTATTTATTGTAGCATATCTTAGCCTCGGCGACTAGGTCTCCGAGGAGTTTTTCTAATTCAGAAGCTGGCATCGTGGCAACATCTTTACTAAATATCACAAAAACGTAGTCGGTTTTTGGTGGCAAATACTGAAAATTGTTGCGGAGCGCCTCGTAAACACGGCGGCGGACACGGTTGCGACCCACGGCAGTTTTGATAACTTTTTTAGAGATCACCACTGCAACACGGGTGAAGCCACGAGAATTCTCAACAAAAACCAGGGACGCTTTTGGCGAACGGATAGTTTTCCCTTTTTGGTAGACGTAACGAACGCCACCGCGGGAGTGAAAGCGGTATTTTTTGTTGAGCATATATATATTATATACCAAACAAGCCCCTTGACGGGGCTTGTAATTAAGCGGTTAGGCGGGCGCGGCCTTTGAGGCGGCGGCGGGCTAAGACTTTGCGACCATTAGCGGTGGCATTGCGTTTCATAAAGCCATGTTCAACTTTGCGTTGACGCTTGTGTGGCTGATATGTGCGTTTTGGCATATTATTCCTTAAATTTTAATTACTTTCAAAATCTTGTTATAGTATAGCGCATTTATCCACAATTTTCAAGAAGTTTTCCACACTTGTTTTAGGGAATGCGGGGCGCCTGTGGAAAAATCACCCCTGTTAAATAAAAACCATATTATACAATAAAAAATATAGAGAAAAACCTGTGGAAAAGTCTAGTCTTGGTGTTATAATTATCTGTAAAGAAGGAGGTCAATTAAATGTACGATGTTTGGAAAAACGTATTAGCCGAAATCGAACAAAAAGTTTCGCCTGATAATTTTTCTACTTGGATTAAAGATACGTCGCTCATTTTGATTGAAGATGGAGTAGTTAAGATTGGAGTTAGAAACTCCTTTTATGTAAAGCAGCTTCGCTCCCGTTACTTTGATAAGTTTAGCTCTGCTCTTAAAAATAACAGTGTAGAATTTAATGATATTGAATTTATCGTCCAGTCTGATTCTAAAACCAAGGTTAAACCACATGAGGTAATTAATAGTAATGAAAAGGTGCGCGAGCGTGTTAAGTCACTCAAGAGTAATAAACCTCTCACTGGTTACGAAAATGGTTTAAATGAAAAATATACCTTAGATAACTTCATTGTCGGTTCTAACAACGACCTCGCCGTATCAGCAGCCAAAAGTATCATTGATTCCCCAGGTACTAGATATAATCCATTCTTCCTTTATGGTGGTCCAGGTTTAGGTAAAACCCACCTTGTGCAAGCGATCGGTAACGAGCTTTTGAAGCGAAACCCAAATCTCAAGATTTTGTATACACCTATCTCTCACTTCTATTCAGACTTCGTGGATTCAATTCAGAATGGTAAAGGTAAAGAGTTCCATAAGAAATTCCAAAAGCTTGATGTATTAATTATTGATGATTTCCAATTTATTGTTAATAAGGAAAAGAGCCAGGAAGAATTCTTTAATATCTTTAATGATCTTTACCAACTTAATAAACAAATTATTGTGACTTCCGATCGTCTACCAAGTCAAATTAAAACCGTAGATGAAAGGCTTGCTTCGAGGTTAACCTGGGCTGGTGCATTTGATTTGCAGCTTCCTAAGTTTGAGGATAAGTGCGCAATTCTTAAAGCTAAGGCTGAAATGCTTGGTGCTGAGATTGAACAAGAGGCTATCGAATACTTAGCTGAGAATGTAAACACTAATATTCGTGACCTTGAAGGTGAATTCTCTACACTTCTTCTCATGTCTGATGTACGCGGTGTTACCCCACTAGAACTCATAAGAAACGGCGCTATAAATGTGAATAAAGGCTCAAAGATGCGCTCAGTGTCTGCGAAGCGGGTTCTTGATATGGTTGCTAAATATTATCAAATGTCAGTAAAAGATATGTGTGGTAAAAGCCGGGTGAGCAATATTAAAACCGCAAGGCAAGTTGCAATGTTTCTTCTCTCTAAAGAACTTTCGATGAGTACACCTAAAATCGCGCTTGAAGTTGGAGTAAAAGATCACACCACCGTAATGCACGGTATTAAAAAGATTGAGTCCGACCTTAAATTAAACTTTACCTTAAGGGATCAAATTGAAGAAATTAAGGAAAAAATCTATGGCTAGAATTGTGGAAATCTTGTGTAAAACCCTACGAAAAAGTCTGTTAAAAAATTGTGTACAAAAAAGTGGAAAAGAAACTGGGTGGACTTTTAAACAAGACTTTTCAACACGTTTTCACAATGTTTTAAACAGAAATTTCTCCTCTTATAATAAGTTAACTTTCCACAGTTTCCACATAGTCTATAACTACTATTACTTAAATAATTAAAAGAAAGGGTAAAAAATGGAAATCAAAGTTATTCAAGAAAAACTAGCCAAAGCATTAAATACTGTAAGTAGAGTAGCTACTAGTAAAATTACGTTACCTATTTTAAATAATGTATTAATTAGGGTTGATAATAAAAAGGTATCACTCACTACCACTAATCTTGATATGGCAGTAGTTGACTATCTTCCAGTATCAGACTCTAAAGATGGTGTAGTGACTGTTCCAGCTAGGCTTCTTGCTGAGTTTGTTTCTAATCTCCCTAAGGGCGAGAATATTACTATTAGTGCCAAGGATACTAAAGTAACAATTAGTGCTGGTAAATATTCTTCTGTAATTAATGGTGCTGCTGCTGATGATTTTCCGGAACTTCCTGAGATTAATGAATCACAAGCTGTAACCTTTAAGATGAGTGTGGAAGATTTTAAAAATGGCTTAAACCAAGTAATTATTGCAAGCTCAAACGATCTTACTCGCCCAGCTCTTACTGGTGTGTATTTTAATACTTATGATGGGGTGCTTGCGGTAGCAGCTACTGATGGTTATCGTTTAGCTGAGAAAAAGATTATTAATAAGGTTGAGAGTGAAGTTGCTGCGATTGTACCTACTACTTCCCTGCAGGAGGTGATGCGTTCGATTAGTGATGATATGGAAGAAATCGAGTTCTCGTTTAATGAAGACTTAGTGAGATTTAGATTAGGTGAAGTCGAAATTATTTCAAAATTAATTGATGCTAGCTTCCCCGATTATCTTAAATTAATTCCAAAAGAAAACGATATTAAGATAGTGTTAAAACGTGATGAATTGATGCGCGTAACTAAACTTGCTGCACTGTTTGCTAAGGGTGTGGGTGGTTCGATTGTTTGTGAAACTAAGGGTGAAAACGAATTCTTAGTAAAATCGGTAGCTAATGAGTTTGGTGAGAATGATTCTAAGATTGAAACCATAGTGAATAAAGAAGGTAAGGTGACGCTTAATTCGCGCTTTCTAATGGATGCTCTAAATGTGATGGATGAGGATGAAATTTGTTTTGATTTTGCTGGACACTTGGCACCAGTACTTCTTACTAATAAGAAAAATAAGGACTACACACATATTGTGATGCCACTCAACGCATGATAATTAAATCTGTAAAATTAGTGAATTTTAGAAATCACTCCGAATATAATTTGGAGTGCACAGATGAGACTTCACTAATTTTAGGTGAGAATGGTTGTGGAAAGACCTCTGTACTTGAGGCGATTTATATTCTAACTCAGGGTAAAAGTTTTAGGGCGGTGGACGCGGAAATTTTGAAGCGGGGTGAGGATTTTTATCGGGTAGAGATTGAGTTTAATAATGGCGAGAAGAATGTGGTGACCTATGATGGAAAAGAAAAAAACTTTGTAATTATAGATAAAAAGTTTAAGAGGCTTCCAAAAAAGAATCGTTATCCCGTGGTGTTGTTTTTACCATCTGATCTTAATTTGATTTCTAGTTCCCCATCTCGCCGCCGTGATTATTTTGATTTAGTATTTGGGCAATTTGATGGGCGATACAATGATGCGCTTCTAAAATATAATAAGGCCCTAAAGCAGCGAAATGAGCTTCTCAAAAGCGAAAATTTGCGGCCTGGCGACGTTTTTTCGTGGAATATGTTACTAGCACGGTATGGCTGTGAGATCGCGAAATTTAGGCTAGAATTTGTGGATGAGATTAATAAGAAATTAACTGAGGTTTATCGCTCGATTGCGGAAAACGATGATAAGGTGGAGTTGTTACTTGAAACCCAAGTTGAAGGGGTAACTGAGGCACAGTATTTAAAACAGCTCGAGGCAGAGTTTACGCGGGACTCATACTTAGGGCACACTGGATTTGGGGTGCACCGGGATGATTTTGTATTTTATTTAAATGATAAGGTGGCGGAAGGTTCGGCTTCGCGTGGGGAGATGCGCTCAATTATCTTGGCGCTGAAATTTATTGAGGCAGATTTGGTATACCAAAAAACTGGGCTAAAACCTGTGGTGCTGCTTGATGATGTGTTTTCAGAACTTGATGCTTCGCGCCGTAAGTGTTTGGTGCAAAACTTTAAAGGTAACCAAGTAATTATTACGAGCGTTGAAAAAGTTTAGTTGTTTTTATAATCAATTTTTACATCACCTGAAAGTGAGCGAATCCAATTTTCTAAACTACTATCTTTTGAATTAAAGATGGCGGCTACAGAGTGGTTTTGAATATCTTGGTTGGTGACATAGATGGCTACAATATCTTCTTCGGAATCAAGATCAGTGTTAACATAAAGCTTATAAGAACGATTATCGTCTATGGTTAGGTCTAGGCTATAGATTAACTTGTTTGATTTTTTTGAATAAGAAGTATAGCTAGACTCTATGACTTTAATTGTATAAGTTATGGAGTCGTGAGATAGTGGAGCTGTGGCAATTTCGGTTGGTGAAACAATAAATTCACCAATATAATCCATCACAAAAGAGGCGGCGTTGCCACGAAGAATATTATCTATAAGGTAGCTATGATCCCAAACGGCGTGAGTGAATCCTTCCTCATTGTAAATACTACAAGAAGAGCCTTGGTAGATGATATCTTTTTGATCTGGACATGAGATTAAAACACCAAAATCATTTAAGACATTGGTCTCATCAATTTTGAGAAGAAAACTAAGCTGTAAAGAATCAATATCCACGACGGCTGTGGTGTATGAATTATAGGAATTGATGGAATTTGGGCGGATTAGGGCGCCGGACTCTGGAATAGTAGTAGACCCGTTGACTGAATTAGCCACCTGACTATATAGAACATGAAAAACTTTGTTATGTTCTTGTGTGGTGGTATTTGGAAAGTATTCTGAAAAATTATCAATAGTAATTCCCGGCAAAGGTGTTTCTGGTTCGTTTTTGGTTAAGATAATAATTATTATTGATATAAATAATAAAAATACTGCGGCGATAGCGATTAATACTTTTTTATTAATATTTTTCATTAATTATCCTCTATTGCTTGAATGTGCCAGTTTTCATTAGAAACAGTGAAGTAGAGGTGGAATGAAGGGATGACGTTACAAAGGAAGTGATTAATGATTGGAGTATTCCAGTCGCCAGTAGTAGGCACATCGGTAACTTTTGTGTTGCTATAGAAACACTTAGTGTTATATGGGAGACTATCAACTAATTGTTTAAACCCATTCTGGTTGTTGTTGTAGTAATTAGTAAGGGTTTTAATGTTTAAATCAAGCGCGTGTCCGGAAACGTGGTTTGAGGTTTTTTCACCACCAGCTCCGCCCCAGGTACCTACGTCACTTCCGCCATACCACGAGCAGCTAAGGTCTTTTGACCATGGATTAACTGTGTTGATGATTTTTTGGAAGGCTGGTGAGCGGTAGGAGGAGTTGACTGGTACACGGCTTACACCGAGAACTTCTTTTAGGTATTCACCAAAAGCGTAATAAACTCCTGATACATTAGAATTAAAGACGGATGAGTTGTCTGCTGGGCGCTGAATGTCTGATGAGAAATCGAACCCAGCTGAGGTTGAGACGGTGATGTTTTTGCCGTTTGGATTACAACTGGCTTTTTGGAAGGTTCGACCGGTATAATCTGAAGCAACTCCAACAGTACCCTTTAACGATTCGACAGCACAGAGACGAATTTTGATACTTTTACCAGCGTAGTAGGTTGGAATGGTGTAGTTTTCTCCATTAATATTTAATACTGGCGTGGTGCCAGGAGCGCAGCCGATTGTATCAGAGTCTTCATTGAGACGACCGGTGATTGAACCGAGTTCTGCATATTGTTGAATGACATTATCGGAAGATGAGGAGCTTGAGCCGCTACAGAGGTTCACGACGTCTTCTTGGAATAATTCCGATATCTTGTTTGAGACTTCGCTTGGGCGATTAACGATGATTATGGATTGCATCGAACTATGTTTGGATTTTATTAGTGTCTCGTTGACGGTGTAATAATCAGTGTTATCAAAGCTTTTATTTATGATGAAGTAGATTTTCTTATCTTTATAAGCATTAAGAAGGGACACGAGGTTTTCTTCGCCGATGGTTTCTTTTGAAAGATCAAAGTAGAAAAAGACATTTGGACGGGAGCTACTAATGAGCGAGGTGGCAGCTGACATATTTTCTACGGTTTTAATATCGGCGCCTGGAAGAGAGTTTTTAAGTGTGTTTTCGATGTTGTTTAGTGACGAGTCACCAATGATTGTGGCGTCGGAATCGCTAAAGGTGGTTTGGGCAGTTGTGTGGACTGGATTATTGGCATATTTTCTGTAAACCTCACGAGCATAGTAGCTGCGGCGAGGATTGCCGCCTGCATTACCAAAAAGGTATAGGTGATTTGTAGTTCTACCTTTGTTATAGATAAGCTCATAGGCCTTTACTCCTGGATCTTGGATGTAAAAGGCACTTATTCTGTATTCTGATGGTGTTGCTTCGAGACTGGCGTAGTTGCCTGGCCTTTCGAAGACGAGCATGAACAGCTCAGCATAAGCGGCGGCGCCATCTTCACCGGCTTTATTGGTTGGGATATCGAGAAGGTTTGGGAAGCCGGAACCGTTCCAGTTGTAGTCTGATGAAGTCATAAATTCGAGCTCAATCTCAATACCGCGGCGAACCGTGTCTTTATCTAGATTCTTTTTGTCCCAAATATCACTGCCAAAAACATCTTCGACAGCTTTTTTAAACTTAGAGTTATGAGCTTTAAAAATGCCGCGGGCTCTTTCGCTACCATCTTCGTGATAGCCGCCCCAAGCAAACGGGTCAAAAGAGCTGTTTTCTTGTTTGAGATTACCAATGATGCCAGAGATTACTTCTGCATTATTAGAAATACCCGGGATGTTGGCGTTTACAAACCAGTTCCAAATCATTGATTCGTTGTCGGTTTCTTTGACGGTTTTTGCAGAGGTGGTGTAACAGTTGAATGTCTCAGAATCCTCTGGGTCATAAAACATGATGTCGTTGTTGGCGAATTCTTCAAGCTGTTGCTGAGAAATAGCGAGGGTTGGCTGGATGATAAAAATTGAAGCAACAAGAATAAGAATCGCCGAATATAAGAATTTCCTCACCTTCATAGTTTTATTATAGCATCCTTTTTATGGTTATTATTATGGTAATTTTGCCAAACTTGTCTCGGCCTCGGCTTCAGTTTTTAAGAAAGCAATTACTGGGTTTTCGGCCCCTTCGAAGTAGCGGATTTTTTGATAGGCAGTAGTATCGGTAGAGTACTGACGGAGAGCGGCGGTGGCACGAGCAATAGAGACGTAACGCTGAGCGTATTTGTAGTTTTGCCAGTCGGTGTTATCTTTGCTATTAACGAAGGCTGCGCCGGAGGCCATACGAAGATCTGCGCTTTTTGCCGACGAGAATGTTTCAAGCATTGATGTAATGTTGGAAACAAACTGAATATTGTGGTCGCTTGCTTTGATAGAGTTTAAAATGCCACCATCAATAGTGCCAAGTGGAGTTTGGCGCTCGTCGTTATAGAGGATAAAATTGGCTAAGGCTGAACCAGGTTTAATGGTGCGGACACTGTTCTCGAAAATGGTGTTTTCTTCGACAAACTTTTGGAAGTTAGCATCGTCAAAAGCATTGAGAGTTGAGGAGTCGAAGGTGGCAATGGTAGAACATTGGCTAGTGCCAACAGCACCAATTGTAGCGTAAGTGTCACAGTCGCCATAAGTGGTGAGATAGCTGCTGACCGTATCGGCGTAGGCGCCACCGGTTACAAGGTTGGCGATTGAATTACCAGCTAAGGTTGGTAGACTAGTGAACATCGAGGTAAAGCTAGTTGGTTTTAAAAGACTAGAAAATTGGCGAACCAAGGAGCCTAGAAAAGTATTTGGCGAAGTAATGTCGAACGGGCTGCGCTCGAGGCGATCCGCAGCGGCTTCGAGGGCAAGATAATCGTTGACGGTTTTTTGGTACGCGAGGACGGCGTCGGCATTACCTGCGGTGGCGCCACTACCAGAGACTGCGAGCTTGCGGCCAACGTTGACAGCTCCTTCAACGAGAAGCTCACCAGCTTCGATACCTTGCGGCAAGGAGTTGTTGTTGAGCGAAGAAGCTATAGTTGGGACGGCGGATTGCAAAATGGTGGTGTCGGCGGCTTCTTTGCCGGAACCAAACAAGCGACCAATAGTGGTTCTAAAGCGGTTAGCTACCGATGTGACGGTTCTGGAAATTGCCGAGAAAATCGGGCTAGCGACGCTTTTGGTGCTGGCAGTAGTGAGGTTAAGTTGGTTGGCGGCGAGATTAAGAATGCGGTCAGACGAATAGTTTTTGACGGTATAGGCATCAACTTTGCTGTCGGTAAGAACGGCGCGAAGGCTTGGTGATTCGATTGGACTACCCTTAACTGAAATGATTTGGCCAGTGGCAGTATCTACGACCTGAGTGGTAGTAGTTTTATAGAAATAATTCATGGCTTCATTGATACGTGCAGTGTCGCCTTTGCCAGCTTTGGTTTTGCTGATGCTTTCCATGAAGACAACATAAAACCTACTCGAGCGTTGCTCTTTGCTGACGGTGTCGGCTACTTTAAGAGAATCTGCGGCGGCCAGGGTGGCTTCGGTGGAGGTGGTGCCAGGGTTTTTGCTAGCAACATCATTTACGAAAGCTTCGGCGTCTTGGTAACGCGAGCTGGCTTGAGTGCCGCTGGTTTTATAGGCCGTACTAGTGTTTCCATTTTCGTCAGTGGAGGTTACTTTAGTAGCGGTGTTAACATTAACTTCGGTATTATCGCCAAGTGCGCGTTTCATTACCGTTTCAAACTCTTCATTGTTGGCATAATTGTTACGAGAGACACCAATTTCTTGGAAGACTTTTTTAGCAGCATCATCGTAATAGTAGGCGGTGTTGCCGTAGGTGGCTTTTTTGATTGCACTGTGAAGCTTGGCATCGGAGTTAGACTTATCAACAAATTCGCTTGCGAGAATGATATTCCCTTCTTTTTCGATGGCGAGTTCGCGGTCGCTTTTATTGGATTCAACAAAATTGCCGGCGTCATCAAAGAAGCCTACGCGATAACCCTCTTCTTTGAGGAGCTTTGCAGTGTCGGAAGGAAAATCGCCAGATTTTAGGGCTTCGGCTAGGACGATTTTTTTGCTGGCGGTAGCGTCGGCTTGTTGGACGTCGGTTTGGGAAACGAGACGATCTCCAAGATCTGAAATGATGTTGTTGCTGCCATTAATTAAAAAGAGAGCCACTAAGCCAAAACCGAGAATTGCCAAAATAGCGCCAATGGATGATTTGGCGCTGCGGGAGCCTTCTAGGTGAAGTTTTTTGCCTGTAACAGAGGAAAAATGGTCGCCATTTTGGAGGGCGTTTTCTTCGGACAATTTAAGAGTTTCCTCAGCAGACATATATACTATTATTATAGCATACGACGGGGTAAAAGTAAAGGGGTGGAGGTGTGGTATAATAGGGGCGAAATGGAACACGTGAAAATCGACAAATTGGTGCCAGGTGGGCAGGCGTTATCGACGGCCGGAATGAAGGGCTTCTTTTGGAATGCTCTGCCAGGCGAGACAGTTTTAAAATATGATGTGACGCGTAAGAAGTCGCATTATTTTGAGGCCATTGCAACAGAGGTGACGGAGCCTTCTTCGCACCGCGTTGAACCACGTGACGAGGCGTTTTTGTCGACTTCGCCATGGCAAATTATGGATTTTGAGTATGAATTATTGATGAAAGCGGAGCTCGTGAAAGAGGTTTTTCGTCAAAATGGTCTCGCGATTGAAACCGAATGTTTAACGGATGGCAACGAGTATTTTTATCGCAACAAAATGGAATATGCTCTGTTCTTCGACAATGAGTCCCGTGAAATAAAATTAGCATTTCACGCGAGAGGGTCGCATCGCAAGGTGCCAATTGCTAACTCTTCCCTGGAAAAACCAGAGATTTTGGCGGCAGCAAAGCGCATTGTGGCAGATTTAAATGCTCGCAGTGAAGAGGCGCGCAAATACCAATCACTGCTTCTTAGGTGCAATGCGGCTGGTGAAGTGAGTGGGGGGTTGTTTGAAAATGGTAGGCCGCATCCGGTTTTTCCAAAACTTAAGGATACGATTTTAGGGCACGAATACTCTTATTCGCCAAATGGATTTTTCCAGATAAATTTACCGGTTTATGAAATGGCTCTTACTGAGATAAAGAAGCATATTAAGACTGAAAAAGTCTTGGATCTCTACGCTGGTGTGGGTACGATTGGTTTATCGGTAGCGGCGGATCGTGATTTGACGCTTGTGGAATGTGATAAGGCGGCCTATGGCGAGCTAGAAAATAATGTGTTTAATGGGGCGAAGCCGGTGCTAGCTAAATCGGAAGAAGCTTTGGAGTACGTAAGCCCAGACGCAACGGTGATTTTGGATCCGCCACGTGCGGGGTGCGATGAAAAACTGATTAACCATTTGCTCGAAGTATTACCGCCAAAGATTATTTATCTTTCTTGCAACCCGGCAACGCAGGCGCGTGATGTGGCAAAACTATGCGCAAATTATAAAATTGCGAACGTAAAAACTTATAACTTTTTCCCACGTACACCACATATTGAAAATTTGGTGATTTTGGAACGCGTTTGAGGTTGTTTTAAGACAATTTTTCTGGTATAATTCGGCAAGACGGAAGTGTGTCCGAGTGGTTTAAGGAGCACGCTTGGAAAGCGTGTGTGCGGGCAACCGTACCGGAGGTTCGAATCCTCTCGCTTCCGCCAAATAAATTTGGCGTTCGCGACGCGTCCCAAGGGGCGAACGCTTCCGCCAAGTTAGAGAAAAATAATGAACGATACAGTAATCGAGCTTAAGGGACTAACGAAACGGTATGGCTATGGCGATACCGAATCTTTTGCACTCAAAGATTTTGATCTCACCGTAAAACGCGGCGAATTCATTATGATTATGGGCCCATCTGGCTGCGGCAAGACGACTCTACTTAATATTATTGGCTTGCTTGATCGCGCCACTAGTGGCGAATACAAGCTTAATGGCGAAAACGCTGCCAATATTTCGGCCGCTCGCCAAGCTAGACTTCGTGCCAAAAAAATTGGTTTTATTTTCCAAAACTTTAATCTGATTGAAGACTTGCCAATCATCGAAAACGTGGCTTTACCACTAGTTTATACGCAAACCCCAAGGGTGGCCAGGCTCAAACAAGCCTCCTCGGCACTTTCGAGATTTCATTTGCAAGAACGCGAATACTATCTACCCTCCCAGCTTTCTGGCGGCCAACAGCAACGCGTAGCGATCGCTCGCGCCATCGTGTCTGACCCAGAAATTATCCTTGCTGATGAGCCAACCGGTAACCTTGATTCCCGTTCGTCACATATTGTAATGGAAGAGCTTAAAGCAATTCACGAAGAAGGCAACACCATTATTATGGTGACCCACAACCCAGCTCTTACTACTTATGCAACTCGCGTGATTAACATGCTTGATGGCCAAATCGATACCGATATCAAGACAGTGGCTGACCACAAGTTGCCAAAACCAGTTGAAACGCGCAAAAAGCGTAAAGGGAGGAGCCGCTAATGTCACTTTTGATTAAAACCCATCTTAAATTGGCACGTATTTCCATTAAGGAAAATCGTACCCGTTCGTTTTTGACTTGCCTTGGCATTGCAATTGGTGTTGCTAGTATTATTTTGATTTTGTCTTTGATGGGTAGCATTTCGAGATTAATTTCAGACCAAGTTAAAAATATTGGTGCCGATTTGATTGTGGTGCGTCCAGCCTCTAATAAAGATGCAATGACTGGCATCATAGGAGAGCTTACCGCTTCTAATTCTTATCAAAGAAGTAATTTGGCAGCGAGCGATATTGAGACCATTAAAAGCATCGAGAATGTGACGGCTGCTGCGCCAATTGCGCTTTCTACTCACGCGGTTTCTACTGAAAAGAATACGATTGGCTCCGTGACCGTGCTTGGTACCAACGCTGATTTTAATTTAATTCAGCCTTTAGCTTTACGCTTTGGCACGTTTATCGGTAACAACGAAAACGTTAATAAAACAGCGGTAGTGGGCCACACTTTGTCGCTTCAATTATTCAATACGACTAACCCAGTTGGCAAAACTTTGACCGTGATGGGCGAACGCTTCATCGTGATGGGTGTGCTTTCCGAGGTGGAAGAATCGATCAACTTCAACAACGTTGACTTTGATAACGTTTTGATCCTCGACATTAAGAACGTCGAAGAGATTAGTGGCATGGCTCAGATTCAACAGATAAATGTGAAGGCCGCAAACACGGATAGCTTGGCCGAAGTTTCTAACACGATTCGCGAACAGCTTAAGGAAAAGAAACAGGGTGATAGCAACTTTATGGTGGCTTATGGTGATGAGATAACTCACCCAGCTGGCTCATTATTTACGATTGTTTCTGGAATGTTGACCTTGGTCGCAACGATTTCTCTCGTGGTTGGTGGTATCGGCGTAATGAATATTATGTTGGTATCTGTGGCTGAACGCACGCACGAGATTGGTATTCGCAAAGCTGTGGGCGCTTCTGGCCAGAATATCTTGCTTCAATTCTTGTTTGAAGCTTTGATTCTTTCCCTGCTCGGCGGCTTTATGGGCTTGGTTCTTGGCTACATTTTGGCTTTCTTCGTATCGATCGTAACTCCATTTGCTCCATACATTAGCTTGCAGATTTTGCTTGTGACCTTTGGTACAGCACTTCTTGTGGGCGTAATCTTTGGTATTTACCCAGCTCTCAAGGCCGCCTCTAAGAATCCGATTGAATCTCTGAAACATTACCGCTAGTGGTATAATCAAAATATGAATAATGCGATTTCAAAGCTGCCGCTTTATAATGGTGCAACGTTGCCTTATCATTTTGCGCAGGCCTTAGTAGCGGGCGCTAGGTATAAATTCCCTGGCAAAAAGCTTCGCGTGATTGGTGTAACAGGCACTAATGGCAAGACCACCACTTCATTTATGATCTGGAAAATGTTAAATACGGCCGGGCGCCGCACGGGCTTAATGACCACAGTGGCTTGGGGTGTTGATGAACTTGAACCAGAGCTTGGTCATATGACCACGGTAGATGCAAATACATTGAACTCGCGCATTAAGAAAATTGCAGAATCTGGTGCTGAATTCTTGGTGCTTGAAGTAACTTCACACGCGATGTCACAGTTTAGGACGCTGGGCATTCCAGTGGAAATTGCTGTG